>CBDVAL010000063.1:0-15380 GCA_965371955.1 uncultured bacterium | reverse complement strand
CGACGACATCACCGCCCAGTTGACCTGGGAGCCCACGTACGTCGAAGTGGCCAGCTCCGACGATCTGGCCTTCTCCACGGGACCGTTCCAGTACAACCAGGCGGCCACCGAGAACAACGAGACTCCCGTGGTGCAGCACGGCCACTTCGTCTCGGTGTGGGAGAAACAGGGTACCAGATGGCAGGTGGTGGTGGATCACGGCATCCCGCACAAGAAGCCGCGGAGGAAGGCCGAACTGGAGGTCGGGGTCCGAAAGGGCGGGCCAATGGACACTCTCAGCGAGTCCATCCCGGCCCTGTCCCAGATCGACAAGAGGTTCGCCAACGTGACCTCGCTGGAGTTGCTCAAGGAGCTCTACGACAAGCACGGCGCAGACGACCTGCGCGTCTACCGGCGTAACGTCTTGCCCATCACCGGCAAGGACCATGCCCTCAAGGCGCTGCCCCAGCTCTCGGTTCTGGTGAGCGGTGCGCTGGAGGGAGCCGGCCTCTCCAAGAACGGAGACCTGGCCTACTCCTACGGCAAGGGGACCATGGGAAAGGTGGACAAGGACCAACGCTCCCCGGCCACCTACCTGCGCCTGTGGAGGAACGACGGCGGCCAGAACTGGGTGTTGATGCTCGACCTGGTGGTGCCCCTGCCGAGAGAGAGCAGCGAGCCTACTTCCTAGCTTAGCTGGAGCCCACGCGCCGCCGGGTGCGCTCGTAGCGGTAGAGCTGGAACCCGGCGGCCAGCACCACGAGCCCCACGACGATGACCACCATCGCCCAGGTGGGCTCATCGAACCACTCGTAGTGTGTGGTGATGAGCCACAATGCCAGGACCGTGTTGAGCAATCCCGCCAGGTAGAACGTCTTGCGCTGGCGGTGATGGCTCAGGAACGTCACCGTCAGCGCCAGAACCAGGGACAGCCAGCCGAAGCTGCGCGAGTACTCCTCGGTGAGGTTCAGATAGGCCACCGGTTCCAGCGTGGCGAACGGCGACAGGGCGAACAGCAGGAACGATGCCGGCGCCGCCACCTCGGTGCCGCGCCACTCCAGCAGGGACGCCACCGCGTAAAGGATCATGCCGGTGAGCGTCATGGCGGTGAGCGTGTCCAGGAGGATGGGGTCGCCCACGTCGGGGCTCTGGTAGCCCTTCATGGACAGACCCAGGTAGCGGAAGGCCTTGCCGTCCAGGGTCAGCAGCTCCAACGACGTTACCAGCACCACCGCGGCGCCGACATAGAGCGGCTGGGCGAACCACGGCCTTCCGCCGGCCTCCATCCGGTGGCCCGTAAGAGCCATGAGCAGCAGCAGCGGCATGAGATGGAACGAGAGCAGGTCCCAGCGCCCCTCGTCCAGCCAGATACGCAGATCCAGATCGGTGAGGACGGCCAGGTTCAGGAAGAAGACCAGCAGCGTCGCCACCGCGCTGAGTGCCATGGTGCCGGTGCGCAGTGCGAGGATCACCGCCCATGCGCACGCGATGAGCAACGCCACCTGCATCTGTCGGTTGGAGACCGGGCCGTCCACGAAGAACTGGCTCTCGTCGCCGGCGGTCACCAGCCACAGGCCACCCTCGTGAAACAGGATCAACAGCAGCAGGGGCAACAGCAGTACTGCGCCCAGGGAGAACGCTACCGCCACCGCCCGGTGCCCCTTGCGGTAGAGCACGTGGCTCGCTGCGTTGAGGCCGGCGAAGGGGAGGCCGAGGATCAGGAGCGGTCCCAGCAAACCCTCCACCGCCTCGAAGAAGCGGTGCGCGCCGAAGTAGAGCAAGCTTCCCAGCACCAGGAACAACGCCCCCAGGTAGAGTGCGATCTGCGAGTACGACAGCGTGCGGCTCTCGACGATCCAGTCGTCCTCGCGCGCCTGCAGGCGGCGGTAGGCCAGCCGCAGGCGCCGGGCCTCGTGGGGATAGATGAGCTTGAGCCTCTGCCACTCCTCGATCTGCTCCAGGTGGGGCTGCAGCCTCCTGCCCAGGGCCGAGGAGTACAGGCTCGGCCGTGCCAGCACCGGCCGGCCATCGAGGTAGCGCTCGAGATCCAGGGCCATCTCGCGGGTGGAGGGATAGCGGTCGCCCGGATCCCGCTCCATGGCCTTGAGTGCGACGGCCTGCAACGGCTCCGGCACTCCGGAGTTCAATTCCACCGGCAGCCGCGGTTGCCCGGCCTCGAGCTGGGGCAGGAGGTCCACCACGGTGTCGCCGTCGTACGGCACCGAGCCCGAGATGAGCTCGTAGAGGATCACGCCCAGGGCATAGATGTCGGTGCGCGCATCGATGCGGCGGGCTGGGTCGAGCTGCTCCGGCGCCAGGTAGTGCGGCGTTCCCTTCAGGTGGCCGCTGCTCGGATCGCTCTCGCTCAGGCCGAAATCGAGGATCTTCGGCTGCAGGGCTGCGTCCAGCATGATGTTGGCGGGCTTGAGATCGCGATGCTGGATGCCCAGCGAGTGCGCGCGGTGCAGCGCCTCACACACCCCCTTCACGATGCGTGCGCGCTGTGCGTACTCCAGCGATGGACCCACCTGGCTGAGCTGGAAGCCGTCCACGTACTCCATGATGATCACCGGCGGGTCCGCGGTGTCACGGAACTCGTGTACCTGGACGATGCGGCTGTCCTGGAACAACGCCATGGCCTTGGCCTCGTGCAGGAAGTCGGCCAGGGAAGCGTGCACCCGGGCGTCCCGCCGGATCACCTTGGCGGCCACGATGCGATCCAGCTTGCGGTCGCGCAGCTTGAAGACCTCACCCATGCCGCCGCTGCCGATGCGCTCGATGGTCTGAAAGCCATCGAAGATCGGCAAGTCCTTGTCGCGATCCGGGGCTTCCGGAGCGCTCACCGTGCCCTGGTCCAGGGTCTGGTCCAACGCCAGGTAGCCGCGGATGCACCGTTGCAGCGGCTCGAGGAGAGCCTCTTTCCCGCGGCAGAGATCCTGGGCGTTGAGGATCCTGCCCTCGTTCACGTGATGCTCCACGAAGCGCAGGAACAGCTCCTCCACACGCGGGTCGGCGCTCATGGCAACTCCGCCATCTTCAGCGTGAGCTTCGTCATGGCCCGGGCCAGCATCATCCGGCAGGCGTCCTCGCTCTTTCCCAGGCGCTCACCCACCTCCTTGAAGCTCAGCTCCTCGAACTTGCGCAGCAGGATGATCTCGCGCTGCGGCGCATCCAGCGACTCCAGCGCCTGTTCCAGCCGCTCGGCTTGCTCGCTCCAGATGACCTGGCTGAGGGCCGAGCGGCCGCCTGCGGCGAGCTCCCCCGGCTGCTCGTCCAGCGGCACGTTGCGCCCGGCGTCCCGGCGCTGGCGCCGGTGATGGTCGCCCAGATCGCGCATCTCGTTCTCGGCGATGCGCGCCAACCAGCCCAGGAGCGAACTGGTCTCGCAGCTCTCGAACCGGCCGATGTTCTGGAACGACTTCAGGAGGGTGGCCTGCAGGATGTCCCGGGACTCCATCTGCCCGCGCAGCTTGCGACCCATGCGCAGCCGGATGAGGGCCAGCAGCTTGCCGGCGAAGCGGTTGTAGAGGACCTCCAGGGCGTCGCCCGAGCCCTCCTTGGCGCGCCGGAGCAGGTCCGTGCTCTCCTGACGGTCCATGGCCCAATCTACCACGCCGGGGGCGGCGCCGGGGGCCCCGAAAAAAGGCGTTCGGTTTCCGTGCCGGCCCCGTCCTGGATAAGCGAGGCCGCGACACCGCGGCGGGGAGGACGCCATGAAAAGGAACTGGAGCTTGCCGGCGGGAGTTCTGGCCGCCTGCCTTCTGATGACCGGGTGCCTCGTCGGCGAGACCACCCATACGCTCTATCTGGACCCTGACGGCGCGCTCACCTGGTCCGTCCTGGAGCGCAACATCCGCTCGAATGAGGACGACCCTGCGGAGCGCCTGGCCGAAGAGGAAGGCTACATCGACCGTGCCTGGGACGGCCGGCACGACGTGGCCCGCGCGCTGGGACACCTGCGGCCGCTGGACGTGAACTGGCGGGTCCTACGAGGCGCGAAGCCGTTCAGCGTTCTCACCGAGGCTCGCTACGAGTCACCCGCACACCTGGCCTGGGCGCTGCTGGACGAACTGGGAGCCCGGGGCGACGCCTGGATGGAAACCACGGGAGACAGGACACGCTTCGTCCTGATCCTGGACGCCGAACAGGAATGCGAGGACGAGGACGCTCCCGATGTCCTGGGCGCCCTGGTGGCCGAGTTGGAGGAATACCGCATCCACCTCACCGCCGGACGCTTCGTGGATGCGGTGGGGTTCGACATCGAAGGTGAGGACAACATCGCCGTGCCCGAGGAGGTGGAGGAGGATGAAGCCGGAGAGCTGGTGTACTCGCTGACGTGGACCACGCGGGGCCAGTGATGCAGCCGGCGCCGTCAGACCTTGCGCGCGCCGCCCAGCAGGCGGGCCGGCAAGAACACCAGGGTCCGGAAGAACTCCAGTGCGCCACCCACGGCGATGCCGACGATGCGGAACGGCAGCAGCAGCAGCCAGACCACCGGGTAGAGCAGCAGGGCCAGCAGCGCCACGGGCCATGCCACGAGGAACAGCAGTATCCACAGCAAGAAGGCGATCATGAGAGACCCCGAGAAGAAACCCATCCTGCCTCTACAGAACGGTTTGGTGAGAAAAAGGTTTCCTCCGCACTCCCCCCTCCGCACAGAAACCCAGACTTGACAATCACTTAGACCATGCCACAATAAGGACCTGGGGCCGTGGTGGCCGCCGGGGAGGGATCATGCCCATCGACAAGGAACTGCTGGATATTCTCGCCTGTCCCGCCTGCAAGACTCCGGTGGAGATGACCGCCGACCAGGACGGGTTGCGGTGCGCTGACTGCCGGCGGATCTACCCCATCCGCGGCGATATTCCCGTGATGATGCTGGACCAGGCCACCGTGGAGGGCGATGGCCCCGCGGAGGGCGAAGGAGACTGACCGGCCCCCGGGACCGGCGTGCTGGTTGACCGGATTCCCGGCGGTGCTGTAAGGTCCCGCTACCATCCCGGAGGTCAGCCGCTTGTCTGAACTGCCCGATCCTCAAGCCGATGCCCTGGTGCGGAGCCTTGCCGGTCGCCGCATCCTGGTGGTGGGCGACATCATGCTGGACCACTTCCTGTGGGGCGATGTGGACCGTATCTCCCCCGAGGCACCCGTGCCGGTGGTCCGGGTGAAGCGCGAATCATTCCACCCCGGGGGCTGCGGCAACGTCGCTGCCAACCTGGCCGCCCTGGGCGGCCTCCCGGTGCTGGTGGCGCCTGTGGGCGACGACCGCGCCGGAGAGCAACTGCGCGAGCAGCTCCAGCATCTCGGCATCGACGCCTCGCATCTGCTGCAGCTGCCCTCACGCACGACCACCAAGAAGACGCGTATCGTGGCGCACCACCAGCAGGTGGTGCGCTTCGACCGCGAGGAGGAGCAGGACCTCACCGCCGCCGGCTCGGAGCAGCTCCTCGGGGTGGCCTCGACGCTCCTGGGAGAGGTCGACGCGCTGGTGATCTCCGACTACGACAAGGGCGCCATCACGGCGCGAGTGCTCGAGACCCTCCTGCCTGCCGCGCGGCAGGCGGATGTGGTTGCGACAGTGGACCCCAAGCTGCGGCACTTCGCCCTCTATCGGCCTGCCACGCTGATCACACCCAACCTCACGGAGGCATCCCACGGCGTGGGCTTTGCCATACGCAACGACGACGACGTGCTGCGCGCCGGCGAGGAGATCCGCAAGTTGCTGGGCGCCGACGGCGTGCTGCTGACGCGCGGCGAGCAGGGCATGTCGCTGTTCGAGGGCGAAGGCAACGTGACGCATATCCCCGCGCCGCCGCAGGAGGTGTTCGACGTCACCGGCGCCGGCGACACGGTCATCGCCACCGCCACCCTGGCGCTCGCCGCCGGTGGCTCCCTGCTGGAGGCGGCCATGCTGGCCAACCGCGCCGCAGGCATCGCCATCGGCAAGCTGGGCACCGCCACGGTAACGCCGCAGGAACTGGCGCCGGGGGGCGGCCGGTAGTCCCCTCGCGTCTAGACCACCAGGAACCCGCCCCAGACGATGAGGACCCACCCGAAGAGCGTGCCCATCTGCCTGCCCAACGGGGCGTTCTTCTCCAGGATGAGCATCGCGGTGAGGGCGGCCATCCACAGGAGGTTCATCACGCCCAGGGCGAAGGCCACCGCCATCAACGCCCAGCAGCACCCGACGCAGAAGACCCCGTGGGCGGCGCCCATCCGCAACGCCCCCACCGGTCCGTCGCGCCAGCTACGCAGGAAGTAGCTCAGCGGATTGCGACAGTGCGCCAGGCAGGCGTCCTTGAGCGGTGAGAGCTGGAAGAGACCCGCGCCGATGAGCACGACCCCTCCCGCCGTTGCCTGCAGCGCCAGGTCATGGCCCAGAACACCCATGGACTGGAGCGCCACCTGGACGGCGGCAGCGGCAAGACTG
Source organism: uncultured bacterium (assembly GCA_965371955.1). Lineage (GTDB taxonomy): Bacteria > Acidobacteriota > Polarisedimenticolia > CBDVAL01 > CBDVAL01 > CBDVAL01. The sequence goes on along the minus strand of CBDVAL010000063.1, from coordinate 8,971 downwards.
TAGCCCAACCAGACGGCGAAGTAGCCGCTTGCGAAGAGGAACGCACCCGAGGGCCTGCCCGCGCCGGACGCCACCAGGAGGAGCCACGGCACGACCGGCGGCAGCATCATGGCCACCATCATCAGGAACCAGGCGGCGGTGGAGACGGCCAACGCCTCGAGGCCGGAGGTCCCCATGTGGGTGTGGGCCAACGGCGAGACACCGGGCAAGAGCAGCAGCCACGCCATCGCAGCCACGACACCAACGCCCGCCAGCAGAGAGAAGCGCTGCAACCGCGCCACCGCCCCGGCAGGAACCGGGCCCAGTGACAGCTCGCTCACTTGCCCACAGACCAGTCGAAGCGCGAGTGCAGCCCGTGGGACTTCTCGTTGAGCATGGAGATATGGCCGTCGTCGTAGCGCGTCGATCCCACGGCAATGACCTGCGACGGCGCGTGGATCTGGTTGAACAGGTTGTCGAAGCGGACGGGCCGATCCTTGTCGCGCCCCTTGATCTCCTTGATCCCGCCCTCCAGCAACCCGTCGATGACGACCCTCTTGGTCCGACCCTCCTCGTCGTAGCGGATGGGGAGATACCGGGTGGGCAGCTGCTCTCCGACGAACCGGGCCAGGACCTCCCATGGGCCGCCCGCCTGGCCGCTCAGGATGGTCTCGAGCGCCTCCCGCTGCTCCTCGGTGGCGGACTCGTCGACCAGGTGAATCCGCGTCCAGTTCCCCTCGATCATGATCTGCGGGCTGTCGAACACCACCACCGCCCGGACGCCGGCCAGATCCACCGAGCCGAACTCGCCCTCGTCGAACTGCATGGCCCAGTAACCCTTGCAGCGTTCGTGGGTGCACTTCTGGCTGAAGTGGAAGTGCCCGGGGCAGACCACCGCGCAACTGCAGTTCTCGAACAGGAGCCCACGGGCCCACCAGGCCTGGCTCATAGGTCCTCCTCCACGTGGTTACGCCGACCGAACCCGATAGAACATGGCGTAGAGCACCGGCACGACCACCATCGTCAACACCGTGGCGAACAGCAGCCCGGCGATGATGGCCACGGCCATGGAGACGAAGAACGCATCGAACAACAACGGGATCATCCCGAGCGCTGTCGTCGCGGCGGCCATGGCCACGGGCCGAAGGCGGCTGGCACCCGAATCGAGGATCGCCGCGAGCAACTCTTTTTGCCCGCTGCCCTGGAGGTTGATCTCGTCAATGAGCACGATGGCATTCTTGATCAGCATTCCCATCAGGCTGAGGAAACCGAGGAGTGCCATGAAGCCGAACGGCTGCCCGGTCCCGAGCAGTCCGCCGGTCATGCCGATGAGGGCCAACGGCACGCACAGCCAGATGATCAGCGGTTGCCGTAGCGAGTTGAACAGTATGATGGTCACCAGGATCATGAGCGCCACGAAGATCGGCAGGTTTCCCGCCAGGGCGGCCTGGGCGTCCCCGGAATCCTCGTACTCGCCGCCCCATTCCAGTGTATAGCCCGCCGGAAGCTCGATGGCCTCGACCTGTGGCCGCAGCCGCTGGAACAACTTGCTGGCAGGGCCGGAGATGGGATCGCCATACACGGTGATCGTCCTCTTGCGGTCGCGCCGCATGATGATCTCGTCCTCGAACGTCGTGTCAAACGCGGAGACCACCTGTCGCAACGGGATCATCCTCTGCGCTGCCGGGCTCCATATCTGCAGGTTCTGCATGCTGCCCACGTCGTTGCGGCCACTCGCCTGCGCCCGCGCGATGATCGGCAGCAGCAGGTCGCCCTCACGATACACGCCGATGCGTTGCCCCTGGAAACCTTCCCGCAGGACGGCGGCGATGTCATCCCGGTGGATCCCATTGAGGCTTGCCTGCTCATCCGCGATGCGCGGCTGCAGGAGCTTCACCCGCTGACGCCAGTCGGTGCGAATCGCCTTGGTATTGGAGTCGGCGGCGTAGAGGGCGCGGGTCTCGTCGGCCAGACGCCGCAGGACCGCCGCGTCCGGCCCGCTGAACCGTGCCTGGATCTTCCCGGTGCTTCCCGGCCCCAGCTGGAAACGCGAAGCATAGGACAGGGCATCCGGGTAGGCCTCGGCGAGATGCTTCTCCACTGCCGGAAGCAGCGCATTCATGACGTCCGAGTCCTCCACGTCCACCAGGAACTGCGTGTAGGAGGTGTTGGATTTCTCGGGTGTATAGGTGAGAAGGAACCGCAGCCCCCCTTTGCCCACCAGCGAGGTCACGTGGGTGACCCCATCCTGCTCCAACAGGTAGCTCTCGATGGTCTGGACCTCGCGCGTGGTATCGTCTATATGGGTGCCTTGCGGCAACCAGAAGTCCACGATGAACTGCGGCCGGGTCGAGGGCGGGAAGAAACTCTGCTCGACGAAGCCGAACCCCCACAAGGCCACGACGAACAGGCCGACGACCACGGCCATGGTGACCCAGCGGGCTCGGATGCAGCCCTGAAGGAAGTTGCGGTAGAGGCCGTAGAACCCCCTGTCGTAGGAGTCCCCACCGTCGCCGCTCTGCTTGGGGGCCTTCAGGAACATCACGCCCAGGAGGGGCGTGACCGTCACCGCCGTGACCCAGCTCAGCAGGAGCGACACCATGACCACCTGGAACAGCGACCGGCAGAACTCCCCGGTGCTGTCCTGGGAGGTCCCGATGGCGGCGAACGAGAGAATGGCGATCACCGTGGCGCCGAGCAGCGGTGTCGCTGACTGGGCAACGACCTCGATGGCCGCCTTGGCGTGGTCCATTCCCTTCTGGATGCGGACCAGCATCCCGTCGACGATCACGATGGCGTTGTCCACCAGCATGCCGAGAGCAATGATCAACGCGCCCAGCGAGATACGCTCGAGGGCAACGCCCATGGGCAAGAGAAAGATGAAGCTCCCGGCGATGGTCAGGACCAGAATGAAGCCGATGAGCATCGCCGAGCGCAACCCCATGAAGAACAGCAAGACCACGATGACGATGGCCACCGCCTGGAGCAGGCTGTTCACGAACCCGGCGATGGACGTGGAGACAGCTCTGGACTGCAGGGAGACGATGCCGAACTGGACGCCCAGGGGGATCTGAGGCATGAGCTCCTGCATGCGCTTCTCCAGGGCCTGCCCCATGGTCACGACATTGCCGCCGGCGACCGTCGAGATGCCCAGGCCGATGGCCGCTCGGCCGTCGTAGCGAATCAGGTTCCCCGGCGGATCGACGTAGCCGCGCTCGATGGTCGCGATGTCTCGCAAGCGGATCTGCTGGCCGGCCGGACCACCGGTGATCAGGATGGCTCCGAACTGCTCCACCGACTCGAGCGTCCCCGTGGGATGGATGGCGATGAACTCACCGTCCACCAGGACGCGGCCGGAGTCCGCCACCAGGTTGCGCTCCCGCAGCTCCTGGGCGATGGCTTGCGGCGGTATGCCGAGCTGCGACATCCGGTCGCGGTCGAGCTCGACGTAGATCGCCTCGGTGAGCTCGCCGTATGGCTCGATCTTGGCGACGTCCTGGACCAGCAGCAACTCCCGCCGCAGGAGATCTGCCGTCTTCTTGAGCTCGGCATAGCCGAACTCGTCGCCGTACAGGACGAAGAACACTCCGAAGACATCGCCGTAGTCGTCCACGACCAGCGACGGGCCGGCCCCGGGCGGCAGGCTGCTCTGGGCATCACCGACCTTGCGCCGGAGCTCGTCCCAGACCTGGGGCAGCGTGGCCTTGTCGTACTGGTCCTGGATCGTGACGGTGACCGTCGACAATCCCCGGTCCGACTTCGACTGAACCTGGTCCAGCTGGCCCATCTTCTGGACCGCGAGCTCGATCTCGTCGGTGACCTCCTCCTCGACCTCGGTGGCCGAGGCCCCAGGGTAGGGCGTGATGACCAGGGCGTCCTTGATGGTGAACTCCGGGTCCTCGAGGCGGCTCATCGCCTGGTAGGCGAGCAGGCCGCCTCCCAGCATGACGATGGTCATCACGTGCGTGACGACGCGGTTCTTGAGCGCGTAGCCGGCCAGATTCATGGAATGTCCCCGAGCTACTCGGAAAGGCGGCTCACCGCCATCCCATCTCGCAGGTGATGAACACCGGATACGGCGATGGCGTCGCCTGCCGACAGTCCATCGAGGATCTCCGCCTCACCGCCGGAAAGATCGCCGAGGGTCACCGGCGCGCGGCTCACCGTCATTTCGGCCTCGTTCACAATCCACACGTAGGACTCGCCGTTCTCATCGGCGGCGACGGCGCTCGACGGCACGAACAAGCCGCCACCGCCGGCCTTGGCGTCGTCGGGAAGGGTGACGACCACCTTGGCGGTCATCCCGGCCTGGATCATGACGTCGTCCGGTTTCTCGAAGGCGATCCTTGCCTCGTAGGTTCGTGTGACCGGATCCGCGGCGGTGGCGAACTCCTTCAGGCTGGCCGGGAAACTCCGGTCCGGCAGCGAGCTCACCACCACTCTGGGCTGCAGCCGCGCGGTCCGCTCGGCCAGCGTCAGGCCGGGCTTCGCACGAGCCCAGTCTGCCTCGGGCACCGCCACCACCACCTCGAGATCGGAGGCATCCTGGAGCACCAGCACCGGCTGCTTGGCCTGCACGTTGGCGAACTCGTCCACCAGCTTCCGGGCCACCTGGCCGGCGAACGGCGCGCGCAAGTTCGTGTCCTCCAGGGCCTTGCGGGCGGTCTTCCAGTTGGCGTCTGCAACCTCGAAGTTGCGCCGCTTGACCTCGAGCTCCTGCTGCGAGACGGCGTCCTCCACGTAGAGCTCGCGGTACCGGTTGTAGTCCGCCCTGGCAAGCTCCTTGCGCGCCTTTTCCGCATCGACGGCGGTCTGGAAGTCGCGCGCGTCGAGGCGCGCCAGGATGGCACCCTTCTCGACCATCTGTCCCTCGGACACCGGTAGCTCGACGAGCCTCCCCGGCACCTCGAAGCCAATCTCGGCGTCCCGGGAAGCGGCGACTGTGCCGGGATACTCCAGCGTCTGGATGCCGGTGGCCCCGCCCACCGTGAACATCTTCACCGGCCGCACGGTGACGACCGTTGCGGTCGGCTCCTCGCTGCCGCAGGCCAGAAGGCCCAGCAGCAGCAGCAGCGACACCGCCCAGGTTCGGAGGTGCTTCCAGGCACTCCTCATGCTTGACTCGTCTCGCATCGCTTACCTCCGAGCCCCGGCGGAATAGGCATCGAGTCGCTGGAAGAACTCGTCGCGCTCCGCCTCCGAGGTGAAAAAGTTGAAGTTCGCGGCCGCCCGCTGGAGAAACATCACATCGATGAGGAAATCATAGACCGAGTTCGCCGCCAGCTGATCAGCCTGGAGAGAAGCGTTCTGCGCGTCCAGGAGATCGATGATCGGCACGATGCCTCGCGCGTACTGCCTGGTGACCAGCTCGAGGTTCTTGCGCGCCGCCTCCGCTCCCTCCTGGTTGAACCGGATGGCCGGGCCGGAGGTCGCCACGTCGAAGAGCACCGTACGGATATTCAACTCCACCAGCTCCGCCACGACCTCCCGGTCGAGACGAAGCTGGGCCAGGGCCTCCGAAGTCTGGCGGACGACGGCGGCGCGCTCTCCTCCGGTGTAGAGGGGCAGGGTCAGGTTGATCCCCACGGCCCAGTCGGTGTCGTTCGCCATGGGCAAGGTGAACGGCAGCGCTGCCCCGCCGCCGGCACTGCTGGAATCGATCTCCTCGGTGACCTCGCCGAAGGCGGCAATGTCCGGCGACCAGAAGGAACGCTTCGCCGTGAGCCTGGCGCGCTCCTGGGCCGCGATGGCCGCCTCCAGGGCGACCAGCTCGGGCGAGTTTGCCAGCCCTTCCTGCACCATGAAGTCCCGGAAGACGGCAAACTCGGCCGGGTTCTCTACATACGGCTCGATGCTCGTCTTCTCGAGAATCTCCGGGTCCTCGAGATCCGGGTCCACCGCGCTGAACGGCTCCTCCTGCGGACGGTGGAGAATCCGGTTCAGGCGGGTCCGGGCCGCGTGAACCCTCTGCTCGCTGGCGACGACCTCGCGACGATCCGCCGCCAGCCGGCTCTCCCAGCGATAGACCTCGGAGGACCGGGCCACGCCGATCAGGTTGCGCCGTCGAGCCAGCTCGAGGTTGGACACAGTCAAGTACAGATTGTCCCGCTGGATCCGGGCGATGGCCTGTGTCCTGAGAATGTCGAGGAATGCCGTCGCCGCGTCGACGGCCACGTCGAGACGGACGCGCTCCCGGTCGCTCTCCCGCGCCTGCTGCAGATGACGCTGCGACATGATGTTGCCGCGCAAGGCGTCGGAGTAGAGGATCTGGCTCAACGTGAGCGAACCGTCCCACGTCCTGTCGGGACCGAACAACGCCGCTCGGTCCTTGTCGATCTGCACCGCCTGACTCTCGAGGCCGAGCTGGGGCTTGTAGAGCGCCCGCGCCCGCCTCACCTCCTCGGCGCCGGCGGCGACGCCGCGGTCCGTGGCCTTGAGCTCGAGGTTGGCATCGACGGCCTCTCGCACAGCGGCGGCCAGTGAGAGACGTCGCCCCTCATCAACGGGCTGGTCGTTGAGTAGCTCGGCCTCGGTCAGCACCCTCCATCTGGGTGAGAAGCCGATGGCACGGGCCGTCGCCATGTTCACCACCAGCCGCTCAGGTTGTTCCAGGAGCACCGGCAGGGTGCCGGCGTCCTCTCCCTCCAGGATGCGCTGCAGATGGATCCCGATGCGCCGGGCGACCCGCTGAAACGCCGTCTCCGGCGCCTGTGACATGAGGATGCCGGCCTCCACCGCCTGCCGGCCGAGCGACGAGAAGGTCGGGATCCGGCGCTGGTTCAAGCCATCGACCAGCTGACCGAACTCGGTTGCGGAGAGCCGCAGCAAGGGAGCAACGTAGACCGCCTCAGCATCCGAGGGAAGCGCCGCGAGGGTCGCCACTGCCGAGTCACCTGCCGGAACCGCCACCATCGTCAGGCCCCCCTCCTCGAGCCGGCCGCGGACGAAGTCGACGATGGACGAGGCAAACAGGGCGTCGTAGAGGACATGTACCTTCTCGAACCCGACAAGCTCGTGAAACCTGCGGATGTCTCGTATACCGCTATGGGGAACCATCAGGTAGTTGAGGTTGCGAACACCACTGGCGTCGCCGTCCATGGGAAACTGCTGGGCTTCGATGTCCAGGCCGAACGGCGCGATCACCGGCTTGGACAACTCCTCGCGATGGGCGGCTGCATCGGTCCCCAGGACGCCCAGGGCGAGGATCACATCGACATCAGGGTCGGCCAGCAATCGGTCCAGCGCCGCCCCGACCTTGGCCAGGTCCCAGTCGCAGTAGAGCCGCTTGTCCTCCGGGAACCGCAGATCAAAATCGTCGCCGATGAGGACGCGGCTCTCCTTCTCGATGGCCTCGAGGGCCTGGCGCGCGCCGATCCTGCCGAATGCCGGCTCCTCATGGGCGGGCATTCCGTCAAACACGATGCCGATCCGACGCGTGGGAGAATCCTCCTGCGCCGGGCTCAGGCCGGAAGTGAGCGAGAGAAGGACTCCGACCCGTATCAAGTTGCGCAGGCGGAAGGTCACCATCCCATGGTCTCCTTGATGCAAGTTCGTCGAGATCGAGCCGGATAGAAAGAGCGGGACATTCTATCGAAACCGGAGGTCCGGCGAAAGTGCCTCTCGGTGGCCTCCAAGTGCCTGCCGTGGTAGACTTCGCGGCACTCGACCAGGCGACCGGAGATAACGACCTTTGAAGCGCGGAATCAGGGGCAACTTTCACCTCTTCCTGCTCTTTCTGAGCCTTCAGATCCTTGTCTACCCCTTCCTTCGCGCCGACTTCACCGACCGGATCCTCGTGAACGTCCTGCTCGGAGCCCTCCTGGTCTCCGGCGTCCTGGCGTTCGTCCAGAAGCGCCGCGTGATGATCGCCGCGCTGTTGCTGGCCGTTCTGACGCTGGTGGTGACGCTGGTGGATCTGGTGGCTCCAGGGCCAGGGCTGATGATCGCGCGCCAGTCTCTTCTCGCCGCGTTCCTCGTGCTTGCGGCAGGTGTGCTTCTCAAGGTCGTCCTCGGCAAGGGCCCGGTGACCGGCGACAAGCTCAGCGGTGCGGTCTGTGTCTATCTCCTCATCGGGGTCATCTGGAGCTTGCTGTTCGGCATCCTCGAGATCGCCGCGCCGGGCTCGCTGCACTTTCCCGACGCCGATGCCGGTGTTCAGGAGGCGCTGCGGACCGGCGCGCCGCAGGGAGCCATGACCTACTTCAGCTTCGTCACCCTCACGACGCTGGGCTACGGGGACATCGTTCCGGTCTCCCAGGCGGCCCGTTCGCTGGCGTGGGTCGAGGCCCTTCTCGGCCAGCTCTACCTGACCATCCTGGTGGCCCGGCTGGTCGGGCTGCACATGACGCACTCCGGTCTGACCCGCGACTGATGTTGGTGCGAGCGCAGTGCGTTGTCGTCTTGGCACTGCTTGGGGCGTGCTCCGCACCGGAATCTGACGAGCCGGGGAAACCGGCCAACTACGTCGGCCGTGACGTTTGTGCAACGTGCCATGCAACTCAGCACGAGAGCTGGCAGGGCTCGCATCACGACCTCGCCATGCAGGAGGCCACCGAGGAGACGGTCCTTGGAGACTTCGACGATGCCGCATTCACTCACTTTGGTGCCAAGTCGACCTTCTTCCGCCGCGACGGGAAGTTCCTCGTCCGGACCGATGGGCCTGAGGGGAACCTTCGTGATTTCGAGATCGCCTTCACGTTCGGCGTCGACCCGCTGCAGCAATACCTCATCGAGCTTCCCGGTGGCCGGCTTCAGGCGCTGAGCATCGCCTGGGGCACGGGTAGAAAGCGCTGGTTCCATCTCTACCCGGACGAGGCCATTCCTCACGACGATGAACTCCACTGGACCGGCCCCAACCAGAACTGGAACTTCATGTGCGCCGAGTGCCACTCGACGAACCTCAGGAAGGGGTACTCTCTCGAGGACGACCGTTACGAGACGACCTGGTCGGAGATCGATGTCTCCTGCGAGGCCTGCCACGGGCCCGGCTCGG
>CBDVAL010000062.1:0-15387 GCA_965371955.1 uncultured bacterium | reverse complement strand
CGAGGACGAGAAGCTGGAAGAGGTACGCATCAAGAAGGAGAAGCTGTTCGTGAAGGACCGGATGGCCGCCCTTCGCCGCGAGCACGCGGCATCCAAGAGATCGGCCCCGGAGCCCGCTTGAGAATCGCGCGCGACGCATGGGGTATCGTGCTGCCGCTGGCACTTGCAGCCGCCGCGGCAGGACTCCTGGGGTGGAGCCTCCTGACCTGGGCCCTGGTCGTCCTGGTCGCCGGTGTACTGCTGTTCTTCCGTGACCCGCGGCGCGAAGTGCCCGGCGATCCCGACCTGGTGGTTTCACCGGCGGACGGCAAGATCGTCGGCATCGCGCCGACCGACGACAGCAGGCTGCGGGTGTCCATCTTCATGTCCGTGTTCGACGTACATGTGAACAGGGCACCTGTGGCCGGTCGCGTGACCGGCGTCCAGTACCACAAGGGCATGTTCCTGCCGGCGTTTCGTGACAAGGCATCGCTGCGCAACGAGCAGAATCGCATCGAGCTTGATGATGGATCGCGACAACTGGCCATGGTGCAGATCGCAGGGCTGGTGGCCCGGCGGATCGTATGCCGCGTGGCCATGGGAGATTGGCTGGAACGTGGTCAGCGGTTGGGCCTCATCAAGTTCGGCTCCAGGGTTGACCTGTACCTTCCGGAAACGATAGAGTTACACGTCGATATGGGAGACCGGGTCCGCGGAGGAAGCTCCGTTATCGGGCGCCTGGTCGGCGGAAGTTCCGTCGCGGCCGGCAATCCGGACCGCGGCCGCCCTTCTCCTCCCTGAACGCGCAGTTCCTGGAACAGCGTGGGGCGGCGAGCACCGACCGCCGGAGCCGTTCCCATCCGCTTCCGGCCCGGGCGCTGGATCAGCGCACGGAGGCGACGCGATGAGACCCAGAGATCGGCGCTTCAAGCGGGGAGCCTACCTGCTGCCCACGCTGTTCACCGTGGGCAACCTGTTCTGCGGCTACCTGGCGGTGGTGTCCTCGTTTCGCTCCGCGTACGAGACGGCGGCGTTGTTGATCTTCATCGCGGCGGTCCTGGATGCGCTGGACGGCCGCGTGGCGCGCTTGACCGGCTCCACCAGCGAGTTCGGCAAGGAGCTCGACTCGCTGGTGGACGGCGTCTCGTTCGGCGTGGCGCCGGCGCTGATGATCTACGGTTGGGCTCTACAGCCGCTGGGCCGTCTCGGTTCCCTGGTATCCTTCCTGTTCGTGGCCTGCGGGGTGGTCCGGCTGGCGCGTTTCAACATCCAGGTAGGCAGTACCGACAAACGGTTCTTCATCGGCCTGCCCATCCCCATGGCGGCGCTGGTCCTGTCGGCCACGGTCACGGTATCGCCCGCCGGACTGAGTGCGAGGTGGATACAGGTCTGTGTGCTGGTGCTGACGCTGATCCTCTCTCTGCTCATGGTCAGCAAGCTGCGCTACTGGTCGTTCAAGGAGTTTCACATGCCCGGCAGGCTCCCCTCCGTGGTGGCGGTGGCCGTTGCCCTGGCCTTCGTGGCGGTGGCCATTCACCCGCCGGCAGTGGTCCTGGTGTTGGGACTGGTCTATGTGCTCTCGGGTCTGATGCCGCGGGCATTGCTGCCGCGTGCCGCCGCGCTGGGGGAGACCCCAGAGGGCACTGCGGCTGGAGGGCGCGGCGCCGGGAGCGCGTTCTGATGCGGGCCGGGTCCGGGCCGCACGGCGGGGTCGGGCTGGCCGTCCTCCTGCTGGGGATCTGTAGCACGTTACCGGCATGGACCGCGGTGGAACTCGTGCGCCCCGAAGAGACCCTGCTGGCCCTGTTCACCCTGGAAACTCAGATTGAACTGGAGACCCAGGTGCTGGCATCCTTTGGGGCATCCTACCGCGACAACCAGGACGAGCGCGCGCGTTTCTCCAGCCGCCTGGAGCGCCTCTATGCCGAGCTCGAAGCGATTCTGGCAGCACCCGGAGAGGACTTCGATGCCGAGGAACTCCACCGGCGGGATCAGGAGCTGGAACGCCTGGAGAAGGCGCAGGCCCTGGCGTGGGACGAGGGCCGGCGGCTGCGCCAGCGGTTGCTGGATGGCAAGAAGCGGCTGGCGCTGCTGCGGCACAAGGTGGAGGAGCTGATCGACAGCTTGCCGTCGGCCAGCGAATCCATGACCGGGTACTGGGATGTCGTGTTCGTGCCGGGCGGGCAGCGCGGTGTCTTCTTCCTCAACCATTCGGCGGCCATCCTCACGGGCGAGTACGCCCTGGAAGGCGGCTTTCACGGCAGTGTGCAGGGGACCCTCATCGAGCAGAAGGTGGTGCTGCATCGCATCGACTCGCGTCTGGGCCGCGTGATGGACCTGGATGGAACCCTGTCCGCTGACGGGTTGAGCATCAAGGGCGTCTGGCGACGCTTCGACCTCTCGGATGGCCGGCAGTCCACCGGCGCCTGGTCCGCCACGCGCCGCCCCGCGGCGGGCCGCTCCGGCGGTTGATGAACCACGAAGGACCGGGCGTGCCCTACGAACTGTTCCTGGCGCTGCGTTATCTTCTGGCCAAGCGTAAGCAGACCTTCCTCTCGCTCATCTCGCTCATCTCCGTGCTCGGCATCACGGTGGGGGTGACGGCGCTGATCATCGCCCTGTCGCTGGCCACCGGGTTCCAGGAGGATATCCGCGGCAAGATCCTCGGGGCCAACGCGCACATCACGGTGTTTGCCGGTTCGGGCTCCAGCAACCTGGACCATGCCGAGGCGGTGCGCCAGGCGGTGGAGGAGGTGGAGGGCGTGCTGGCGTCGGCGCCGCTCATCCTGGAGAAGGGCCTCATCCTCAGCGATCTGAACCCACGAGGATATGCAGCGGTGGTGCAGGGCATCGATCCGCAGCTGCAGGCCGCCGTGACCGACCTGCAGGCCGACCTGGATCGAGCCCAGGCCGGCTCCGGCGAACCGGGGCCGTCGCTGACCCTGGACCGGCTCCGTCCCGCACAGCCGGCCGGCGACGGCGGAGGTCCGAGGCCTGCGACCCTGTTCCTGGGTATCGATCTCGCCGACAACCTGGGAGTGGCCGTGGGCGACCCGGTGCGCCTGATCATTCCGCAGGCGCGCCTTTCGCCGTTTTCCGTGCGGCCCAAGAGCGTGCGTTACCTGGTGGCCGGCCTGGCGGATTCCGGGTTCTACGACTACGACACCAGTCGGGTCTACATGCACCTGCAGGAGGCGCAGCGTCTCTATGCACTGGGCGACCAGGTGAATGCCGTGCAGGTACGCGTGCAGTCGGTCCTGGAACTGGACCGGATGCGGCGGGCGGTGCAGGAGAAGCTGGGGGAGGGTTACTGGGCCACCGACCTGCTGTATCAGAACCGATCGTTCTTCTCGGCGCTGCGGCTGGAGAAGCTCATCGCCTTCCTGGTCATCGGGCTGATCATCCTGGTGGCCGCGCTGAACATCGTCTCCACGCTGATCCTGATGGTGATGGAGAAGGTGCGCGACATCGGCACGCTGGTTTCCATGGGAGCCACATCCTGGAGCGTGATGAGCCTGTTCATGCTGCAGGGCACCATCATCGGCATTGCCGGAACGACCCTGGGATGTGCGCTGGGGATCGGCATCTCGTGGGCGATGGATCGCTACCAGCTGGTACCGCTCGATCCGGACGTCTACTTCATCTCCCATGTTCCCTTCACGCTGCGTCCGCTGGAGTTCGTGCTGACCGCTGTGGTGTCCCTGGCAATCTCCTTCCTGGCGACGTTGTACCCGGCGTGGCGCGCCTCCCGCCTGGACCCGGTGGAGGCCCTGCAACATGAGTGAGCTGATCCGCTGCCGGGAACTCTACAAGTCGTACCCCTCGGGTGAGCTGCCCATCCAGGTGCTGGAGGGGCTGGACTTGACACTGCAGCGGGGCGAGATGGTGGCGGTGCTGGGGCAGTCCGGGGTGGGCAAGAGCACGCTTCTTCATCTGCTGGGCGCGCTGGATCGTCCGGACCGCGGCGAGTACCGGTTCGACGGCTGTCAGGTGTTCACGCAGACGCCGGCGCAACTGGCGCGCTTCCGCAATCGTCACGTGGGGTTCGTGTTCCAGTTTCACCATCTTCTGCCGGAGTTCTCGGCCCTGGAGAACGTGCTCATGCCAAGGCTCATCCGGCGCGAAGCCCGCGCGGTGGTGGAGGGGCGCGCCAACGATCTGCTGGACGAGATGGGGCTTGCCCACCGGCGGCACCACCGGCCGTCGCAACTCTCCGGGGGCGAGCAGCAACGGGTGGCCATTGCCCGCGCCCTCATGGCCGAGCCCGAGTTGTTGCTGGCCGACGAGCCCACAGGGAACCTGGACCCCCGGACCAGTGTCCAGGTTTTCGATGTGTTGCGCCGGGCCCATGAGACCCGTGGGCTCACCACGCTGGTGGCCACTCACAACCAGCGTCTGGCGGAGGCCTGCCACCGCTCCATCCTGCTGGCCGGGGGGCGCCTCCAGGACCTGGATGAGGCCGGTCGGCGCGAGTTTTACTCGTCCGGATCCCCCACCGGCTGAGGTTCGGGGCCCCGGGGCGTTGTGATAGGATAATGGCGTCCCGGTGACGGGAATTTTTTTTCTGTAAACCACAGAAGGCACGAAGGTTCATCATGTTCGAGAAGTTCACCGAGAGGGCAAAACGAGTTCTCTTCCTGGCCCGCTACGAGGCCAGCCAGTTGGGCGGCCAGGTCATCGGTACCGAGCACTTGTTGCTGGGACTCTTGAAGGAGCAGGACGACATCACCCGCGAGATCTTCTCGCGTCTCAACACCGATATGGAGCTACTCCGGACCGAACTGGAGGGCCACGAGGAAGCGCGCACGAAGATCTCGTCCTCTGTGGAGATCCCGTTCAGCGAGGAGACCAAGCGCGTGCTGTCGTACGCCGAGGAGGAAGCCGAGCGCCTGATGCATCCGTACATCGGCACCGAGCATCTCCTGCTGGGCCTGTTGCGTGAGGAGAACTCCACGGCAGGACGCTTGATGTTCGAGAAGGGCATGCGCCTCTACGCCGTGCGCGAGGACGTCGTCAACATCCTCAAGCGCAAGGCCCTGCCGCGCAAGAAGAAGGAGACGCCCTTCCTGAACGAGTTCAGCAAGGACCTCTCCGCCATGGCAGCCGGCGAGCTTTTTGATCCGCTGGTGGGCCGCGAGACGGAACTCAGCCGCGTGATCCAGGTGCTGTCGCGGCGGCGCAAGAACAACCCGGTGCTTCTGGGGGAGTCCGGCGTGGGCAAGACCGCCATCGTCGAAGGTCTGGCGACGCGCATTGCCACCGGCGACGTCCCGCCCAGCCTGCTGGATCGGCGCATCCTGGCCCTGGATCTTTCCCTGGTGGTTGCTGGGACGAAATATCGTGGCCAGTTCGAGGAGCGCCTCAAGGGGATCATCTCGGAACTGGCCAACAGCGACGACGTGATCATCTTCATCGACGAGATTCACTCTCTCATCGGCGCCGGTTCGGCCGAGGGCTCGCTGGACGCCGCCAACATTCTCAAGCCCGCGCTGTCCCGCGGCGAGGTGCAGTGCATCGGTGCCACCACGCCGCGGGAGTACCATCGCTACATCGAGAAGGACCGCTCGTTGGTTCGGCGCTTCCAGTCCATCAAGATCGTTCCGTCCTCCGAGGCGGAGACGGTGGAAATCCTCCAGGGAGTCCACAGTCGCTACGCCCGCTTCCACCAGGTGGAGTACACCGAGGACGCTCTGTCCGCCGCGGTCTATCTGTCCAACCGCTATATCACCGATCGTTTCTTGCCGGACAAGGCCATCGATGTCATCGACGTGGCCGGTGCGCGCGTCAAGCTCAGAAAAAAGACCGTCTAACAGTAAAGCCGCCGGGCGGAGCACAACTTCAACGACTCCACCCAGAAGATGAAGAAGGCACTGGCGGACAAGGACTTCGAGAAGGCCGTGCAGTTCCACGATGAGGAGGTGATGCTGCGCCAGAAGCTGGAGGAACTGCGCCAGCAGGGCGAGGGCGAGAAGAGCGAGGTCCTCATGGTGGAGAAGGAGGATGTCCAGGAGGTGATCTCCAAGTGGACGGGCATCCCCCTCACCCTGGTGGAGAAGCAGGAGAGGGAGAAGCTCATCAATATGGAGGACCACCTGCGCCAGCGCATCGTGGGCCAGTCGCAGGCGCTGTCGGCGCTGAGCCGGGCCATCCGGCGTTCGCGCGCCGGCCTGAAGAGCCCGTTGCGCCCAGTGGGTTCGTTCATCTTCCTGGGGCCCACCGGTGTGGGCAAGACGGAGTCAGCCCGTTGTCTGGCGGAATTCCTGTTCGGCAACGAGCAGGCGCTGGTCCGGCTGGACATGTCGGAATACATGGAGAAGCACTCCATTGCCAAGATGATCGGTTCACCGCCGGGGTACGTGGGCCACGAAGAGGGTGGGCAACTCACCGAGCGTATCAAGCGTCGGCCGTATTCCGTGATCCTGCTCGACGAGATCGAGAAGGCGCATCCGGATGTGTCCAACATCCTGCTACAAGTGCTGGAGGACGGGCAACTCACCGACGCCTACGGTGATACGGTTGATTGCAAGAACATCATCCTGATCATGACCTCGAATCTCGGCTCCGACGACCTGCTCAAAGGTCCGGGCATGGGGTTCAGTGCCGGCGACAAGAAGGCCCAGGAGACGGCAGCGCAGGAGGTGGTCATGAGCGAGGTGCGCAAGACTTTCCGGCCCGAATTCCTCAACCGCATCGACGAGGTGATCGTCTTTCATCCCCTGTCCGAGGACCAGCTACTGGATATCACCCGCATGATGATCGCCAAGCTGAACGAGGCATTGGAGGAGAAGGGGGTCCAGATCACGCTTGCCGATGAGGTCTACCAATGGCTGGTGGACAACACCTGCAAGGATCGCTCCTACGGAGCCAGGCCGCTCCGCAGGGCCATCCAGAAGCACATCGAAGACGCACTCTCGGAGCGGCTGATCCAGCAGCAGTTCCAGGGCGAGTGTAGTGTGGAGGTTTTCCTCGAGAACGATGGCCTGGGCTTCCGCGAAGGCCAGAAGATCAACTCCGCCCGTTGAGGGACGCAGCCCTCTGATGCGGGCAATCTGGCCGGGTCCGGGCGCGCCCAGGTGGCCCGGCTCCGGCGCCGAATCCGTGCCCTTCCCACACGATCCCAGACGATCAGTAACAACCGCGTGCGCCCGCGTGCGCATCGCCGCAGCCCTGATCATGCTCCTGTGCTGGGCGACCGCCGCAGCGCAGGAGGACCTCATCGAGGATATCGTCGTGGACGGCAATCAGAGCCTGTCCGCCGAGGCCTTCCTGCGCCTGACCTCGCTGCGCGTGGGCGATACCTATGATGTCGACGCCGTTCGCAAGGACTTTCGCCGCATCTGGGATCGCGGCCTGTTCGATGACCTGTCGGTGGAGGTGCGGGACGGTGAGACGGGCAAGATTCTCATCTATCACGTGGTGGAACGGCCGCGGCTCAACAGTGTGGAGTACGAGAAGAACAAGGCCATCAGCGAGACGCAGATCGAGGAGCAGTTCAGCGAGCGCGACGTGGAGATCCACCTGGGCGCACCGGTGGACTACAAGGTCATCCAGGACGCGGAGGAGCTCCTGCGCCAGCTGGTGGCGGCCAAGGGATTTCTGGATGGCCAGGTGGACGCGAAACTCGAGGTGGTGGATCCGGGTAATCTAGCGCTGACCTTCCTCATCAAGCCGGGGCGCAAGACCCGGATCAAGAAGCTGGCGTTCACCGGCAACGAGCGTTTCTCCGATGGCAAGCTGCGCTCGCAGCTCAAGCTCACCTCGCCCGTAAAGTGGTGGAAGTTCTGGGGCAAGAAGAAAACGCTCTACCACCCTACGCGGTTGGAGCAGGACCTTCTCAACGTGGAGAGCCTCTACCACAACCACGGCCATCTCGATCTGCGGGTGCAGAACGCGGAGGTGGTATACACCGAGGGCAAGCCCACCAAGAAACCCGAGAAGCAGAAGCGCTGGGTCTCGGTGACCGTGCCGGTGCGCGAGGGGCCTGAGTACACCCTGGGAGAGATCAGCGTGGAGGGGAACCACGTCCTCACGGATGAGGAAATCCTGGCGCGCATCCCGCTGAAGACGGGAGACATCTTCAACAAGTCGCTCGTGGACGTCGGGGCGCAGCTTGTGGAGCTGGACTACGGCGAGCGCGGCTACTTCTTTGTTTCCACGAACCGACTGGAGGAGCGCCGCGAGGGCAATGTCGCCGATCTCATCATCAAGGTGGACGAGGACAGGAAATACTTCATCGATCGTATCGAGTTCGCCGGCAACACCACCACCAGGGACAAGGTTCTCCGGCGTGAACTCGGCGTCAACGAAGAGGAGTTGTTCAACCTCAAGAAGTTCCGCACCGGGCTGCGCAAGATCGCGCAACTGGGCTACTTTCGGCTTACCCGCGAACCCCAGATCACGCCGGTGCCCGGAGAGAACCGCGTGCGGATACGTATCGAGGGGCGCGAGGAGAGCCGTAACGAGCTGCAGGTGGGTGGCGGCTTCTCCGGCCTGGACGGCGCGTTCTTCGCAGGCTCGTACTCGACGCGCAACTTCCTCGGGCGGGGGCAAGTGCTCTCCACGCGCATCCAGGTGGGTGGCCGCAGCAACACCTACAGCATCTCATTCCAGGAGCCATGGTTTATGGGCAAGCCATGGAGTCTCGGAGCCAGCATCTTCCGCCAGGACACGCGCTTCATCGGCTTCAAGCAGACCGGCCAGGGTGGGAGCATCTCGCTGGGCAAGAGGCTGGGCAACTTCCAGAGCCTGCGCCTGACCTACCTGTTCGAGGAGGTCTCCTTCGAGGACAACGACTTCGAGAACACCTCCACCACCAGTGCCGTCCGCCCGGTCTACAGCATCGACACCCGCAACAACTTCTTCCGTCCATCGCGTGGCTTCCAGCTCGTGGCCTCGGTGGAGTTCGCCGGCGGGCCGCTGGGTGGCGAGAACTTCTTCTACAAGCCGATCCTGCAGAGCACCCTGTACGTGCCGGTGTTCCGCAACATGTTCCTGGGGCTGCACGGCGAGATCGGCTACGTGGACGACTTCGACGGGCGCGTGGTTCCCCGATTCGAGCGCTTCTTCCTCGGTGGTGAACGCTCCCTACGCCTGTTCCAGACTCGCACCGTCAGCCCCATCGACGACGGCTTGCCGTCCATCCCCCAGGGACGCGGCGACCGGCGCACCGACGATCCAGGCAAGAACCCACTGGATCCGGGCGGCAATGAAGTGGATGACAACGATCCGCTGATCTTCATCGGTGGCAACAAGTATCTGCTGTTCAATGTCGAGTACACGATTCCCATGCCCGGCGCTGATACTGTGGAACTGGTCCTGTTCTACGATGCCGGCAATGCCTGGACCAACAAACAGGGGTATGATCTGTCGGATCTTCGCATGGATGTGGGCATCGAGATACGCTTCTACCTGCCCGTCTTCGGAGCGCCGCTACGGTTGATCTACGGCTGGAATCTCGATCCGGAGGAGTTCGAGGACAAGCAGGACTTCATCTTCAGCATCGGCAGAACGTTCTAAAAGGAGGTATGGGGTGAAACGCTTGTGGATAGTTCTTGTCGTAGGAATCGGGCTTCTCGCGCCGGCTGTGGCGCAGGAGCCGCCCCAGATTGCGGTCTTTGATTCGTCCATCGTGTTCGACAAGTCGCAGCAAGGAGAGGTTCTCAAGTCCGAGATCGAACGGTTGCGGGATCGCAAGGTGCAGTTGATCTCGGAGAGGCAGGATGGACTCGCCGCCATGCAGGAGGAATTCCGCAACAAGGAGCTGACCTTCAACGACGACACGCGCTCCGAGATGTTGCAGACTATCAACCAGGCGCAGATCGAACTCAAGCGATTGAATGATGACGCCCAGCGCGAGTTGCAGGCGGCGTTCAACCGCGCGCAGCAGAAGCTGCAAAAGCAGCTCATCCAGGTCGTCGAGGCTCTGGGCCAGGAGGGCAACTACACCCTCATCGTGGAGAAAGGCTTGACGCTGTACTCCTCCGCCGAGGTGGATATCACGGACCGTGTTCTCGCCAAGTTTGATGAGATGTACCCGAAGACGGCGGGTTCCGGCGACGGTCAGTGAACCCCACCCGCCGGCGGCTGAGGAGACGGCGATGGGGAGGCCCGTGAGCCGCCATACCGCCGAGGAGGTGGCACGGGCCGTGGACGGGCGTCTGCACGGCGATGCGCATCGTTCCCTGTGCGGCATCCGATCTCTGGACGATGCCGGTCCGCAGGACCTCTCCTTCCTGGGAAACCCCCACTACGGCCCGCAGGCCCGGACCAGCCGGGCCGGCGTGGTGCTGTGCGGGCGCGATAGTGATCTAGGCGAGCGCGACCGCATCGAGGTGCAACACCCGCACCTGGCTCTGGCGGCTGCCATCCGTCTGTTTCACCCCGCCGTGACGGCGGCGCCCGGCGTCCATCCCAGCGCGGTGGTGGGGGCGGATTGCCAGGTGGCGCAGGACGCCTGCCTGGGCGCCCAGGTGGTGCTGGGGGATCGCTGCAAGCTGGGTCGTCGGGTGCTGCTGCATGCAGGCGTGGTTCTGGGAGCTGATGTGGAGGTGGGCGACGACAGTGTCCTGCACCCCACGGTGGTGGTCTATCCCGGATGCAAGCTGGGTCGCCGCGTGGTGGTCCACGCAGGGTCGGTCATCGGTTCTGATGGCTTCGGCTATGCGACGGTGGACGGGACCCACCACAAGATCCCGCATGTGGGCACGGTGGTGGTGGAGGATGATGTGGAGATTGGCGCCGGCGTCACCATCGACCGGGCTACGCTGGGAAGCACCATCATCCGTGAGGGGGCGAAGATCGACAACCTGGTGATGGTGGCCCACAATGTCGTGGTGGGAGCGGGCTCGTTGCTGGTGGCCCAGTCCGGCGTGGCCGGGAGCACGCGCCTGGGGCGTGGGGTGGTCCTGGCAGGCCAGTCCGGCGCCGCCGGACATCTCGTCCTGGGAGACGGATCGCAGGTGGCGGCCAAGTCCGCGGTATTGCAGGATCTGCCCGACGGATCGAAGGTGGCCGGGATCCCGGCCATCCCCCTGGGGACCTGGCGGCGGGCCCAGGCGGCGTTTGCCCGCCTGCCGGAGTTGCTGCGCCGCCTGCGCCGGATGGAACGCGACGACACGGACGACGCGGGGGAAGCATGAGCATCATGGATGTCCAGGCCATCGAGGAGGTGCTTCCGGAGCGCTACCCGCTGCTGCTGGTGGATCGCATCCTGGAGCTGGAGCCCGGTGTGCGCGCCGTGGGGCGCAAGAACGTGACCATCAACGAGGAGTTCTTCCGCGGTCACTTCCCGGGCCATCCGGTGATGCCCGGGGTGCTCATCCTGGAGGCTCTGGGCCAGGTGGCGCGGGTCCTCCTGCACGCCTCGGAGGGGGCCACCCGGTGGCGCATCACCCGCATCGAAGCTGCCCGTTTTCGGCGCCCTGTGGTGCCGGGGGACTCGCTGCAGCTCCGGGTCACCCTGAAGGAGAGTTCCGACGGGATGTGCAAGCTGAGGGGAGAGGCGCTGCTGGAGGAGGTCCTGGCCGCCGAGGCGGACCTGGTGGCCGTCCCGCTGGAGGCCCGGGGGTGAGCGCTCCGGTGGTGCACCCCACGGCGCTGGTGGATCCCGGAGCGGAGCTTGCCGACGGGGTCCAGGTGGGGCCGAACTGTGTGGTCGGGCCGCGGGTGATCCTGGGGCCGGATTGCCGTCTGGACGCACATGTGGTGCTGGAAGGGCCGACCAGGGTGGGGCCGGGCTGCCACTTCTACCCGTTCTCCTCCATCGGCACCGACCCACAGGACCTCAAGTACGACGGTGAGGAGACGCGGCTGGAGATCGGCTCCTGCAACCGCATCCGCGAGTTCGTGACCGTGAACCGCGGCACCGCAGGTGGCGGGGGCGTCACAACTATCGGCGACTCCAACCTGCTCATGGCATACAGCCACGTGGCGCACGATTGCCGGGTGGGCAACCGCGTGATCATGGCCAACGCTGCCACCCTGGCGGGCCACGTCGCCATCGAGGACGACGCCATCGTGGGGGCTTTCTCGGGCGTGCATCAGTTCTGTCGCATCGGGCGTGAGGCCTTCATCGGCGGATACTCGGTGGTGACCAAGGACGCCTTGCCGTTCGTGAAGACCGTCGGCAACCGCGCCCGCACGTTCGGCATCAACACCCTGGGACTGCAGCGCAAGGGATACCCGGCCCCCACCATCGAGGCGCTGCAGAGCGCCTACCGCATCCTGTTCCGCTCCCAGTTGTCCCGGGACGAAGCTCTGCAGCGGCTGGAGGGAGAGCTGGCCGGCGTGACCGAGGTGCGCGAGATGGTGGCGTTCATTCGCTCATCGGAGCGCGGTGTGGTGCGCTAGTGGCACCCAGGCTGCGTACGGCGGTGGTGGGCGCAGGGAACCTGGGTCGGCACCACGCGCGCATCTACCATTCCCTCCCGCACGCAGAGCTGATGGCCGTGGTGGATACCGACCAGGAGCGCGCTGCGGAGGTGGCAGGGCGCCATGGTGCACGCGCCCTCACCGAGTCTCGTGAACTCATCGGCCTGGTGGACGCCGTCAGCGTGGCGGTGCCCACCAGCGCCCACGAGCAGGTGGCACGACCGCTTCTCGATGCCGGTATTCACACCCTGGTGGAGAAACCGGTGACCCGCACCCTGGACGAGGCTCGTTCCCTCATCGAGTTGGCGTCGCGCAAGGGTCTGGTTCTGCACGTGGGACATAGCGAGCGCTTCAACCCGGCGGTGCAAGCGGTGCGCCCGCTGGTGACCCGCCCGCGTTTCATTGAATGCGAACGCTTGAGCATGTTCGCGCCGCGCAGCCTGGATGTGGACGTCGTGCTGGATCTGATGATCCACGACCTGGACATCATCCTGAGCCTGGTGAACCAGCCGCTGCAATCGGTGGACGCGGTGGGCGTGGCCGCGCTCACCGAGCAGATCGACATCGCCAGCGCCCGGCTGCGCTTTCAGGGAGGGGCCGCGGCCAACGTCACCGCCAGCCGCATCAGCATGGCGCGCTCGCGCAAGCTGCGCATCTTCCAGCCGCATTCGTACCTGTCCATCGACTATCCCACCGGAGAGGTGCAGCACTATGCCCTCCGCCGCCGGCCGGATGGAGCGCCGGAGATCTCCCGCCAGGTAGTGGAGGTGGGGGAGGGTGAGCCGCTGGTTCTCGAGATCCAGGCGTTTCTGGATGCGATTGCCGGCGGCGACGATGGCGGTGTCTCCGGAGAGCAGGGCATGCTCGCTCTCGAGACCGGGCTGCGCATCCTGTCGGCCATCGAGGAGTCCCGGGAAGCAGCATGAGCGCCGCCGCCGCGCTGGACGATTTTCTGCAGGAGGCCATCCGCCGGGAGATCACCCCGGGGGCCGTGGCGCTGGTGGCGCGCGAGGACCGCGTGCTGCACCACGTCGCGTGGGGGGACGCCCAGGTGATTCCCGCCCGCGAGCCCATGACGGCAGACACCGTGTTCGACCTGGCCTCGCTCACCAAGCCGCTGGTCACCGCGGTGCTGGCCCTGGTGCTGGAGACCGAGCTGGACCTGCCGCCGCACAGGCTGGCGCGCACCCTGCTGCCGGAACTGGGCGGGCGGGACCACGCGGACATCACCCTGCACCATCTGCTCACGCATACCGCAGGGCTGCCCGCCTGGCGGCCGCTGTTCCTGCATGGCGAGACCGCGGAGGAGTACCTCAAGGCGCTACGCCACGAGGCGCTGGAGGAACTCCCCGGGCGCAAGGTGGTCTACTCCGATCCCGGTTACATGGTCGTGGGCGAGATGTTGCGCCGCGCCTCGGGGGTGGCCCTGGACGGCCTGTTCCAGCAGGTTCTGGGCGGGCCTCTGGGGCTGGAGGCGACCTTCCGTCCGCCGCCGGAGCTTGCCGGCCGCGCCGCTGCCACCGAGGTGGGGCAGGCGTTCGAGCGTGAGCTGGCGGGAGAGCCGGCCGCCGGTTACCGCGGCTGGCGCGAGGGTCTCATACGGGGCGAGGTGCATGACCACCACGCCTGGGTGGCGGGTGGCGTGCTGGGGAGTGCCGGCCTGTTCGCCACGGCCGCGGACCTGCATCGCCTGGGGCTGGAATGCCTGGGCGGGGGCCGTGCGTTGCTCTCGGGACGAGCCCTGGAGCGCCTGAGCAAGCCGGCTGCGCCGGCCGGCCAGGAGGCGCGCTCGGAGGGGTTTGCGCTGAACACGGCAGGCGAAGGATCGTGCGGCCCGGCGTTGCCGGAGAGCGCGTTCGGCCATGTGGGCTTCACCGGGACCTCGTTGTGGCTGGACCCGGAGGGCGGCCGCATCTACGTGCTACTCACCAATCGAGTACACCCGCAAGTGGGGCAGGGCGACATGCTGGAATTCCGCAGGAACTTCCATCGGCTCGCGGTGGAGATCTGAGATGCAGCGGGTTCGCATGAACCTGCCGGTGGCGTTGATCATCGCGCTGATCCTCCACCTGCTGTTGCTGCTGGGGACGGAAGCATTGCCCGGCCTGCGCGCCGCCTGGCTCGCCGACCTTGCGGGGCGACCGCCGCAGCCGGAACCCCTGAAGTTCACCTTTGTGGATCTGCCTCAGGAGCCCCCGGAGCCGGAGAGGCCCCCGGAGAACGCCCGGCCGTCGGACCGTACGCGCTCGGCGGCCTCCGAACCTCCGCCGGAGGACGCGGCGGTCTCGCCCGACCCGTACGCGGTGGGAAACACCGATCAGCGTATCGACTCGCAGCCGGAGCCGCAGCCGGGTCCGGAGCGCGCGCGGCCGGAGCAGCAGGCCGAGGCGCGGCCGGAGCCGAAGAAGCAGGCGGCCCGGCGGTCCGTGGCGCCGCAGGAGATGTTCCCGGCTCCTCCGGACGACGAGCAGGAGGAACCGGTGGAGGAGGCGGAGAAGGAACTCGAGGGGCTGGATGACCTGCTGCGGCCGTTCAGCACTCGCGACCTGGGGCAGCGCTTCGACAACCCCCGGGCGGCTTCGGTCTCGGACTTCGGGTCCATTTCGTTCGACACGGTGGGGATCGATTGGGGGCCCTACGCGCGCCGCATCGTGGAGATCATCCGGGCGCGCTGGATCGAGCGCTTTCCGCCGGCGGCGCAGATGGGGCTCAAGGGGCGCTCGGTGGTCTCGTTTCGCATCCGGCTGGATGGAGGGGTGTTTGCCATTGTCCTGACGGATGGCTCGGGGGTGCGGCCGCTGGACCAGGCGGCGCAGTTCGCCATCGAGGCTGCGGAGCTGCCGCCGTTGCCGCAGGCGTTCCTGGAGATGGACAAGGAGGACGTCGGGGTTGTCCTGCAGTTTTACTACAACATGCGGGTGCCGCAGCAGTAGGCTCGTCGTACGTGCGTACAGCCGGTTGTGCCTCTTGCGGGCAGCGGCTTCGCGGCACGCGATGATTGCGCGCACGCTCCCCCGCCCGGCGTTGCGCCGGGCTCCT
>CBDVAL010000061.1:0-15561 GCA_965371955.1 uncultured bacterium | reverse complement strand
CACATTCCTGTGGGGTGCGCGCGCCAGTCGCGCGGGCTGGCGGGCGGGCGCGGTGGTGGCCACCGTGCTTCTCGGCCTGGGCCTGACGCTGGCCGCTCCGAGCCTGCCGCAGGAATGGCTCACAGACCTTGTGCCCGGAGCCGATGTGGTGGGGCTGGAAGTGGATGTGCTGGTCCCCGATCAGGGGGCGGTGCTGGTGGTCCTGCTGGACCTGGAGGCGGAGCCCAGCTGGCAGGCGATCGAGCCGCTGAACGATCTGATGATGGATCTGCTGGAAGTGGAAGTGCTGTCGTTTGCCGCCGCCGGTCCGGACGAGCGTTTCGTGTTCGGCATCGAGCACGGTGCGCTCTTCCCCGTGGAGGAAATCGGGGCAGGCATCCTCGGCAACCTCGCTCGTCGCCTGCCAAGGTTCGCCCTGCTGGTGGACGGCAAGGTGGTCACCGTATGGAACGATCAACCCCCCGACCCGGAGTCGGTCCGGTCGGCGCTGGAAGGAGGCACGCTGTGAGGCGGAACGCATTCAGGAAGGCAGGCATCGCGCTGCTGGTGTTGGTCGCGACCACCGGTTTGTTGTGGGGGGAGGACAGCGTGTGGCAGCGTTCCTGCCGCTTTTCCACCGAGGTGGACGGCGGCGGTGTGACCCCGGGGACGGTCTACGAGAAGAAGGGAACTCCCGACATGCTCGGGACGTTGACGGGAGATGTCTGGTTCCTCCTCCAGCCCGCAAAGCGCCGGGTTCTCACTCTGGCTGCCGGACAGGTGAAGCTCGCCGCAAAAGGGCCCACGGCCATCCTCAGCGGTTCCCTTCCGGCCGAGGGCACCCCTGTCAAGTTGACGCCGGCCGCGCTGACCTTCGACGTGAACGGTCGTTTCGTCAAGGTGCTGCCCACGCCGCCGCTCCTGGGTGAGGTGCGGGCCGAGGACTTCCTGAACCTGTGCCCTGATTTTCAGGAAGACGAGACCAACTACGAGCCCGACTCGAAGACCGTGACCCGCCTGGCCAATACCAAGAAGCAACACACCGTGGAAGTGTTCTTCGGGTCCTGGTGCCCGCACTGCCAGAAAGTCCTCCCCAAACTCATGAAGAGCCTGCGCATGGCCGACAGCTCCAAGCTGGAGGTGAAGTGGATTGGCTTGCCGCGCTCGTTCAGCAATGAGCCCAGGGTCAAGGACCGCGCGGTTCGCGGCGTGCCGACCATTATCGTTCTCGAAGGTGAGCGCGAGGTGGGGCGGTTCTCCGGGGTCGAGAGGATCCCGGTAGAGGTTTCGCTGGCCAACCTGGTGCAGCCGGGTTAGAGGCCCGGCCTCCAGCCCGGTCAGCGGAGCTTTCTCTGCGCGCTCTCCCTCAGTGAGCTACCTGCTCGCAATCGGTCATGCGGCCCTGGATCGCGTGGTCCAGGTGGACCTCTTTCCCGGGGCCGACGAGAAGGCGCAGGTCACGCTGCTGACGGATGGGGGCGGTGGACCTGCGGCCACCGCCATGGTCACCGTGGCGCGCATGGGAGGCCGGGGCGTGCTGTGCGCGGCAGTGGGCCAGGACGCTGCCGGGGAGCGTATCCGCGACGAGCTCCAGTCCGAGGGTGTGGACATCCAGCCGATGCAGGTGCGGGCAGGATGCCGTTCACCGTTGTCCTATGTGGTGGTGGAGCAGAAAACGGCCAGCCGTACCATTTTCTGGGATCGCGGCAACGCTCCACAGCTCAGCCCGGACGAGATCCCGGCGGGGTTGGTGGAGGGCGCGGCGGCGCTGCTGGTGGATGGGCACCAGGGCCCGGCGCAGCGGGCCGCCGCGCGGCGGGCCCGGCAGGCCGGAGTGCCGGTGGTGCTGGACGGCGGCTCGCTCCGACCGTCCACACGTGAGCTACTCGAGCTGACGGATCATGCGGTGGTCTCCGAGCGCTTCGCCCGGGACTGGTGCGGTGAGACGGGAGAAGAGGGTCTGCGAGCGCTGCAGGCTGCCGGCCCGGCGGTTGCAGTGATCACCCTGGGGGAACGCGGCTGTATCGGCGCGCAGGGTGGGGAGACGTTGACGATCCCTGCGCTTCCCGTGCGCGCTGTGGATACCAATGGCGCAGGGGATGTGTTCCACGGGGCGTATCTGATGGGGCTGGACCGTGGACTCTCGTTGCTGCAGCGCCTGCATCTGGCCGGCGCCGCCGCCGGGCTGGCCTGCCGGACTCCCGGCGCGCGTCCGGGGATCCCGGGGCTGCAGGAGGCCCTGGCTGCCGGGATGAGGAGCGGGCGCGGGTAGGCCGACACGAGATGGAATGGAGGGAGCACTGTATGCACCTGTTTGATTCCATGGCATCCGGAAACTGCTACAAGGTTCGCCTGATCCTGGCGCAGCTGGGCCTTTCCTACCGCAAGACCGAGATCGATGTTCTGTCCAGCGACGAGCGTCCCGCGGAGTTCCTGGCGCGGCATCCGAACGGCAAGGTGCCGTTGCTGGAGCTGGATGACGGGCGCTGCCTGGCCGAGTCCAACGCCATTCTCTGGTTCCTGGCCGACGGCACCTCGCTGCTTCCCGATGACTCGTTTGCGCGGACCCAGATCCTGCAGTGGATGTTCTTCGAGCAGAACAGCCACGAGCCCAACATCGCCGTGGCCCGCTATCTGGTGGGCCTCATCGGCAATCCGGAGCGCTACCGGCGCATCGTGCCGTACCTGCAGGAGCGGGGCACGCGCGCCCTGCAGGTGATGGACGATCACCTCCAGCAGCATGATTTCTTTGTGGGCGGAACCTACTCCATCGCCGACATTGCTCTCTACGCCTACACCCATGTGGCCCCGGAGGGCGGCTTCGAGCTGGCACGTTTTTCGGCAGTCTGCCGCTGGTTGGAACGCGTCCGGGCACAGCCGGAGCATGTGATGCTGGAGGGTGCCGGCGCCACGGATGAGGAGGACTCATGAAGAAGGTGAACCTGCGCGAGGCATTCGGCCGTTTCCACGACACCTGGAGTCCGAAGGTGATAGGTGATGTCAACGACCACCAGGTGAAGCTGGCCAAGCTGCAGGGCGAGTTCATCTGGCACCGGCACGCCGAGGAGGACGAACTCTTCCTGGTGGTGCAGGGCCGGCTGGAGATCCGGCTGCGCGACGGCAGCGTCACGCTGGAAGAAGGAGAACTGGCCATCGTCCCCAAGGGTGTGGAACACTTGCCGGTGGCCGAGGACGGCGCGCAGGTACTGCTGCTGGAGCCCGCCTCCACCGTCAACACCGGCGAGATCCGCAACGAGCGCACCCTCGTAGATCTCGATCGCCTATGAATGAGAACGGGGTTGAACAAAAACGGGGTCGGAGCCAAACCTTATACCTCGTGCCGCCCGTGGGTTGGATGGCAGTCAATGATCGAGGTATAAGGTCTGGCTCCGACCCCGTTCTCCGTTTTCATCGCGTGCCAGGCGGAAGCCGCTGAATTGCCAGCGCTGATCGGGGTAGAAGAAGTTGCGATACGTGGGGCGCAGGTGCGATACAGGGGAGATGCAGCAGCCGCCACGCAGGACCATCTGGTTGCACATGAACTTGCCGTTGTACTCGCCCAGCGAGCCGTGCAGCGGACGGAAGCCGGGGTAGGGCGCGTACGGGCTGGCGGTCCACTCCCATACATCGCCGAACATCTGTGCCGGCCGGCCTGATCCGGCCTCGCCCCCGGCCGCCATGGGATGGAGGCTGCCGCTCTCGACGAAGTTCCCCTGCACCGGAGTCTCCTGTGCCGCGCACTCCCACTCCGTCTCCGTGGGCAGGCGGTTGCCGGTCCAACGGGCGAACGCATCCGCCTCGTAGAAGCTCACGTGACAGACGGGGTCGGCGGGGCGAACCTTCTGGAACCCGGAAAGAGTGAGGTGGAACCACTCGTCATCCACCTCCTCCCAGTACAGCGGTGCCTGCCAGCCCTGGCTGCGCACCGTGCTCCAGCCGTCGGCCAACCACAGGTCGGACCGCCGGTAGCCGTCGTCGCGCAGGAACGCCAGGAACTCGGCGTTGTTCACCGGTCGCGAGGCCAGCCGGAAGGCCCCGACGAAGCTCTCGTGCCGGGGCCGTTCGTTGTCGAAGGAAAAGCCGTCCCCGCCGTGTCCCACCGAGCGCATTCCCGGCTCGTAGGCGTGCCAGCGAGGACGCTCGGGTGCCGCCGGGTCGGCCCTGCCGGGGCCGTCCCGATACGCAGGGCGCAACGGATTGAGCGAGAACAGGTGCTTGATGTCCATGAGGAGCAACTCCTGGTGCTGTTGCTCGTGCTGCAGCCCGACCTCCAGGACCGAGCCGGCCGGGGCGGGCGCGTCCAGGGCGCCTCTTCCCAGGAGTTCCTCCATGTGCCCGTCCACGTGGCGGCGGTAGTCGAGAACCTCCGGCAAGCTCGGCCGGGAGAGGAAGCCGCGCGCCGGCCGGGGGTGCTGTTCTCCCACGGTCTCGTAGTAAGAATTGAACAGGACACGAAACTGCGGATCAGGATGCCGGTAGCCGGCCAGCTGGTCCTCCAGCAGGAAGGTCTCGAAGAACCAGCTGGTGTGCGCCAGATGCCACTTCGTCGGGCTGGCGAACTCCATGGACTGCAGCGCGCAGTCCTCCGCCGACAGGGGAGCGCACAGCGCTTCGGTGGCCTGGCGGATGGTACGGTATCGTTGTGCGGGGGAAGCGTCGGTCATGGAATTGACGGGCAGTATCAGCGCTCCTCGTTCTCTCCGGCCTCCGGCATGGCGATCCACAGCACCACGTAGACCAGGATGCCGGGAAAAGTAGTGGAGCACAAGGACAGCACCACGTAGGCGATGCGCACCGTGGTGGGGTCCCACCCCAGGCCCTCAGCAATGCCGCCGCAAACGCCCGCGATTCTGCGGTTCCTGCGTGATCGGTAAGCGGCCATGGGACCATTGTACACGAACCCGGCCGCGTGGCGGGGTGAATCGCGGCGGTCCGGGGTGTATCATGAAAGCGCTTCGAAGCCCACGGTATCCGAGGGAATTGATGATCCATCTCCAGGGACGGTTGCTGCGCAGCATCCTGATACTCGCCTTGCCGGCGATGCCCTTGGCGACGGCCAGCGCCCAGCCCATCGACCGCGACGCTCTCGAGGCCGCGGAGGATCTGTCCGAGTCGCTGGCCAACGAGCTGCTGGCCCTGTCCATCGAGCTGCGAGACGGCAACGTCGCGGCGCTGCGCCCGCACCTCTCACCGCGCGTTGCCGGCAAACCCTTGCCGGTCCAGCCCGGGCCGCTGCAGCCGGTGCGAGAGTGGATCCACCGTCATGAGTGGACGGCAGCACGCGGCGGCGCGAAGGCGCGGCCGGCGCAGCGGATCATGGATGACTTCACGGCCTTGCTCGGCCATTTCTCCGAGATGGAGGATCTCCGCCTCAAGGTGCTGCAGGCTGACCTGCGGTCTCTCCCCAGTGTGGGCGGCAACGCTTATCTCAAATTCTTCATCGTCGGCAGGGACGTGGACGGCAAGCGAGAGTGGCTGCGCGGCCGCCTGCGCGTGCGGGTCAGCCGGCCGGACGATGGCCCGTGGAAGCTGGACGCGCTCGAGGCGGAGTCCATGGAGTCCATGGTCTCCGACGTGGACCTGTTCTCCGATGTCACCCGGGCCAGCGATCTGGCGGTCCTGTTTCCCCCCATCGGAACGGGAGGGAACGAGGGCTTCATTGCGCACGGCGCGGCGGTGGCGGACGTGAACGGGGACGGTTTGCTGGACCTGGCCATCACCGGCGTGGAGAGCAACCGGCTGTACCTCTACGGCCGTGACGGCCGCTTCCATGACGGGTCCGAGGCATCGCTGGTGGGCTACGTCCCGCCGGGCACCGGTGCGGTGTTCCTCGATTACGACCAGGACGGAGACGCGGATCTCTTCTTCGCCCGAGTGGGGGAGCAGGTGCTGCTGGAGAACCGCTGGATCCCCGAGGGGCGGATGAAGTTCTGGGACGTCTCCGAGCGAGCCGGGGTGAACGTCACGGCGGTGGGGTTCAGCGCCGTGGCAGGGGACGTCAATGGCGATGGCCTGCCGGATCTCTACGTGGCGTCGTACAACCGCTACGGTTACATCATGCCCAACTCCTGGCACCGCGCCACCAACGGCACGCCCAATCTGCTGTTCCTCAACCAGGGGGACGGCACGTTCCGGGAGTCGGCGCGCAGCTGGGGGGTGCACGACGACCGCTGGAGCTACGCCGCCTCGTTCGTGGACCTCAACCGCGACGGCAAGATCGATCTCTACGTGGCCAATGATTTCGGCGAGAACGGCCTGTACCTGAACCAGGGAGATCGTTTTCGTGATGGGGCGGAACAAGCAGGGCTGAAGGATCCGGGTTTCGGCATGGGCGTATCGTTCGGTGACGTGGACAACGACGGTGATCTCGACCTGCACATCACCAACATGTCCTCCATGGCAGGGGCGCGCGTGCTGCAGCGGCTCTACGCCGGCCGGCGGGAGGACCGGGCGTTCCTGGACAAGCTGGCCAGCGGGAACAGCGTCTACCGCAACCAGGGTGACGGGACCTTCCAGGAGATCTCGGCCGAGCTCGGGGGTTTCCGCGGCGGCTGGGCCTTCGGTGGCGGCTTCGTGGACTTCGACAACGACGGCTGGCAGGATCTCCATACACCCAACGGGTTCCTGTCCGGCAAGTCCATGAAGGACACCTGAAGCCTGTTCTGGCGCCACGTGGTGGCCGCCACCGAGGAGCAGGAGAAGGCCGGCAACGACCAGTACCAGAGCAAGCACATGAACGCCATCTTCCAGGAGGGCTTCTCGTTCAGCGGCTACGAGCGCGACCTGATCTCCTGGAATCTCGACGGGCGCGAGTTCCTGGATATCTCCGGCGTGACGGGTGCCGATTCCATCTCGGACGGCCGCGGCTCGGTCTATGCCGACTTCGACAACGACGGCGATCTGGATATCTTCCTGGTGGCCTTGCAGGGCGATGCGCATCATCTGTTCCGCAACAACGTCGGCTCCCGCAACCAGTTCCTGCGCGTGACCTTGGTGGGCGCCGACGCCGGCCGCGACGCCTTCGGCGCCGAGGTGCGCCTGAAGACCTCCCACGGCGTGCAGACCCGGCTGCGCACCGGCGGTAGCGGGTTCCTCTCGCAGCATGACCCACGACTGCTGTTCGGTCTCGGGGGCGACAAGGTCGTAACCTGGATGGAGGTCACCTGGCCCGGGGGGGAGACCCAACGGTGGGAGAATGTGGGGGCCGGCTCCTACGTCGTGCGCCAGGGCCGGAAGCAGATCGAGCGCATCCGTGAGCCGCTATCACCGCTGCCCGACCCGACGTCGGAGCGCGAGAACATCATCGCATTACTGACCTTCGGCCAGGGCGATCGCTTTCCGGACCTGGAGTTGACCCCTCTGCAGGGGGAATCCACCAGCCTTCATCAGCTCGTCCGCTCCGGCAAGCGCACCTTCATCAACCTGTGGACCACGTTCTGCATCCCGTGCCGCAAGGAGATGCCGGAGCTGCAGCGGCTACAGGAGGATTTTCAGGCGCGGGGAATCCAGCTGGTCGGCATCAGCCTCGACCGGGAGGCAGCGGCCTCCGTCCCCGAGTTCCTCGAACGCCTGGGCATCGACTACCCCAGCTACACCGGCGGCCCGAACTCCATGCAGCAGATCTACTCCGGCGACGAGGCCCAGATCCCCCTCTCTTTTCTCCTGGACGAGGAGGCCCGTGTCCTCCAGGTCTTCGGCGGCTGGTCCCTGGAGACGCGCGATGCCATCCACGCCCTGCTCGAGAAGCAGGCAGGGGAGAGTCCCCCGGGGGGGACGGTCCCCTAGAAGCGGTGGATGAACAGGCCGGAGCGCAGCTTGGGCTCGAACCAGGTGGACTTGGGCGGCATGACCAGGCCGGCGTCGGCGACGCTCATCAGCTCCTGCATGGACATGGGGTATATGGAGAACGCCACGGCCGCGTCGCCGCGGTCCACCCTGGCCGCCAGATCTTCGGGGCCGCGGATACCGCCCACGAAACCGATGCGCTGGTCGATGCGGGGATCGCCGATGCCCAGCAGGGGCGTCAGGACGCCGTCCTGCAGGCGCGCGATGTCCAGCGCCGCCACCGGGTCCCCGCTGCGCGGTCGCTCAGCTCCGAAGAGCTCCAACCCGTACCAGCTGCCGTCGAGGTAGAACGATACCTGCCCTGCGCGCGCGGGGCTGGGCGGTGCCTGCGAGCGCAGCGCGAAGCGGCTGCCCAGGGCCTCCAGGAAGCCGGCGGGTGTGTGCTCACCGAGATCCTTCACCACCCGGTTGTAGGCCAGGATGCTCAGCTGATCCGAGGGAAAAACCGTGGCCAGGAAGAAGTTGTACTCCTCGTCGCCCGTGTGTCCCGCCGGGTTGGCATCGCGGCGGGCGGCGCGGGCACGGCTGGCGCTGGCGCAACGGTGATGCCCATCGGCCACGTAGAGACGCGGTAGCTCCGCGAAGGCCGCCTCCAGGGCGTCCGGGTCGGGCGCTCGCCAGACGATGTGACGCACGCCGTCCTCGGCGCTGACGTCATAGAGCGGCTCGCCGGCGGTGGCTTCCTCCACCAGCCGGTCGACGCCCGGGTGCGACGCATGGGCCAGGAAGACCGGCTCGGCATGCGCTGACAGGGTCAACAGGTGGCGGGTGCGATCGTCCTCCTTGTCGGGCCGGGTTTTCTCGTGCTTGACGATGAGGTCGCTGTCGTACTCGTCCGCCGAGCAGCAGCCCACCACACCGGTCTGTTGCCGCCCGTCGCGGATCAACCGGTAGACCAGCAGTCCTGGCCGGGCATCCTCCAGCAGCCAGCCCTGTTCGAGGAACGCGCAAAAATTCTCCGCTGCCCTGGCATAGACGACGTCATCATAGAGGTCGACGTCCTCGGGTAGATCGATCTCCGGACGGGTGACGTGGAGGTAGGAGCGCCGCCTGCCGGCGGCCAGGGCACGGGCCTCCTTGCTGTCCACCACGTCGTAGGGGACGGCCGCGATCTCGGTGCTCAGCTCGGCCGGGGGACGAAGGGCACGGAAACGACGCAGGACGGACATGGGCCTTCTCCTCTCATTGCACAGCATTATGCAATAGCCCCGCCCGGCTATCCACGGCCCGCAGCCCCTGCCAGGCCGTATAATGGCCCCTTGACCCCGGCCGGGGTCAGGAAACGGGAGAGAAGGTGGCAAGCAAGAGGGCTGAGCCGGCGCACGAGCAGCGAGACGAGACCCGCCTGTCGCCGCAGGTTCTGGCGGCGCTTGCCGTGGCCGTCCTGGCGGCCGCCGCGCTGCGGTTCAGCGGGCTCGGCCGGAGCAGTCTGTGGACCGACGAACTGGTCTCCTGGTGGGCGGCCTCCGGTGAAGGCCTCGGCGAGGTCATCTCCCGCTGCGTGTCCTGCATGGCCACGCCGCCGCTGAGCTTCCTGGTGGAGCACGTCTCGGTGCGCATGGCAGGGGCCAGCGAGTGGGCGCTGCGCCTGCCGTCGGCGCTGGCCGGGGTGGCTGCCGTGGTGGTGATCTTCGCCGCCGGCCGGCGCATGTTCGGCAATGCGGCAGGGCTGGCGGCGGCCTTTCTGCTGGCTGTCCACCCCGTGCACCTGTGGTTCAGCACCGACGCGCGGCCCTACAGTCTCGCGGTCCTCCTGGCCGCCGGATCCACCTGGGCGCTGTCCGAGCTGCTGCGCTCCGGCGGAGCCTGGGGTGCCGTTGCGGCGTATTCTGCCCTCACCGCCGGCCTCCTGCACGCCCAGTTCATCTTCCTGCCCTTCGTCCTGGCCCAGGTGCTGACCCTGCTGCTCGCAGGCCGCTGCGGTGTGCCACGGCCGCCGCTGTCCCGCATCGCCGCCGCCCTGGGAGGTGCCGCCCTGCTGGCGCTGCCGCTGGCGCCGCAGGTCTGGTCCGTGGCCGGCCGCGCCTCCTCGCTCACCTGGCCGTTCCAGGGCAAGATACCCCCGGGCGTGTTCGCCTACTTCCAGACCACGCCGCTGGCGGTGGCCCTGCTGCTCACAGGGGCACTGTGGCTCACCCTCGGCCGGCAGGAGGAGGCAGGCGGCGGTGCGCCGGCGCCTGAGCCGGAGGCAACCCAGCGAGTCGACCTGCTGGCCCTGGCACTGGCCTACCTGGTCCCGGCGGTGCTGCTGTCCGCGGCGGCGCTGGGGATGAATCTGCCGACGCTGCTCAAGCCGCGTTACCTGGTGGCCAGCCTGGCGCCGTGCGTCCTGCTGGTGGGCTGGCTGCTGACGCGGCTCGCCTGGAGGCCCGGCCGCTGGATCCTGACGCTGACCTATCTGGCGCTGGTGTTCGCGGCGGACCTGGGCCCCCTGCGCCGCGGCGAGAGCTTCAACATCAACGCCCGCAACGAGAACTGGAAAGCCGCCGCACAGATGATCCAGGGCGACCTGCAGCCGGGAGACCTGGTGCTGCTGCGCGGCGGCCTGGTGGAGACCGACGACCTCTTCCGCGGCTCGTTCCCCGAGGTTTGCGAGGGTTATCTCGCAGCGACGCTGGGCGACTTCTACATGCCGACGCGCCCCGAGATCGTCCTGCTACCTCAGCAGTTCGACGCCACCCTCGACCCCGACCTCTACCACCGGCGCATCGGCGAGCACCTGACAGGACGGCAGCGCATCTGGTTCGTCATGGTGAACCCGTCCAACCCCGCGGACTACTACAGGAAGCTGGCCCGCTATATCACCGAGGTCACCGGTCGCCCATATCGCGTCGGTGGCACGGGGGATTTCGTCTATGTGGGGCAGGTCACCCTGATCCTCCTGGAAGCCGTGACTTGAACTTCCGGGACGGTTGAAGCGGAGGCCCGCCGATGCTACCTTGTCAGTATCCCGGGGGGGCATTGCGGCGATCGAAGGCTGAACGGCGTGGCAGGATCCCGGCCCGCGCAAGGAGAGACCCATGAGCAAGGGCACGCTGACCGTGACCGAAGATCGCCCGAGCAAGACCGGTGAGGAGACGCGAGTGAGCAAGGACACGCTGAGCATCACGGACAACCGTACCGGCAAGAGCTACGAGATCGACGTGCAGGACGGTGCCATCCGTGCCATGGATCTGCGGCAGATCAAGACGTCCGACGAGGACTTCGGTCTGCTCACTTACGACCCGGGCTTCGTCAACACCGCCTCCTGTCGCTCCCGCGTCACCTACATCGACGGTGATCAGGGCATCCTCCTCTACCGCGGCTATCCCATCCAGCAGCTCGCGGAGAAGTCCACGTTCATGGAGACCGCCTATCTGCTTCTTCACGGCGAGCTCCCCAGCGAGGAGGAGTTCCGCAGCTTCCGCCATGAGATCATTCACCACACGCTGCTGCACGAGAACATCAAGAAGTTCATGGACGGCTTCCACCACGACGCTCATCCCATGGGCATGCTGTGCTCGGCGGTGGCGGGGCTGTCCACGTTCTATCCCGGCGCCAAGAACATCTTCGACGAGGAAAGACGCCGGCTGCAGATCTACCGCCTCATCGCGAAGATGCCCACCCTGGCTGCCTCTGCCTACCGTCACAGCCAGGGGCTGCCGTACACCTACCCGGACAACGACCTGAGCTTCATCGGCAACTTCCTCGGCATGCTGTTCAAGATGACCGAGGGCAACTACCAGCCGCATCCCGTGCTGGAGCGCGCCATCGACGTGCTGTTCATCCTGCACGCCGATCACGAGCAGAACTGCTCGACCCATGCCATGCGCTCGGTGGGATCGAGCCATGTGGATCCGTTCTCCGCGGTGGCCTCCGCCACGGCCGCCCTCTACGGCCCGTTGCACGGCGGCGCCAACGAGAAGGTGCTGCGCATGCTGGAGGAGATCGGCTCGGTGGACCACATCCCGGCGTTCATCAAGCGCGTCAAGGAGGGCGAGGTCCGGCTCATGGGCTTCGGCCACCGCGTCTACAAGAACTACGACCCGCGCGCCAAGATCATCAAGCAGATGGCCGACCAGGTGTTCGAGGTGAAGGGGCCCAACCGCCTGCTGAACATTGCCCTGGAACTGGAGAAGATCGCCCTGGAGGACGACTATTTCGTCAGCCGGCGCCTCTATCCCAACGTGGATTTCTACTCCGGGCTGATCTACCAGTCCATGGGCTTCCCGGTGGCCATGTTTCCGGTCCTGTTCGCCATCGCCCGGACCGTCGGCTGGGTCGCCCAGTGGCAGGAGATGCTGCAGGACGACGATCAGCGCATCGCGCGGCCGCGCCAGATCTACGTCGGATCCCCCAGCCGGGACTACGTTCCCCGCGCCGAGCGCTAGCCGGGATACTCCCGAAGCGTCCATTTCTCGCGCCAGCAGTGCATTTTCCGCACGCCGGCAAATGCCTCGGTTGACTACTCCCGGACCCACCAGTACATTCAAAGGCACATCCCTGCCTGCGTTTTGCCGCGGGGGAGGCACCGAAGGCCCCGGTGTGCGCGGGCCATGTCCGACCTGGCCCGCGTCCGGTGCGGAGGGTCCGGTCTTCGCTCCCCGATTGAGGAGATTGTCCATGCCGACCCGATTCCCGCTCCCGGGGGCCCGCCGCTGGCCGATGCTGACGCTAGCGCTCCTGGTCCTCTCGACGCCGTCCCTCGCTGCCCGCCCGGAGATCCAGGCCCAGGGCCGGCAGATTCCGAAGCGTCCGTCCTTCCTGGCCCAGCGTGGGCTGGTCCCGGCGGAGGCCCCGGACGCGCCGGTGGCACAGCCCACCGACGCCGCCCGTGCGGCGCTGGAGCGGCTGCGCGCCGGCGGGGAGGGGCGCTGGAGCATCGATTGGGATGCCATCAAGGGCACACCGATCATGGTGTATGGCGGACGGGTGGGGCCGTTCCAGGGTGCGCCGCAGGCCGCGGCGCGAGCCTTCCTGCGCGACTACGCCGACCTGTTCAACCTAAGGCAAGGCGCCGCGCTGAAGCCCGAGACCGTGTCCACCTCCAGGGGTGGCACTCGCGTCCTGTTCGTCCAGCGCCACCAGGGCCTGGCGGTGTACGGCGGCAGCATCACAGTGCTGGTGGATGGAGACGGCTTCATCCGCATGGCCTCCGGGGGCTTTCACCGGCCCCCTGCCCGCACGTCGGTGATGGGAATCGCGGCCGACGAGGCCCTCAAGGGCGTCCTGCGGCGCGTGGACCCGGGCGCCGGGTTGACCCGCGCGGTATCGCCGGCCGTTCCGGCCTCCGGCCTGCCGGCGGACAGCGTCCTGGAGTACACAGCCACCGACGCCGTCCCCAACGGCCTGCTGAGCCGCGCCCGCATCCGGCCGGCCTGGTTCCCCACGGCCGACGGCTTCCGGATGATCTGGGCCACGGACGTGACCCTGGGCGACCGCATCCATGAGTTCCGGGTGTTCGTGGACGGTGAGTCCGGCGAGCCGCTCTACGCCGAGATGCTGAGCCACACCACCCACGAGTCCATCCGCGTCTACACCGAGAACCCGGACTCCACGCCCCTGTCGGTGGAGGACATCCGCGATGCCGATAAGCCGGTCTCCGGCGGTGACCTGTCCGGTGCCTTCACGTCGGTGATCAACGACCAGACGGCGGAGATCAGCGACGGGAACTACCTCCATACCACCGATCCGAACGATCCCACCGTCGACCTGAACTTCGACGAGCAGAGCGTCTTCTACCACAACAACCTGATCCGGCAGTTCTTCGTGGACCTCAACGGGGGGCCGGATTTCGGCGGCTTCATCAACCTGGATACCAACCCGATGGAGTCGGTGGTGCACCTCCGGAGCCTGGCGTGCGTCGGAGGGGACAACGACGGCTTTGGCTGCGCCAGCAACGCAAACTGCCCGGGCGGAACCTGTGAAATCAACAACGACACGGAGAATGCCTTCTTCTCCGGCAGTACCGACCAGACGTTGTTCGGCCACGGGTCGTTTCACACCGGAGCGTTGCTTGGCAGCCGGGACTACGCGCTGGAGGAATCGGTGGTCTACCATGAGTTCTCGCATCGCGTCAACAACAACGTCGCCGGGTTCGGAGGCGCGGTGTACGGTGGTGCCATGAACGAGGCCGTGGCGGACTACTGGGCCGCCACCGTCGCCGACGACAAGTACATCGGCGAATATCTGAATCCCGATGCGCCGGTGGGGGACAATTCGGGGTGGCTCGGTTTCTACGGCTTCATCCGTTCCATGGAAAACGACCGGACCTTCTCGAATCTGTGCGACAACATCTTCCTCACCGACGGTTGCGAGGTGCACTCCGACGGTGAGATCTACGCCGGGGTCCTGTGGGACCTGCGCCAGGCGCTCATCGCCGCCCGCGGGAAGGCCCAGGGTGTCTCCATAGCGGATGACCTGATCCTCGAGCATGTCTTCAACATGTCTCCGGACCCGCCACCTCCCGGCGATCCCGATGACTTCATCGAGGGCCGCGCCGCCCTGCTCACCGCCGACTCCACGCTGTTCGCCGGGGTTCACGAATGCCTCATCTGGCAGGTCTTCGCCAACCGCGAGATCGGCAACGGTTCCAGCATCGGCTCCCCTCCGGGGGTTCCCCCCGTCACCAGCACGGCGCTTCCTGCGCAATGCACCGGAACCGCGACGGTGGAGTTCTCGCGGCCGTTCTACACCTGCGCCGCCCCCGACTCCGCCATCCTCACCGTCACCGATGCAGGCGGCGGAGCGGTGGCGACCATCGACGTCACCACCGACTCCGGTGACTCCGAGACGCTCGCGCTGTCGTGGGCGGGCGGCGTGGGCACCACCGCCGCCTTCGACGTGCAGGTCGGCGCATTCACCAAGAACAACGGCATCATCGAGGTGGCGGCCGAAAACGAGAACATCCAGGCCGCGTACACCGACGATTCACCGGTGCAGGTCACCTTTGCCTCTGCCACCGTCGACTGCACGCCGGACTTGCAGTTCGTCTCCAGCCGCGTCTTCAACGGATCCTGCGACGCGGACGACCCGTTCCTCGATGCGGGGGAGGCGGCGCTGCTGGAGGTGCGGCTGAGGCTGGAGACGGGCATCGATCTCTCCGGCCAGCCGCTGGACGTGAACCTGACGCTGGTCTCCAACAACGGCAACGTGACCGTGTCGGCTCCCGGCACCATCGTCCCGGTGGCCGCCGTCAACGGCACGGGCGTCGACCTGATAGCAACGTGGGCGGTGGAGGCGGCCGCCGGCGTGAGCGCCGGCGAGACCGTGGACTTCGACGTGCTGGTGGGTGGGCCCGGCATCACCGGCCCGCAGTCCGCCATCTCGTTCACCGAGGTGCTCGAGCAGGACCTCAACTTCGCGGCGCAGAGCGTCTCGTTTGACTTCGTCGCCGGCGAGCAGGATTTCTTTACCGCCATGAATGGGTCCGGCGGCACGCTGGGTTGGTTCCACCAGACGCACAATTGCGCCGGCGCGCCCAACACGGGCTACTGGCATATGGGCGGCAGCAACTGCGGCACCTACTCGATCCTCGACGCCACCTGGCTGATCTCCCCCTACGTGCGTATCCAGAACTTCGACGCCAAGTACCCCAGCCGCCTGACGAACCTGCGTTTCCAGCACCGGGTGGATTTCAACAACTCCGCCCGTGGCTCGGTATGGATCGAGACCGACCAGTTCGACCTGGCGGCCAGTCTTCAATTCCTGCCGGTGGTCTACGAGGACACGGAGAACACGCCGGGCTTCGTGCAGGAG
>CBDVAL010000060.1:0-15617 GCA_965371955.1 uncultured bacterium | reverse complement strand
GGGCGCTGCCCAGCCTGACCCAGGGAAACCCGGTGAGCACATGGTTCCGTGCCAGTTCCGCTCCCACCCAGACGGCCGGAGCCAGGATCAATGCGGGCCCGGGACCCACCTGGTTCACCAGGTGCTGCACGACGGCGGCGAAACCGGCGAAGAAGGCCGCCAGGAGCGCGACCAAAAGGACCAGCACCGAGAGCGCCACGATCCAGTGCAGTCCGCCATAGCGCTGCATCACGGGCACCACCCAGTAGACGCTGCCCGCGAAGAAGGTCATGCCGAACCAGAAACCGGTCTGAGCGCCCG
Organism: uncultured bacterium; assembly: GCA_965371955.1. Taxonomy (GTDB): domain Bacteria; phylum Acidobacteriota; class Polarisedimenticolia; order CBDVAL01; family CBDVAL01; genus CBDVAL01. Next base: position 15,317 of record CBDVAL010000060.1, on the reverse strand, counting down.
CCCGGCGCACCGCACCCGGCCAGGACAGCAGCCAGCACAGCGCGGCGCTTGCCGGCACGGCCAGGGGCCAAAGGTCGAAGGGTGGAAACGCCGGAACCAGCAGTGCCCCGGCAGCTGCAGCCAGCAGCGACCGGGCGCGCTCGGAGGGTGGGGTCAACGCGTGACCCAGGTCTGGAGCCCCTCCTGGTCCTGGATGGCCTGGGCCACCCGCTGGGCCGCAGCTTTGTCGGGATAGCCACCCACGCGCACACGGAACAGCGGCTGGCCCTTGTACTCCCCGGAACTCAGATGCGCCGGGAATCCCCGGGACTGCAAGCGCGACACCATGGCGTCCGCGGCTGCGCGCTCGGTGGTGGCCAGCACCTGAACCTGGAAGCTCCCCCCGGTCGCTCCGGGAGACGTGTTGGCCGACGGAGCTGCCTGCGGCTGTGCCGGCGCTGCAACGGGCTCCAGATCCCCGGCGATGGTGCCCGGCCGCGCCTGCGCCACCACCGTCGGTTTCGGCGCCGCGGGTTGTACGTCGGACGGGGCGGGAGTCTTCTTCGCTGGCTTCTCCTCACCCTGGGCGGACAGCTCCGGCGCCTTTTCCAGCCGATCAAAGAAGGTCAACTCGCTCTCCACATCCCCGCCGTCCACCACGGGCGCGTCGGTCCGGGACGGGACGCCTTCCACGACCCCGGCAGACATGGCCGGAACGCTCTGCCGTCCCAGCCAGAAGGAGATGGCGCACAAGGCCAGCACAACCACGCCAACCAGCGCAAGACTCATCCCACCCAGTTCCAGTTCGACCCCGCTATTGGAGGCACTGCGCGACCGCTCAGGGCTCATGGTTGGATTCTCCGAGGGGACTGCTGTTCGTCCGGATCGCAGCTTTACGTTCCGGAGCCGGAAAGCTTCTCGGTGAATGCTGCATGGCGTTCGCCCGCCGTGGGCTCGCCGGCCACCGAGATGGAGTTCTTTCCGGACTGCTTGATCCGGTACATGGCCTCATCGGCCGCGCGCACCAAGTCCTCCCGGGAGCCGGCATGTTCCGGATAGGATGCTACCCCGAACGAGGCCGTCAACTCCACCCCACCCACATCCTGGAGGAAGGGTGCCGACTCCACGGAGACACGCAACCTCTCCGCCACCTCCAGCGCACCCTGCCAGCCGGTCTCCGGCAGGACCACGCAGAACTCGTCGCCACCGTAGCGGAACAGCTTGTCCACGGTCCTGATGAGCGGCATGACCCTATCCGCGACCTTGCGGATGGCCTTGCTGCCCATGGTATGTCCGTGCAGCTCGTTGACACGCTTCAGGTTGTCCAGATCGATGAAGATGAGCGACAGGCTCGACCCATAGCGCATGGCACGGATGAACTCCTCCTCCAGGAAGGACTCGAAGTAGCGCCGGTTGAACGACTGCGTCTGGTCGTCCCGGATCATCAACTCGCGGTATTTGCCGAGAAGCTGAACCACGCGCAGGAACGGGGTGACGACCCTCCCGAACGCGATGGCCTCGCGCACCACATCCTCCCCCAGGCCGCCGGTTCCCGGCTCCCGCCCCACCACCAGCACGCCGGAGAACATCTCGGCCGCCAGCGGCACGGCAGCCAGCGTCCCGTCCTCCGGCACAGCGGTGCCGGCGAACAGTTCGTCGAGGTCCTTGGAGCCGAACGGCCCGGCCTCGCAGCGCGCCAGCGGACCGCCCTCGCCCTGACGTGCCGCCCGGGCCAGCGCCAGCCGGACCCGATGCTCCTCCGGCAGGGTCGACCCCAGCAGCAGCGGCTGGCGCTCCCCCTGAGCCGCCTGGAATAGCAGCGCGTAATCGGCGCCGGTGAGAAGCACGGCCTCGCGGCAGACCTTCGGGGCCAACTCCTCCTCCTTCAAGGTCTCCAACAGGCGCACGACCGCCGACAGGCGCCGCAAGGCCTTTGCGTCGTCCGCACCGAAGCGCGGCGCAGGAGCGGAGTGGCGGGAGGATTCGCGGCTCATGTTCGCTTCAAGAAGGCCTGCAGGAGATCAATCGGGAGGGGGAACACGATGGTGGAATTCTTCTCCTGTGACGTCTCCACCAGGGTCTGCAGGTAGCGCAGCTGCAATGACACGGGGTTCCGTGACAGCACCTCGGCGGCCTTGGCAATGTTCTCGGCCGCCTGCTCCTCTCCCTCGGCGTGGATGATCTTGGCCCGTTTCTCACGCTCTGCCTCTGCCTGGCGAGCCATGGCGCGCTGCATGTCCGACGGAAGATCCACGTGCTTCACCTCGACCATGGACACCTTGATGCCCCATGCATCGGTGTGCTTATCCAGGATGCTCTGCAGCTTCTGGTTCAAGGACTCGCGCTCCGCCAGAAGACCGTCCAGCTCCACCTGACCCAGCACGCTGCGTAGCGTGGTCTGGCTCAGCTGGCTGGTGGCATAAATATAGTTCTCCACCTCCACCACTGCACGCGTGGGGTCCATGACGCGAAAGTAGACGACTGCATTGACTTTCACCGAGACGTTGTCGCGTGTGATGACATCCTGGGGAGGCACGTCGTGGACCAGGGTCCGCAGGGAGACCCGCACCATCCGGTCAATGGGAAAGATGACGAGGAACCAGCCAGGGCCCTTGGGCTTCGGCAGCAGCCGGCCCAGTCGGAAGATGACCCCCCGCTCGTATTCCGGCAGGATCTTGATGGAAGCGACGACCCAGATGACCACGATGACCGCCACGGCTGCGGCGATTTGCATGGAATACCTCCGCTGGACTATTTAGCCCATGAAATCCCGTCTGACAAGTCTTCTACTGCTCACAGCTCTCAGGAAGCGCGGCGGACCCGCAGGCAGAGCCCATCCACCGCCACCACCCGCACCTCCTCACCCGAGGCCAGGGCGTCCTCGGCGACGGCGTCCCAGTATTCGCCGTGCACGAACACTTTCCCCTCGGGCGTGAGGTCGGAGACCGCTGTGCCGAGGGTGCCCACCAGGCCCTCATTTCCCGTGGCCACCGGGATTCCCTGTGCCCTGACCGCCAGCCCCAGCAGCACCACGGTGATCCCGCCCACCGCCACGCTCACCGAGAGGAGCAGTCCCAGCGGAATGCGCATCTCGGGGATCTCGGGCGTATCGTAGAGCATAACGCCCCCGAGCATCAGACACAGGATTCCCCCTGCGGTGAGCGCTCCATAGGACGTCACCTTCACTTCCAGTGCGAACATCCCCAGGGCAGCTGCCATCAGCAACAGCCCGGCCCAGTTGATGGGCAGGATCTGTGTGGAGAAAGCGAACAGCAGCAGACAGATCACCCCGACGACCCCCGGAAGGATCAGGCCGGGATGGGTGAACTCGAGGTACAGACCCAGCGCACCCAGCGACAGCAGGAGGAACGCCAGGCCGGGATTGGCGATGGTGGACAGCAGGCGTTCTCGGGCGGTCATCTCGTGGTGGATCAGAGGCTGCCCTGCCACCTGCAATACCGTTTCGGTCTCGTCGAACCTGCGCACGGTGCGCCCGTCGAGCTGGTCGAGCAGATCCGGAAGATCCTTGGCAATGATGTCGATGAGGTTGTCGTCCAGCGCTTCTTTCTCGGTGAAGTTCAGGCTCTCCAGCACCGCTTGCTCTGCCAGCTTCACGTTGCGGCCGCGGTTCTCGGCCAGGGTTCGTGCGAAGGCGGCGGCATCGTTCTCCACCTTCTGCATCAGGATGTTCCGCTTGCCGTCCTCCTCGGTATCCCCGCTGCCGAAGATGGGATGAGCGGAGCCGGTATTGGTGCCTGGAGCCATGGCCGCCACATCGGCGCTGAGCAGGATCATGAATCCCGCCGAGGCAGCGCGCGCGCCGCTTGGTGCCACGTAGACGCACACCGGGGTGCGCGCCTGCAGGATGGCCTGGATCATGTCCTTCATGGAGTCCGACAGGCCGCCGGGCGTATCGATCTCCAGCACCAGCAGCGTGTCGCCGCGCTCGTCGGCCTCCTGAAGCGAACGCTGGAGGAACGACGCGGTAATGGGATGGATGGGATCGTGTAGGTGCAGCACTGAGACGCTGGCCGATGCCGGCGCATGCGCCAGAACCAGTAGCAATGCAAAGATCCCAGGCCGGATGTTCATGAGCTGCTCCCACCTGCCATGGATGGTAGAAGCCCCGAGCATGGGGTGTCAACCGGCATCAGTCGCCTTCGGCGAAGGCGCGCAACCGCCGGATTCCCTCCTCGATGCGCGGCACCGACAGCGCATAGGAGAGCCGGAGAAAGCCCTCACAGCCGAATGCCTCCCCGGGAACCACCGCCACTCGAGCGTCCTGCAACAGACGCACGGACAGCTCCTGCGAGCTGGAACACCCGGCCCGCCGGCACAGCTTGCGTACGTCCGGAAACGCGTAGAAAGCGCCGCCGGGCGCGGGGCACTCCATGCCCGGGACCGAGGCGAGGCCCTGCAAGATCACCCCGCGTCGGCGCGTGTACTCCTCGAGCATCTCGCGCACCGGGGCATCGTCGCTCTGCAGCGCAACCACCGCGGCGGCTTGAACAAACGAGGTAGGGTGCGTGGCATCATGGCTTTGCAGCCGGGTCAGGCCGGCGATGACCTGCAGCGGTCCGAGCGCATAGCCGATGCGCCATCCGGTCATGGCGTAGGTCTTGGAGAACGAGTTGACCAGCACCAGCCGGTCGCCGCACGCCTCGCGCAGCGCGGCGCACGAAAGAAACTCGTAGCCCGGGTACACGAAGCGATCATAGGTCTCATCGGAGACCAGCCACAGATCGTGCTGTGCGGCCAGCTGGGCGAAGGTTCGTAGCGCTTCCGGTGGAATGACCGCGCCGCTGGGATTGCAGGGTGAGTTGAGGATGATCGCCCGGGTGCGTGGCCCGATGGCTGCCGCGGCCTGTTGCGGATCGGGAATGAACCCTTGCTCCGCATTGGTAGCCAGAAACACCGGGCGTCCGCCGGCCAGCTTCACCTGATCCGGGAACGAGACCCAGTAGGGCGCGTAGATGAGAACCTCGTCACCAGGGTCCAGCAGGGTCTGCATGAGAAGAAACAGGACCCCCTTCCCCCCGACGCCCACCAGCACCTCGGAGCTGTTCCAGTTGCCGCCATGGTTCCGGCTGACGTGCTGCGCCAGCGCTTCGCGCAGGGCTGCCTTGCCGGCCGCCGGCCCGTAGTGCGTGTCGCCGCCGTCCAGCGCGTCCTTGGCCGCGCGACGAATGGCCGGCGGCGTATCAAAATCGGGCTCGCCCGGCCCGAAGTCGAGCACGTCGACCCCCTGCTGCCGCAGGCGCGTCGCCTCCGCCCTGACCTGCAGTGTGGGCGAGGCGGTGAGGCCGGCAACTCGTTGCGACAGCCTCATCGACCCCTCCGCCCGCCGCGCAGCTTGGCCATCAGGACACGGTGGACGCCGGGGGAGACCAGTCCACTCACATCGCCGCCCAGCGAGGCCACCTCCTTCACCAGCCGCGACGAGACGTAGGAATAATCCTCGCGCGGCATCATGAACACGGTCTCGAGGGCCTCGTCCAGCCGCCGGTTCATCAGCGCCATCTGGAACTCGTACTCGAAATCACTGACCGCGCGCAGGCCGCGCACCAGGACCGTGGCCCCGCGGGTGCGCGCGTAATCCACCAGCAGCCCGGAGAACGATTCCACCTCGACCCCGGGCAGGTCCTTGACCACGTCGCGCAGCAGCCGCAGTCGATCCGCCAGGGAGAACAAAGCCTTCTTCTCCGGGTTCTTCAAGATGGCCACGATGAAGCTGGGAAAGATCCGCGCACCGCGCTGGATGACATCCAGATGACCGTGGGTCGGCGGGTCGAACGAACCGGGATAGATGGCGACACTCCCCGGGCCGGCGCGTCGCTTGGTCTTTGCCATCTCAGCTCTCCTCGGTCGGGCCCTTCACGGGGTCTTGCCCATCAACTCTGCCGCATGCTCCCGAGTGGTCCGGGTGACCCGAGCGCCGCCCAACATGCGCGCCACTTCGGCGACACGCGCGTCCCGGTCCAGAGGACGGACGCGCGTGTGAGTTCGGCCCCGTTCCACCTTTTTCTCGATGCGGAAGTGGGCATCGGCCCGGGAGGCAATCTGCGGCAGGTGGGTCACGCACAGCACCTGGCGCGTCCGCGCCAGCCGCTGTAGCTTGCCTCCGACAACCGCCGCCACCCGCCCGCCGATCCCCGCGTCCACTTCATCAAAGACCAAACACCCTGCCGCCGCCTTGCGCCCGGCCCCGTGGCGAAGCGTCCCCTCCAGCGCCAGCATGAGGCGGGAAAGCTCCCCGCCGCTGGCGATGCGCGTCAGGGGCCGCGGATCCTCTCCCTCGTTTGCCGACATCAGAAAGCGCACCGCATCCACGCCGCGCTCATCGCAGCGCAGCGCCACCCCGCTCAGTTGTACCGGACCCTCGGATTGCTCCTGCCGCGACAGCTCCACCTGGAACCGTGTCCCACCCATGGCCAGCTCCTGCAGCTCCTTCTCCACCGCCTCCTCGAGCTGCCGCGCCTTGCGGCGACGCAGCCGGGAGAGCTTGTCGGCGGCGACGGCGAGGCGCGCGCCACTCTCCCGCACCTCCTGCTGCACCACCTCCGGGTCCTCGAGATCCGCCTGCAGGCCCTCGAGCTCCGCCCGCGCATCGTCGCGGGCGGCCAGCACGCTCTCCAGGCTGCCGCCGTGCTTGCGCGCCAGGCCGGCCAGCGCGGAGAGGCGTTGCTGCAGGCGGTCCAGCTCGTCGGCGTCGAACTCCGTCTCCAGCGGCCTGCTGCGCAGTTCCGCCGCCAGATCCAGCAGCACCGAGCGGGCTGTGGCCGCCTCCTCCAGCGCACCCGCCATGTCCGGGTCGTAGGCCGCCAACTGGCGCAGACTGCCCTCCAGATGCGCCACCTGGGTCAGGATGGAACCTTCCTCCGACTCCTCCAGCAGCAGGCGTGACTGCTCCACCAGCGCGGTGATCTCCCCGGTGTGATCGAGGAGCTGGCGCCGCCCACGTAGTGCGTCGTCCTCACCGATCTGCGGGTCCACGGCGTCGATCTCCGCCAGCCGCAGCCGCAGCAAGTCAACGCGCTCCGACGTCTGCGCGCGGCGCGTACTGACATCCGCCAGGCGCGAGAGCAGCGCGCTCAGGGCTCGGTGCTCCATGGCGACCTTGCGCAACAACGAGTCAGCGTCGGCGAATGCATCCAGAAGCACGCGATGGCTGTCCTCGCGCAACAGCGCTTGATGCTGGTGCTGGCCGTGGACTTCCACCAGCCACGGTGCCAACCGGCGTAACATGCCTGCGGTGGTGGGTGAGCCGTTCAGGAAGGCGCGGCTGCTGCCGCGGCCCAGTTCGCGGCGGATGATGACGCTACCTTCGTCGGGATCCGGGTCCAGCCCCCAGGAACGCAGGGCCTCCGTGACATCCGGGCGGCCGGCCACCGAGAACACCGCCTCCACCACCGCACTGTCCTCACCGGTGCGGATGAAGTCGGCGTCGGCGCGTCCGCCCACCGCAAGCCCCAGGGCATCCACAACGATCGACTTGCCCGCCCCGGTCTCTCCGGTGAGCAGGTTGAGACCCTCCGCGAAGCGGATCTCCACGTCTTCCATGATGGCCAGGCGTCTGATCCGCAGATACTGGAGCATGCTTTCCTGGGTGCGACCACCGTCGCGACGGGAGGAGGAAGAAGACCTTAGCAGGCTGCTCGATCACTGTCAACTTGAACGAACCGAATGGTTTGACAGCGATCGGGACCTATGCTACCTTGGCCCAAGTGGATCCCTCCGCCGGGTGTTATCCGGTGAGATCCCCTCCAGCTGCTCCCCCAAGACCGGAGGTCGTGTCTCCCCCGCCATGGACCCCAGCAACGGCTACCTTCTCCTCGGAGATCAATGGCAGCAACTGGAACTGCTCCGGCAGACCGGGCTGCTGGCGCGTATTATCCTGCTCCTGCTGGTGGGATTCTCCATTGCATCCTGGGCTGTCATGTGGGAACGCCGCAAGACCTTTCGTACCTCCGAGATGGCCAGCGATGATCTGCTGACGTTGTTCCACGACGAGCCCAACCTGACCCAGGTTCGCAATCAGGTCGACGACGGCAACCCGGCACCCCTGGCCGCCTTGTTCCGCGCCGGATACCACGAACTGTTGCGGGCGACGCCGTCACGCGGCGTATCCACCGACCCCGCGGTGGGAATGCGCAACATCGATCGCGGTCTGGCACGGGCCATACAGGCGGAGACCGTGCGGCTGGAGCGCGGCCTGGGCTTCCTGGCCACCACCGCCAGCGCCACGCCGTTCATCGGTCTGTTCGGCACCGTGTGGGGGATCATGAACGCCTTTCACGGCATCGGCCTCGCGGGAACCGCCAGCCTGGGAGCCGTGGCGCCCGGCATCGCCGAGGCGCTGATCAACACCGCCGCAGGCCTCGGCGCTGCCATCCCCGCCGTCATCGCATACAACCACTTCCTGGCGCGTATCGGACGCATGACCGTACGCATGGAGAACTTCGCCTCCGAGTTTGCCGGTGAGGCGGATCGCATCCTGCACTCCCGCCAGGAGAACCCGCAGATCAGTGCCGGCTAAATGATCGGGGCGGGAAAGCGGCGCGGCAGCCTGTCGGAGATCAACGTGACTCCACTGGTGGATGTCATGCTGGTCCTGCTCATCATCTTCATGGTCACCGCACCCATGATGACCCGTGGCATCGATATCGACCTTCCGCGCGTGCAGTCCGGGTCCGACGCCACGGAAAACCGCATCACGCTGGCCATCGACGCCGAGCGCAGGGTCTTCCTGAACCAGAGCCCGGTGAACCTGCACCTGCTCCAGGAGCGGCTGGAGCCACTCGTACGGGACGGCGACGTGTTCGTCTTCTTGCGCGCCGACGCTGCCGTTCCGTATGGCTATGTCATGGAAGTGGTGGATCAAGTGAAACGGGCCGGCGTGGTCAGGGTGGGACTGGTGACCCAGCCGGCTCCGGAGACACCGTAGTTCAAAGAGGTGTGCGTGCGGTTCGTCCTGCGCCTTCCCAGCCTGCGGCAGCTTCGCCGGGACAGAATGGTCCCGGCGATCCTGGTCTCCCTCGGTCTGCACCTCGGCATGGTCGCGGTGGGTTTCGCCGCCATGAACTGGGGGGGCACCGCTTCCGTGCCTCTACCTGTCTACACCGTGTCGCTGGTGGATCTACCCCAGCCGGGTCCGGCACCTGCCGGCGGGCCGGCGGGCGAGGAGGTGGTGCCTCCCGCTCCCGAGCCGGAGCCAGATTCGGCGCTGCAGGCCGTTGCGGAGGTTCCCGCCGAGAAGAAGCCGGTGCCGGTGAAGAAGAAGACGCCGCCCCGTCCAAAGCCTGCCAGGAAGCCGCAGCAGCAGACGGACGCGCCCGCCGCCGCGACGCCGGTGCGGGAGCAACCGTCTGCCGCGGAAACGGAACCGGCAGCGTCGGGTACTGGTCTGGCCTCCACGGACGCAGGTAGCGTGGACGGTGTGCCCAGCATCGACTCGGACGCCTTTTCCTTCGGCTATTACCGCGACATCCTCACCAACCGACTGCGTTCCACCTGGAGCCGGCCGCTGGTACCGGGCGGACTGCAACAACCCATCCGCGCCACCGTGCAGTTCGTGGTGCTGCGCAGTGGCGCCATCACCGACGTCAGCGTACAGGAGAGCAGCGGCTATCCTCCGCTGGACCGTTCGGCCCTGCGCTCGGTGTTCGACGCCAACCCACTGCCACCCCTGCCGGATCCCTACGACGGGAACCGGCTGGCGGTGACCTTCTTCTTCGAGCTCACTCCCGAGAGGTAAAAGATGATGAAGTCATGGATCCGGGGCGGATTCGCCGGTGCACTCGCCCTGCTCGCCGGTCCCGCCGTGCTCACCGCGCAGCAGCAGGAGAACCCCACCCTGAGCGGGGGAATCTCGGAGACCGGACTGCGCCGGGTTGTCATCGCCGTGCCGCTGTTCTCCGCCGCCGCGAACTCCGCGGCGCGCGCGCTGGCCCTGGAAGTGACCCGCACCCTGCGCAACGATCTGGAAGCATCGGGATACTTTACCCTGGTGCCGCCGAAACACTACCGGCTGATCCCGGCCAGCGCGGCCGGTGCCGAGCCGCCGTTCCATGAATGGCAGGGTGTGGGCGCCGAGTCCCTGGTGCAGGGTTCGGTGCACCTGGACGGCGACCGCTTCCGGGTGGAGGGCAAGTTGTTCGACCCGGCCGGGCGCCAGATGATCATGGGGCGGCGCTACCGCGGCACGCAGGACCTGGGAAGACAGATCGCCCACCGCATGGCGGATGAGATCGTCCTCCACTACACCGGCCGTCGCGGCATGGCGCAGTCGAAGATCGCCTTCGTGGCCCGGGTGGGGCAGGCCAAGGAGGTCTATCTCATGGATTACGACGGGCGACAGGTGCGTCGACTCACGGCAAACGGCTCCCTGAACCTCTCTCCGGCCTGGTCGCCGGACGGGGAGCGCATCGCCATCACCTCGTACCGGAACGAGCTGCCGGCGCTGTTCCTGCTGGACAAGCAGGGCACCTTGAGGAAGATCCGCCTACCGAACTCGGCGCTCAACATCTCGCCGGACTGGTCCCCGGATGGCGAGACCCTGGTGTACTCCGCCAGCCGCCGGGGAAATGCCGATATCTACCTGCTGGATGTGGGCTCGCTGCGAACCCGGCGGCTGACCTCCCACCGGGCCATCGACTGCTGCGCCTCCTGGTCCCCCACCGGCCGTGAGCTGGCGTTCACCTCGGACCGCGGCGGATCGCCACAGATCTACGTGATGGATGCCGAGGGTGCCAGCGTCCGCCGCCTCACCTACCAGGGCCGGCGCAACGACTCGGCCGCCTGGTCGCCGCAGGGCGAGCATATCGCCTACGTCTCGCGCGTCGGCGGGAGTTTCCACGTGCACCGCCTGGACCTGGCCACCCGGGAGGTGACGCAGCTCACCTTCGGACGCTCGAACAACGAGAGTCCCTCGTGGTCGCCTGACGGACGGCATCTGGTGTTCGCCTCGGACCGCTCCGGGGGCTACGATATCTACCGCATCCCGGCGGGAGGCGGCGAGCCGGTCCGGCTCACCCGCACAGAGGGGGCCTCCGCACCGGCGTGGAGCCGCTGAATGTGTGCTATACTCGCTCCGCCGCCGGGCCAAGTCTGATGGCGTCCATCCCCCCTTCCGGCCCGCTGTCGCGCGGAGGACAAAACCCCATGATCCCGCCCAGGATCCAGCGTCTAGTTGTTATCGTGTCCCTGTTGCTCGCCGTTGCCATGCTCCCGGCATGTGCTCCCCGGTACCAAGGGATGGACGAACCGGCCGATAGCGCGTCCACCGCGTCGTCTCACGATCCCTTCGGGGGCAGCGGCTCCGGCGACGCCGACCAGGTCGAGGAGATCCCGGAGCCGTGGGGTGAACAGCCGGCGATCGAAGAGGAGGACATGCCGGTCACGGTCCTGCAGGCCCGCGCCGCCGAGTTCAACGAGCTGCAGGTCCTGGGAGACATCTTCTTCCCGTTCGACAGGAACGACCTCACCGAGGAGTCCCGGGGCCGCCTGGCTGCCCACGGCCGCTGGTTGCGGGCCCACCCGGAGTTCGGGCTGTTCATCGAGGGCCATTGTGACGAGCGGGATACCGACGAGTACAACCTTGCCCTGGGTGACCGACGGGCCAACGCCGCACGGGATTACCTGATCCTGCTGGGCATCGCCCCCCAGCGTTTGCAGACCATCTCCTACGGCGAGGAGCGTCCCGTGGACCCCGGCCACAGCGAATCGGCATGGTCCAAGAACCGCCGCGGCCACTTCGTGGTGCAGGTTCTGGAGGGGATGGCAAACGCCAATCTCGGCGGCTGAGCATCCGGCAACCCCCGCGCTGCATATCGGAAGGAGTGCCATGGCACGCACGTTCCGCAACACCGCTGTCCTGCCCGTGGCAGTCGCACTGCTGTTCGGCGGTTGTCTGACCAACACGCAGACCCATACGCTACAGAGCGACGTGGATCAGTTGCGCACCCAGTTCCGGGTGCTGCAGAGCGAGCACACGGCCATCAGGGACCAGATTGCCCGGCAGTCCGAGGAGGTCCGGGCCATCCTGGAGACCAGCGGCACCGAGGATCGGCGTGCTGAAGATCGCGCCGAACTTCTCAGCCGTCTGGACTCCATGCAGCGCGAGATGGAGATCCTGCTCGCGAAGCTGGATGACACGAACTTCCGGCTCTCCGCTCTCAGCGGCGATATCCAGGCGACCCGCAGCATGTTCTCCTATGGACAGATACCGGACCCCGCACCGCCTTCCGGCGCGCAGCCGGCGGAACGGACGGCCGAACCGCTGCCGCTGCAACCGTCGCTGCAGCACCCCAGCGCGTCTCTGGCGCCCGGCGGCGCCTCGCCCCAGGAGATCTACAACACCGCCTATGCCGACTACACCAAGGGCAACTATCCCCTGGCCATCCTTGGATTCCAGGAGTATCGGGACAGGTTCAGCGGCAGCGATTTCGCCGATGACGCCGTCTACTGGGTGGGGGAAAGCTACTACAGCCAGGGGAAATACACCGATGCCATCGCCTCGTTCGAGGAGGTGATCCGGCTGTATCCCCAGGGCGACAAGGTGCCCGCGGCGCACCTGAAGAAGGGCCTGGCCTACCTGGAGTCGAACCGAACCGCCCAGGCCGTGGTGCAGCTGAGCGCCCTGGCGGAGAACTACCCCAACTCGGACGAGGCCCGACTGGCCCGGGAGCGCCTGCGGGCCATGGGGCTGCGCGACCGGTAACCTCCTCAGAGGGCCGGGCGCTGCCGGCTTGACAGGCGGCCTGGAGCTTCCCTACAATACTGCGCTCCTGGACAGGATTCGGACTTTTCCGGGGCCCACCGGCCCACAAGATGGAAAGATCGGCGAGAGCATGGCCAACCACAAGTCAGCCGAGAAGCGTAGCCGCCAGAACGAGAAGCGGCGCATCCGCAACCGCTCACACCGTACGCGGTTGCGCAACCAGATCAAGAAGCTTCGCAAGAACGTGGAAAACGGTGAGCTGGACACGGCCCGGGGGCTGCTGAGTCCGACCCTGGCGCTGGTCGACCGCTCGGTGCAGAAGGGCCTCCTGCACGACAATGCAGCCGCACGCACCAAGTCACGGCTCATCCGGCTACTCCAAGCCGCCGCCCAGGGCTAGCGGTCCCTCAACCTGCACGCCTTCCCCGTCGCCGTTTTGCTGCATTCGTGCGATCCCTGGAGCCTCTCTTGAGCTCCAGGTCCATCTGCTTGAGAAAGTGATCCACGCGCACCACGCGCACCTCCAGGCGATCCCCCAGCCGGAACACCTGTCCGGAAGCCCTGCCGCGCAGCAGATGGCGCCGCTCGTCGAACTCGTAGAAGTCGTCGCCGAGGGACGAAATGTGGATCAACCCCTCGACGAAGTATTCCTCCAGTTGCACGAAGAGCCCGAAACTCATCACGCCGGAGACGAAGCCGTGGTACTCCTCGCCCAGCTTCTCGCCCATGAAAGTCAGCTTCTTCCACTGCTCCAGCTCGCGCTCCGCCTCCTCCGCCGTCCTCTCCCTGCGTGACGTCTGGCGCGCCACTTCCGGCAGTTCCCGGCGCCACCGCTCCTCCTGCGTGCTGCCGGGTGCCAGCTGTCCGCCACGTAGCGCCCGCAAGATCCGATGCACCACCAGATCCGGGTAGCGGCGGATGGGCGAGGTGAAGTGCAGGTAGTGCCGCGCCGCCAGGCCGAAGTGGCCGGCATTGTCGGGGTCGTAGCGCGCCTGCCTCATGGCCCGCAGGACCATCTGCGTGACGAAGCGCTCCTCCGTCTTGCCCGCTGCCAGATCCAGAAGCTTCTGGAAGTGCTGCGGACGCAGCGCGTCCAGCGGACGCGGCAGTCGGTAGCCCAGGCTGGAGATGGCCTCGTCCATGAGCTCGACCCGCAACGGATCCGGCGTCTCGTGGATGCGGTAGAGCGTGGGTGTCCGGCGTTGGAACAGGTGCTCCGCCACTGCCTCGTTGGCGGCCAACATGAATTCCTCGATGATCCGGTGCGCGACGTTGCGCTGTGAGGGGAACACGCCGGTCATCTCGCCTCGGGCATTGAGCACGATCTCCGGTACCGGCAGATCGAAGTCGATACTCCCCCGCTGCCGCCGGCGTGCCCACAAGCGCCGGAACAACGCCTCCATGAGGCGGAACATTTCCACCAGGGTGTCGTAACGATCCAGCAACTCGGGCGAGTCGCCCTCGATAATGCCGGCCACTTGTGTGTACGTCATGCGCTCGGCGCTCCGGATCACACCGTCGGCGAAGCGCACCTTGAACACCCGCCCGGAGGCGTCCACGTCCAGGACCACACTCTGGCTCAGGCGATCCTCCTGCGGGCGCAATGAACACACCTCGTTGGAGAGACGCTCGGGTAGCATGGGGACCACATGTCCGGGGAAATAAACGCTGGTTCCCCGGGCCAGAGCTTCACGGTCCATGGCGCCGCGCTCACGGACGTAGTGCGCGACATCGGCAATGTGCACGTAGAGCCGGATGCCGTCTCCCGGTAGTGGCTGCACCGACACGGCGTCATCGAAGTCCTTGGCCGTCTCGCCATCGATGGTGACCGTCGGCAGGGCCCGGAAGTCCTCGCGTGCCGCGATCTCCCTATCCTCGGGCGGATCCGCGATGCCCTTCGCCTCGGCCAGGACATCCTCAGGCCACTGCTGGCGCAGATCGTACTTGCGCACGATGAGCTGGATATCCATCCCCGGCCGATCGGGGAAGCCCAGCACCTCCACCACCCGTCCACTGGCCACCCCTCCCTGATCGGGAGGCTCCAGCACCTCGACGCCCACCGCCATCCCATCCTCGGCGTCACCCAGACCGCGCCGAGGAACGCGGATGAGGCGAGCCACCCGGCTGTCGTAGGGGCGCACCTGGGCGCTGCGGCCTCTCCGGTCCAGCAGCCCGATGATGATCCGGGATGCAGGCTCCAGCACCTGCATGATCCTGCCGTGCCATCGCCCACGCGTGTCACGCCCGAGCACGCGGACCTCCACCCGATCGCCGTGCATGAAGCCCGAGGCCCGGGCCACCGGGAGGAACACCTCCTCCTCGCCCGCCACCTCAGGCCGCACGTGTGCGCTGCCGGAGGCGTGGCGCGACAGGCGTCCCCTCAAGCGGCGGCGCTCCCCGGCGCTCATGCAGGCACCACGCAGGGACGCTCGCGGTCACGCAATGACGGGTTCCTGGCGGCACACGTACCGCTTTGCAACGGAGAGTTGCTTGGATATACTAGCCTGCCTCTGGAAGAGCTCGGGCCTGGCATCCGAAACCCCAGAATTGCCGAAGTGGCGGAATTTGGTAGACGCGCTAGGTTCAGGACCTAGTGGGGGCAACCCCGTAGGAGTTCGAG
>CBDVAL010000059.1:0-15694 GCA_965371955.1 uncultured bacterium | reverse complement strand
CGCCGAACATCATCACGAACGGAACGGAGGACACAGACATCAGGATGGGATGCTTGGGCCGCCATTCGCCGTCCGCACCCAGGCTTACGAAGCCGGAATGCCGCTGCAGGTCGCCACGCAGATTGTTCTCGACCTTGAGATCGCCGTCACCCAGGAGGGAGGCGGCGGCCGCGGCGTAGTACGGGCTGTCTCCGATGAGGTACGTATGGGGGAAGTAATTGCGCACCAGGATGGCCGCGAATGCCATCAGGCATACCAGCACCGTGCTGAGGGTCCAGATCCAGAAACCCGGGCGCTCTCGTCGTGGCGTGGTCATCCCTCGTAACCCCATCTCCTTCTGGCCCCCCATTCCGCGACGGCCAGGGTCAGAAGGATTGCGGCGGGCCAGAACGACTCCCGGGCTTGCCTCCATCCCACCGACGAGAGAGGACCCGCGCCACCCTCGAGTTTTGGCGGCGGATCGTCCGCGTACAATATGCGCCCCCCGCTACGGGATGCCACCTCGGACAACGCCTCCTGGTGATCCAGGGCCCTGGATGCCGTTGCCACGGCGATCCAGGCCGCTTCCGCGGAGTCCCCCTGCAGGGCGGCCTTGCGGCGGGTCTCGCCCATGCCCACCCAGCCACGCAGGCTTCCGGGCCGGAACGGCACCGGCAGCAGCGCCGGACCCGCCTGGAGCCGGGCCGGGGAGTTCTCCGGCCGGAAGTGCTCGTCCCGCCGGTCCACCTGCAGCGGAACCCGGCTGCCCGGGGCAGCGGCCGGGACCGCCGCACGGATGCGTCCTCGCGGGCCCGCAGGCTCCACCAGCCAGTCAATGGCCCCGCGCCACAGCGCATCGTAGACAGCAGCCGGCGATTCGCCGCGCATCTTCCAGCGGTAGGTCTCGGGCCCGGCCACCTGCAATACCCTGCCGGCCCCGAAACGCCGTAGCGCCATCCATGGCTGCGTCCCGGCCCTGGCCAGCACCCGGGTGGCCAGCGGCAGTTGCACCCCGGCCGAGAACTCGAGCTGGAGAGCGGGCAGTTCGCGCAACCTCGCGCTGACCTCGCGCAAGATCGGATGGCCAAGCCCCAGCGGGGTGGCTGTCACCCGGCCGGAGTCCTGGATCACCGCTTCGCCCGCCGGCAGCGGCGCCAGGAACTCCAACTCCTCGGGCGCGGAGCCCAGCATGATCAACGCGCCCCCCCGGTCGGCCACGAAGCGTCGGATCCACGCCCCGTCTGCGCGGGTGAGAATCGGCCCGCGCAGCACCAGCAGACGGAACCGCGCCGGCGAGAGATCCTGCAATCCGAACCCTTCCGCCGGCAGTTGCAGGTCCGGTCCCCGGAACAGGTGACGAGGCGACAGGCGCGCCAGGGTGTGCGCCTGCGCGCCGAGTAATGCATTCACCGTCCGGCGCAGAAAGGTCACCTCCCAGCCGGGGGACTGCTCCAGGAACAGTACCGCCACCGGCTCTGCCGTCACCTCGACGGTCACAGCGATGGATCGCCCTATCTCGGCGCTGCCCTGCCATTCCAGCCGGTAGTCCCACGTCCCCGGAGACGTCGGGGTCGACCGCAATGCGATGGTGTGGGTGGCCGCCGGTTCGCAGATCACGGACCGGATGTCCTCCTCCCCCGCCGGTCCCAGCAGCCGGACCGACCAGTCTTCGCCGTCGCAGCCGGAACCACCCTGGAAGCTCACGCTCACCTCGAACGGTAGCCCCGGCATTGCAGCCTGCGGCGCCTCCAGTCCTACCAGCAGCAGTTGCCGGTTCGCATCCGCGTGGCGTTGGCGCAGCGCGAACAGAGGAGCGCGAGCTTGCCCGACGCCCACGGGATCCGCACTGCCCAGCAGGACGAAACCGTCCGGCGGCGGGTCATCGCCGGCCAACTCCTCCAGCGCGGCTCCCAGATCCGACGGGCCCTGCAGCGGCGGCCTGTCCTGCCCGCCCAGCGCGGCCGCCGGGATACCGGCAAGCCGCACCTGCCGCCATTGAAACGCATCACGCCAGTGCGCCGGCACGGAGCCGCCACCGTGCCCGTGCAGGGCCACCACCACAGGCCTGGGATCGGGCGGCAACGGCCAGCGCAGCCCCAGGCCCAGGACCAGCGCGGCAACCAACCAGCCGGCCCGGAGGGCCAGCGGCAACCACCCTCGCCATCCGCCGAGGCGCCGGGCAGCCCCCAGGGTCACCAGCCATCCCGCCAGCGCCACCAGGAAGAAAGCCAGCGCGAGTCCGGCAGGAACACCCAGCCAGTTCATGGTCTGTCCCCCCGGCCCAGGGAAGCGAAATAGTGATCGGCCAGGGGCTCGACGGCCGGGCCCGCGACGGCGGGAGAGTTCTCGGGGCCCTGTAGAAGGAGTGCCAGAAGGCCGGCAGCACGCCGCAGATCGTCCCGTCGTGTCGCCGGGTTGCTCGCGGCGCGAGCCAGGGCGCTGGCCGCCTCCAGGCCGTCCGGCAGCGCGAACGCGCGGTGGGACCATTCCTGCAGCTGCTCCGGCGCCACCGGCTGCAGCGATTGCACGGCGTGACGGAGCGCCTGCAGCAAGGCGGCGCGGTCATCCTCCACGGCCGCCGGGCGGACGACAGGTGGCGGACCCTCCACATCGTCGAGCTCGCCGGCGCCTCGCGCCGCCGGGTCCAGGCTCACCGCCACCGGCAGCGCCCGGAACAGCAGGCGGTCGTGCGTGCGCGCCTCCTGCAGGAGACGAATCACGTCCAGCATGGCCGGCATCGCGTCATCGGTCTCGCCGAGATGCAGGAAGAGCTCCGCCTGGAACATGGCATCGATGGCCTGGTTGAGCGCTTGCAGCACTGCCGGTGAGTACGGCAAGGCCTCGGAGCCGTGCAGGTGCATATCGATCCCCGGGATCTGCAGGGCCCCCTCGCCGCCTTCTTCCTCTCGATCCCACTCCCCGCCCTGCTCGGACAGGCCTGCGAAGGAGGCACGAAATTCGCTCTCCTTCTCGGCGAGAATGCGGGCTTCGCCCTGGAAATCCCGGCCGTCCATCTGCGCCCGCCGCGCATGCAGGCGGCGCGTCTCCTCCAGGATCTGGCGCTGGCTGATGAGCTCCATTTGCACGGGAAGCACCAGACCGCCCATCTTCAACGGGACCGACTCATCTCCCGGGACGCGCACCAGGAGCGTCTCCGACAACCCGGTCCCGGGTCCGGAACGGCGGTTCCGGTCGGTTGCTTCCAGATGATAGGAGACCACCCCGCTGTGATCGTTCTTGCCGCCGAGCAATGCGCCCACGTCCAGTTCGGCCCGGACGTGCACCTGCCCCGCATCCCGGCGCAATGTCAGCGGCATCACACCCTCCTGGAAGCGATACGTCTCGCCGCTGCCCGCGGTCACCAGGAAGCGCAACTCCACCTGCGCCACGGCGAAGTCGTCCGAGGCGACGCCGGCGACCTCGAGCACGCCTCCCGGCCGGATCATCTCCAGGTCTCCTCCGGGCCGGGTGATGCGTACCACCGGCGAAGCATCGGGCACGGCGCGGATGCGGAACAGATGACGGCTCCACTCGTCTCCATCGGACGACAGCAGCGAGACTCCGTAACCGCCGTCACGCTCCAGGGTTACCTCGACCTGCGCGTGACGCCCGTCGGCGGATACGCCGGCCGGCAGCGAGCCACCGTCCTGGGTGAATGCCCGCACGTGGTGCACATGCCCGATCAAACGGAAACGGACCTGAGCCACGCTCCCCACCAGAGCCGTGAGATCACCGGGTCCGTGGGCTGCGGACGGCTGCAGGTCGGTATAGTCGGGAAAGACGTAGCGGATCTCCGCCCCCGCAAGCCGCGGTGGATCCTCGTCCGCCGGCATGACGGCAGCGCTGGATCCCGACCTCCCACCCAGAGCGGCCCAGGCTGCGTCGAGGCGCTGTGGCGCCACCAGATGGGCGGCCACCAATCCCGTCAAGGTCGCCGCGGCAAGAACCGCTCGTCGGCGGAGATTGCGGGCGGCGGGTTGCGGGGGTTGCGGCGCGGTGCCCAACGCGCCTGCGGCGTCTTCCACGCAACGCCGCGCCATGTAGTGGGGCGCGCCGGACCCCGCCTCCGAGAGCAGCCAGGCCGCGGCAGCGAGCCGGCCCTGCAGAGCAGGCCGCAGGCGTTCGATCCGGCGCGCCAGCGTCGTCAGGGCTTGCCGCCTCACGCCCAGGCCGGCGGCCCCGAGGCAAGCCAGTGCGCCCGCCGCGTACGCCAGCAGCACCACGCGCACCGCGGACAGTGCCGCGCCATGCAGCAACCCCCGCTCCCCTGCCAGCAACGCCAGCGCCAGCAGCGCCAGGCCACCACAGCCCAGGAACAACCCTTGCTCGGCCAGGACCAGCCATGTCAGCCGACGACGGAAGCTGCCCAGGTACGCGCTGAGGCGACGCTGCGGAGCGGCCTCGGCGGCGCGCTTCATGACCGCACCGAAGCCCGTCTGGCCAGGAGGCCCTCGGCCAACGCGGCCAGCAGAAGAAGCCCGGCCAGCGGTAGGGCCAGTCCGGTCTCCTGTTCCAGGGCCACCGGGTCCACCCAGGCCGCTTCCATGGCAGGCGCCCCCTCGGGTGGCGTAGGCTCGGTCAACGCGGACTCCCGGCGCGCCTGCGCCGACCGCACCGCCAGCGACGGCGCCGCCTGCGGGACCACCTCGAGGGCCAGTCCCTCCACCAGCGCCGGGAACCAGCTCTCCAGCCCCGGGCCGCGGGGAGGCCCTGTCAGGGGAAAGCCCAACGCGATCTCTCCTCCCCTCGCCGACCCGCGGGTGGCAGCCACCGAACCATCCTCGAACCGTGCCAGCACCCTGCCGGGCTCCGGCGGCTCCGGAAGTGCGGCCGTCTCCAACGGCGGTCGCCGGTGCGCGGCCACGGGCAGCAAATCCTCCAGCCCCGCGAACTGCACGCTTGCCAGGCGGCGCTGCACTCCCTGAGAGCGCAGCGCACCGCCCAGGACGAGGGCGGCGCCGCGCTCCCGTGCACCGGCCACCTCTCGTCGCACCGCCCGGCTTGCCGACGCCAAGTCGCTCACCACCAACAGGTCCGCCTGACCCGGCGACGCCACGTGCATCAGCCCCAGGCCGTCCACCTCGATGGCGCTCTGCAACGCGCGCGCCACCAGCTCGCTGTCCGGACCCAGCACGGCGAGGCGCACCGCCGCACGCGCCGGGACGCGGAACGCTGCTGCATCGTCCGCGTCCAGGACGTCGCCCGGGTCCAGTGCCACCGTGATGCGGTAGTCCGGACCCTCCCTGGAGAGCTGTGCGTGGACGCCGCGTCCGTCCGAGAGCACACCGCTCACGCGTTGCGGCACGGAGGAGTCCAGTTCCCAGGAGAGCTCCTCTCCCCGGGCCCCTTCGGCGCTGAAACGATCCACCCAGAGGCGCAGCTTGCGGCCCCCGTCTTCCTCCACCCTGACTGCGGCCGGCGCATCGTTGGCCAGCGCTTCATGGGACACCGGGACGGAGATCCAGGCGACTCCCGAGTGCGCGGCTCTGCGGCGTAGATCTTCGAAGCCCGCACCGCGAAAGTCCGAGATCCAGACCACCTCCCGTTGCCCGGTCGTACCCTGCAGCAGGCGTAGCGCCTGCAGCGCCGCGGCGCCGTGTCCCGACCCCGCGTCGGATCGGTCGTCACCGGCCTCAGCCGCCGTCGCCTCCAGCGCCTGCAGGCAAGCCGCCGGGCTGCCGAGATCAGCTGCCACGTGAGCCGTTCCCCGGTACACCACGAGGGCTGCGCGCTGATCCGGGCCCATTTGCGCCAGCACTGCCCGTGCCGCTTCCTGCGCGACGTCGCGCGAGTCGCCCGCCTGCAGCGAGGCGGAGTCGTCCAGGACCACGACGCTCGTCATCCGCTGCGCGCCGGCTGATCCGGTTCGATAGGGCTGGGCCAGGAACAGCGCCAGCAGGGCAATGATCAGGATCCTGGCCGCCAGCAGAGACGGATGGCTCAGGCGGCCAAAGGCCAGCCGGCGCGCTGGGGATGCCACCAGGAAGCGCAGCGTGGGGAACTCCACCCGACGGCCGCGGCGGCGGACCAGCAGGTGGATCAGCAACGGCACCAGTCCGGCGCCCAGCAGGGCAAGTGCCAGCGGGTGGATCAGCGCCATGGGATGGCGGGTCGCCGCCAGCCGGAACGGGCGGCCAGGAAGGCGGCCAGCGGCCCGGCCAGGCAGGACGCGGTGTTCAGCTGCAGATAGTCGGCCCCCACGCCGCTACACAGATCCGACGCCGCCTTCAGGAAACCGGCCAGCCGGCGACGGTAACCTTCACGGGCCTGAGAGGCGTCCACCGCCCTCGATTCGCCGGTCTCCAGATCCACGAACTCCAGCGGGCCGTGGAACGGGAACTCCAGCTCCTGGGAATCCAGCAAGTGGAAGACCAGCAGCTCCTGACCGGCCTGACGCAACAGGGCCAAGCCGCTGCGCAGTTCGTCCAGCGTGTCATAGAGATCGGAGATCACCACCACGAGGCCGGGGCGGCCCTGCCTGCGCATCAGGGTCTCCAGTTCACCGCCGAGGTTCGCGTCCCCCTCCGGCGTGATGCTCTCCAGCAAGGAGAGGATGCGCTGCAATTGACCCGGCCGGCAGCCCACCGGGAGCATGCCGGGAACATTGCCACCCATCAGCCAGAGACCCACCCGGTCGTGCTGGCGCAGGAGAAGATGCGCCAGGGAGGCCGCCAGCATCGCCGCGTAGCGGTACTTGCCGGTTCCCTCCCCCTGGAAGCCCATGGACCCGGACGCGTCCAGCAAGAGCCAGGTATCCAGGTTGCGGTCGGCCTCGTACTCCTTGACGAAGTAACGATCCGTACGGGCGAAGATCTTCCAGTCCACGTGCTTCAGATCATCGCCCTGCGCGTACGGTCGGAACTGGTCGAACTCCGTGGAGAATCCGCGCATGGACGACCGATGTAGCCCGGTGAGAAACCCCTGCACCACACGCCGCGCCACCAGCTCGAGATTCCCGATGCGGGTCAAGGTCTCCGGGTCCAGAAGGTTCGCGCCGGATGCGCCGGCACCGGTCGACGGCTGCTGCTCCGCGTTCACGAGGCCGTTCCGGATCCCGGCGGCTGGACGGATTCCAGCAGGCGTGTGGCCACCGTGTCCGGGTCTTCACCCTCCGCTTCGGCGTGATAGTTGAGCAGGATTCGATGGCGCAGCACGGGCAGCACCACGTCACGGATATCCTGGGGTCCCACGGCGAAGCGGCCGTCCATCAACGCGCGCGCCTTGCCGCCCAGGATCAGGGCCTGGCCCGCCCGAGGCCCCGCCCCCCAGCGCACCCAGTGACGGATGAAGTCGGGTGCGTCCGCCTCTGCGGGACGGCTGGCCCGGACCAGCCGCGTGGCATAGTCCACCACGTCAGGAGGGACCGGCACGTCCCGGACCACCTGCTGCGCCAGCAAGACGTCCTCGGCCGTCATCACCGTGGAGATACTGGGCTCGGAACCGGCGGTGGTGCGCACCAGGATCTGCCGTTCCTCCTCCTCGTCGGGATAGTCCATGCGCACCAGGAACAGGAAGCGATCCAGCTGCGCCTCCGGGAGCAGGTACGTCCCTTCCTGCTCGATGGGATTCTGCGTGGCCAGCACGAAGAACGGCTCGGGTAGATCGTAGCCCTGCCCGCCCACCGTCACCTGGTGCTCCTGCATGGCCTCGAGCAGTGCCGCCTGGGTCTTCGGGGGCGTACGGTTGATCTCGTCGGCCAGCAGGATGTTGGCAAAGATGGGACCACGCAGGAAGCGGATCTCCCTGCGCCCGGTGGCGCGGTCCTCCTCCAGGACGTCCGCACCCAGAATATCCATGGGCATGAGATCCGGCGTGAACTGGATGCGCTTGAAGCTCACGTCAAGGGCTCTGGCCAGGGTTCGCACCAGCAGCGTCTTGGCCAGGCCCGGCACACCCTGCAGGAGACAGTGGCCGCCGACGAAGAGCGCCGTGAGCACATGGCGCACCACCTCCTGCTGGCCCACGATGACCTGCCCCAGCTCCCGTGCCAATCCCTCACAGTGCTGCGGGAATCGATCCAGTGCCGCTTCCTTGTCGGCGGCGGTTTGGGCCTTCGAGCGTCTTACCTCCATCCCCTCTCCTATTGCTACCGCGTCAACGCGTAGACCACGAGGTTCACCGCGAACCGCGTGTTGTCGGTGCCGTAGAACCGCTTGTTTCGATAATCGTAGTCCCACTCACATCCGTAGTCCTTGTTGCTGTAGAGCACACCCACCCTGCCGTCGATCTGAACCGCCTGCAGGTAGTCATGCACCATGTCATCTCCCCAGCCGTTCAGTTCATGCGATGTCGTCGGTGGACCCTCGTCGAACGTGAAGAAGCAACCGTAGAGTTCATGGCTGTTGGGGAGCTTGGCCATGGCCTCGTCTCCCGCGAAGATGACCGCCATCTCCTTCTCGAACGTCCGGGCGTAAGCGCCGTCGACATCGTGATTGCAATCGTCGGAGAACAGCAAGCCGCCGTTGCGCACGTAGCTCCCCAGACGGCGGCGCTCCTCCGGACGGAGGCGGACGGGCTGATGACCGGTCATGAACAAGAACGGAAAGTCGAACAGCGCGTCGTCGGTGAGATCCACCACTACCTCGCGCTGCTCCACCGGGATGGTGGTGTAACGCATGAGGGAGTCGAGGACGTTGGATGCCACCTTCGGGTTGTAGTCCCAGTCACCCGAGGCGTAACGCAGCCGCGCGAACACGAAACGATCCCCGCGTGGGCGTCGCCGGCCCCTGGATGATGTGGATGGTGCCATGGATATTGACCAAGCTCCGGGGCAATGACAGACGTTCCCTGTTATTACGTCCATCCCGGGGGCCGGTTCTGGCCCGGCGAGACGGGTTGTCCTGACATGGCTCTGATGCCCCTCTTGGCCCGGCCCGGAGGGGGTCTTGAGGCGGCTTCTAGTATAATCCTGTGTCGAGAGGGCACGGGAGTTGCCATGCAGCCGTACGGGCCGCACAAGGAGGGTGCCCAGCGTGTCTTCACGGTGGGTCACTCCAACCGCACCCAGGGCGCGCTGGTGCACCTGCTGCACGAAGCCGGTGTCCGCGCCGTGGTGGACGTGCGTCGGTATCCCGCCAGCCGGCGTTACCCGCAGTTCAACCGTGATGAACTGGGCGCCGCCCTGCTCCAGAAGGGGATCCTTTACCACCATCTAGGTGATCCCTTGGGCGGCTATCGGGTGGAACCCTACGAGAGCCATCTACTGACCGAGATGTTCCAGCGCGGTCTGGAGATGTTGGAGCAGCTCGCACTGGCCTCCACCACAGCCATTCTATGTGCGGAGCGCGACCCGGCAGAATGCCACCGCCGGCACATCGCCGATTGCCTGGCGGAACGGGGCTGGGAGGTCATCCATCTGCTCGGGAATGACGAAGCTCGGCCGCACCGGCCTGTGGACAGCCAACGCCGCCTGTTTTAGAAGCGGTCTCGTATTGACAAACCCTAGGCTCTGATGGAACCTCAACAGGACCTGCTCTTTCATCGAGGTTCCGGACCATGAGACCCGCCGGCATTCTTCTGACACCCCTGGCTTTCCTGCTGGCTCTCGCCGCGCTGGGCCAGGATGCGTCCCCATCCATCCACATCCCGGAGCCACGCCGCACGGATCTGCTGGAAGGACGGGCCACGCTCCATGCAGTGGTCCAGGCGCCGCCCGGTGCAGAGGTGGAGATGGTGAGCTTCCGGGTAGATGGGCGGCTGCTCGGCGACGTCACGGAGCCTCCCTACGAGATCCTGTGGGATGAGATCGATACGCTGCGCGATCACCTGATTCGCGCCACCGCCCGGTTCTCCGACGGCACATGGGCCTATGACCTGCGGTCCATTCCGGTCCTCGGCCTGGTGACGCGTGCCACGGTGCTGGGGGATGAGCCCGATCGCGTGCTCCTGGGAGTGCTGTTCCTGGACTCGCGCGGCGAACCCATCACGGATGTCCAGCCCGAGGAGATCCGGGTCTACGAGGACGGCCGCAAGCAGCCCGTGGACCTGTTCGAGCCCGATGATCGACCCCTGTCGGTCCAGTTGCTCCTGGACGCCAGCGCCTCCACACAACCGTACTGGACCGCGCTGTCGCGCTCCACAAGGCTGTTCGCCGAGACCCTGCGCCCGGAAGACCGGGCCGGCGTGGAAGCCTTCAACGACAGGAGCTTCGAGCTCGCTCCCCTGGGCTCGCCGGCATCCGACATCGAGACGGCCACCTCACGATTTGATGATTGGGGAGGCGCCACCTTGCTCTATGACGTGCTCTCCCGGGCCGCCCTTCTGACCGTTGGCCAGGAGCGCGAAGGCAGGCGTGCGCTCGTCCTGCTCACCGACGCCGAAGACCTCGGCAGCGCACTGGACATCGATGACGCCACGGAATACCTCATCCGGACCGACGTGCAGGTTCATGCGGTTGTCTGGTACCCCGACGACCGGATCGCCTCGGCCAGACTACGGCGATACTCTGACGTCAGACATCCTCACGCCGTCCTCGAACAGCTGGTGCAGAACACCGGTGGGAACCAGTTGAATTACTCGGACCATCCACTGGAGGAAATGTTTCTCCGCATCGGCGAACGGCTCCGGGCGCAGTACCTTCTGGGGTACACGTCATACTCCCGCAAGCCGGCAGGAACGAAACGTGCGATCAAGGTGCGGTTGCGCCGTTCCGGGAACCATCGGGTACGCCACCGGCGCCTGCACTACGGAGGCCAGCCGCTCGGTGTGTTCCTGGCCGCCCAGATGCGCGCGGGGCCTGAAGCACGGCGCATGGCAGCCACACGAGCCGCCGGCCGGCATCAGGGGCCCGAAGTGATCCAGGCGCTGGTGGGGAATCTCTCCGAGGGAGACGATGTTCTTGCCGGTCTGGCCCTGGAGGCCCGACTGGCGCTGCTGCATCTTGGCGCGGTAACCGTTCCCCACCTGCGCGACGCGTTGTCGCAGTCGGACGAGGAGACCGCCCGGCGTCTCGCCCAGGTCCTGGCGGATGTGTTCGTGGTTCTGGACCGACGCAGAGACCAGGAAGAACTGGAGGAAGGCCTGTTGCTGCTCGGCCATGGCGATCGCGGCAAGGGTCGCCAGGCTCTTCAAGAACTTCTCCAGCGGGATCTCATCGCCGAGACCCGAACCGGGTTGGCCCGATTGCTCTCGACGCTGGAGGAGGAGGCAAGCTGATGCGTTCCACCCCTGCGGCGCTGGTCTGTGTTGCCGGCCTTCTCCTGGCGTCCGGGGCCCGTGCCGGCACTGCCTCGAGCTCCGGTCTCACCGTGGAGATCGCGCAGCCCGACAAGGGCGACCTGCTCAGCGGACGCACCATGTTGACCGTCACGGTGAACGTGCCTCCGGGGATCCAGGTGCGAGAGGTCACGTTCCTCGTGGACGGCACCCCGATCTCCATCGACAGGGAGCCGCCGTTCGAGGCGCTCTGGGATGGGATCGATCCGCTGCGCGACCACCTCATCCGCGTCACCGCGGAGGGTTCGGACGGCGAGCGGGCCTACGACCTGCTCTCCATCCCGGTTCTGGGGCCGGTCACCATCGTTTCAGTGACCGGGCGGGCTCCGGACTTCGTCCTGGTCAGCGTGACCTTCCTGAACGATCAAGACCGTCCGCTCACCGATGTCCGGAAGGAGGAGGTACTGGTCCTCGAGGAGGACGACGAACAGATCATCGACGTGTTCGCACCGGACGACCGCCCGCTTGCCGCGGAGCTGCTCCTCGATGCAAGCCAGTCCACGCAGCCGTTCTGGGAGAAACTGAGCCAGTCGACCCGCCTGTTCGCGGAAACGCTGCGCGAAGGTGATCGAGCCACCGTGGAGGCGTTCAACAACAGCAGTTTTCCCCTGGCCCCGCCGGGCTCCACGCCGCAGGAGATCGAGACCGCCACTGCCAGCTTCCAGGACTGGGGCGGCGTCACGCGGCTGTACGACGCCCTGTCCAGGGGAGGCTTGCTACTCCTGGGCCGCGAGGAGACTCGGCGGCGGGCGCTGGTGGTCCTCACTGATGGTGTGGACTTCGGCAGCACGCTCACCGCCGTGGACACCGATGAATACCTGCGGCGCGGCGAGGTGGAGATGCATGCGGTGCTTCTGCAACCGCCACTCCGCCCCCCGAACCTCCAGATGCAACAGCGGAGCCTGGCCGGGATCGCCAAACGCACCGGCGGCATGCACTATGTGGCGTCAACCCTGCCCATGGAGGAGATCTTCGTCCGCATCGGCGAACAACTGCGCGCCCAGTACGTCCTGGGCTTCTACTCCATATCGAAGGTTCCTCCGGGCAAGGAGCGTCGCATCGAGGTTCGGCTGCTGCGGCCGGGCAACTTCCGGGTTCGTGTCCGCCGTGGACACTTCGGCGGTCAGACCCTGGGTCAGTACCTCGCCGCCGAGATCGGCCGCGGCCCCGAGCGGCGGCGCATCATTGCCATCCGCGCTACCCTCTTGAATCGTGATCCGGTGGCGGTCCAGGCCCTGGTTGCGGCACTGGGCCAGGGCAAGGACACCAGCGCCGGAGTGCCCCGGGAAGCCCGTCTGGCGCTACTGTCCATGGGAGTCGAGGCCGTCGTGGCCCTGCAGGCTGCACTGGAGCCGACTGCGAAGAAGAAGCTGCGCAGACCTGCTGCCCAGGTCCTCGTGGATCTGTTCGCGCGCCTGGCGAAGGGAGACGACCCGCAGGCAGTTACCCAGGCACTGGCCATCCTGGGCCGAGGCGACCTGGCCGACGGGCGCAAGGCCCTGCAGGCCCTGGAAGGTGAGGATCTGTCCCCGAGGAGCCGTGAGCGTTTGACCGAGGTACTACAGATGCTGGACGCGCGCTAGCAATCGCGGCGGATCAGGGACAGGGGTTACCGTTGACGTGCAGGATATTTCCCGTCCAACCGAGCCGTCCCTCCAGGATGTCCTCCCCGGTCACCAGGTAGAAGTAGCCCTCGCCGACCACCGCAGGAACGTCCGTGTCCATGAAGCTCGGCGACACCACATCGCAGAACCGGCGCGCCTCCGTGACCACACCCGGGTTCTGGGTGTACACGCAGGCGGTGGCACAGGAGGTCAGGAACACGTTGAAATCCCCGCGGTACAGGTTGTACACCGCGGACCCGTTGACGCTCGGGTCCCAGGTGATCAGACCGCTGCCGTGAACCAGGAGGGAGCTGATCTCATCCGTCTCGCAATAGCCGAGGTCCACGATGGCGGTCCCGTCGAAGTCACCATCCTGGACGCGCGGGCGCCCGAAGAAGTCCAGCGGGTCGGTCGGTGGCGTCACCGGGCCGGCGTCCAGCGCTGGTGAGTTGCTTCGTGGACAATAGCGGCCGGCGTTCGGCCCGGCTCCCTCCAGCAGCGGATCCATGGAGACGTTTCCGGGCGGTGGAGGGGGTCCGGGGTTCAAGCACGGGAGGCCGGCATCGGCGCAGATCCAGTTCGCCGGCGCATTCTGGAACAGGTCGTTGTATGTCACGTCGTACACGGAGTTCACGACGTCCATGCCCCCGCCACCGCCCTCGGAGAGGTTATCGTGGATGATGTTCGATGTCAGCGTCGGGTCGGAGAACAGGGCGTAGACTCCGCCGCCGTAGCCCACCGATGCTCCGGGGCGAAAGCACTCGTTCCCGACGATGGTGTTGTTCCTCACCGTGGGGTAGCCGAAATACATGTCCAACCCGCCTCCGGTCCGTTCTGCCATGTTTCCGGCCAGAAGGTTGTTGCTGATGGTGGGAGCCGAGTTATATACGGCGATCCCTCCCCCGTAGCCGTAATAGCCCGCTCCGGTCAGCACCGCTCTGTTGTAGCTGATGATATTGCGCGAGATGGTGGGCTGACTGCTTCCCGAGACAAAAATGCCGCCGCCCTTGAAGCTCAGCCCGTTCTGAATGGTGAATCCCGACAACTCGGTGCCCGCCCCCACCATATTAAAGGTCACCACCGTTCCGCTGGACGTACCGTCCAGCGTGGTGCATTCGGCGCCGGCACCGAGGACATCGACGCCGTCCTTCATGACGATATTCTCGAAGTAGGTTCCACAACTCACCAGCACTACATCGCCGCTCACGGACGCGGTGATGGCGGCCTGGATGCTGGTGAAATCGGCCCCGGGGTCATCGTCTACTGTACGAATGACGGCAAGGGTGGCTCCCGTGGAGAAACCCCAGAGAAGGCTCCCGAGTATCAACTGACGTAGGTTTGTGTTTCCCATGATGAACTCCTCTCTGAAGATACACACAAATCAGTGGTTGGCCACTCCCGGGAGGCGCACAAATTCGGGGTTGGCATCGCAAGCGTCCCCCAACGTGTCGCGGTCGCCGTCCAACTGATCAAGATTTGGACTCAGGGGGCAGTTGTCCACGAGATCCGGCACACCGTCCCCATCGGTGTCGGCACTGGGCACCGCACAGGGCAGCGCGTTGGGGCGGACTCCCCCACTCCCGTCGAGACCGAGGTCACTCTCGCTGCAAACGTTGACGTTGCTGACGAGATAGTAGAACCCCTCCCCTGCTGCCGGCACATCGGAGTCTGAAATCTGCGTCCCGATGATCCCCAGACCCTTGCAGGAGTGGTTGTAGGAGAACGTCACGGGTGTGGTGAACGAACCCCGATATAGGTTGTGCAAGTGGTTGTTTCCGATAATCGTGTGGTCCCATTCCAGGGTATCCCCGCTGCCCACGACATAGCGTAGTGTCGGCCCGATGCGTGCAGGATCCCCACTCACCGAGTACAGGGTGGGGGCACAATCCACACTGTTGGGCACGCCATCATTGTCGACATCGAGATCCAGTGTATCGCAAATGAAATCCCCGTCGGTGTCCACCGGCGTCGAAAGAGGATCCAGCGGATCCGACGGCGGCAAGCAGTTGATCGTCTCGTCCAGATCGGAGTATCCGTCACCATCGTCGTCCAGGTCGCCGGCATTACAGAGGCCGTCGCCATCCGTGTCCAGACCGTCATTGGCCGTGTCCGGAGGCTGCACCACCGAGCAGTCGTCACAGGTATCGCCGTCCAGGTCCTGGCAGATCGTCGGATCCAGCGGCGCGCTGTCGGCACCGTCGAGGATGCTGTCGCCATCATCGTCCGGGTCCAGCGTGTCACAGATCCCGTCCAAGTCCGTGTCCACAGGGGTCGAGAGAGCGTTCAGCGGATCCGAGGCCGGTGAGCAGTTCGTCGTCTCGTCCGCATCGGAGTAGCCGTCCCCGTCATCGTCCGTATCGCCGGCATCGCAGACACCGTCGCCATCCGTGTCCAGGCCATCGTTCGCCGTGTCCGGAGGCTGCACCACCGAGCAGTCGTCACAGGTGTCGCCGTCCAGGTCCTGACATTGCGTCGGATCCAGCGGCGCGCTGTCGACACCGTCAAGGACGCCGTCGCCATCATCGTCCGGGTCCAGCGTGTCGCAACTGCCATCCGAGTCCGTGTCCACAGGGGTCGAGAGAGCATTCAGCGGATCCGACGTCGGTGAGCAGTTGGTCGTCTCGTCCACATCGGAGTAGCCGTCCCCGTCGTCGTCCGGGTCCAGCGTGTCGCAGCTACCATCCGAGTCCGTGTCGACGGGGGTCGAGAGAGCATTCAGCGGATCCGACGTCGGCAGGCAGTTCGTCGTCTCATCCGCATCGGAGTAGCCGTCCCCGTCATCGTCCGGATCGCCGGCGTCACAGGCGCCGTCACCATCCGTGTCCAGACCGTCGTTCGCAGTATCCGGAGGCTGGACCACAGAACAATCGTCACAGGTGTCGCCATCCAGGTCCTGA
>CBDVAL010000058.1:0-16096 GCA_965371955.1 uncultured bacterium | reverse complement strand
GAGAACCTGCCCCACGCCACGGCGCTGGCGGTGCAGGGCAATCGGATTCTCGCCGTGGGCGAGGACTCCACCCTGCAGGACCACCACTTCTGCCCCGGCGTTACCACGTTGGTGGACCTGGAGGGACGCACCGTCCTGCCCGGCCTCATCGATGCCCATGGGCACCTCCACAACCTCGGCCTGGCCCTGCAACGCCTGGACCTGGTGGGGACGCGCTCGTTCGAGGAGGTGCTCCAGCGGACCAGCGAAAGGGTTTCGCGGACCCCCGCCGGTGCGTGGATTCACGGCCGAGGATGGGACCAGAACGACTGGACGGCCAAGGAGTTCCCGGACCGCGCCGGTCTGGATGTACTGTCGTCCGAGCACCCCATTCTGCTCACGCGCGTGGACGGACACGCCGTGCTGGCGAACCATCTCGCCCTGCAGGCCGCCGGGATCGATGACGCCACCCCGGACCCACCCGGCGGGGAGATCGTCCGGGATCACAGCGGGCGTGCCACCGGCGTGCTCATCGACAACGCCAAGATTCTGGTGGAGTCGGTGGTGCCCGATTCTTCGCAGCAGGACCGGGACACCATCCGCCTGGCGGTGGACCATTGCCTGGCCCTCGGCCTCACCGGCGTGCATGACGCCGGCATCGACTACGACGACTGGGATCTCTACCGACAGATGGTGGACGATGGAGAGCTGGGGTTGCGCGTCTACGCCATGCTGGGCGATGACGAGTGGGAAGTGGATGATTGGTTCCGACGTGAACCGGAGCTGGGCCGGGGCGACCGGTTCACCCTGCGGACCTTCAAGGTGTACATGGATGGAGCGCTGGGATCGCGCGGGGCGGCACTGCTCGCAGGCTACAGCGACCGGGTGGAGCATCGCGGGCTGCTGGTGACTTCCGAGGAGAGCGTCGAGGCCATCACCCGGCGCGCCATGGAGGCAGGCTTTCAGGTGGCAGCGCACGCCATCGGAGACCGCGGCAATCGCATCGTCCTGGATGTGTACGAGCGTGCCCTGGCGGACGCCCCCGCCGGGGACTACCGGCTGCGGATCGAACACGCGCAGATCCTGTCGCCGGACGATCAGCACCGCTTCGCCTCGCTCGGCGTCATCCCGTCCATGCAGCCGACGCACTGTACTTCGGACATGCCCTGGGTGCCGGACCGTCTGGGCGCGGAACGCTCCCGGGGAGGCTACGTGTGGCGCAGCCTGCTGCGCTCCGGGGTAAAGCATCTTCCTCTGGGGTCCGACTTCCCGGTGGAATCGGCCAACCCGTTCCTGGGAATCTACGCAGCCGTGACCCGCCAGGGGCTGGACGGGGTCCCCGAGGGCGGCTGGAGCCCCGAGGAGGCTCTCACACCGGAACAGGCCATCCGTGGCTTCACCCGGGACGCGGCCTACGCGGCTTTCCAGGAATCCGACCTGGGATCGCTGACCGCCGGCAAGTTTGCCGACTTCATCGTCCTGGACCGTGATCCGCTGGCCGTGCCGGCGGCGGAGATCCCGGCAACGGTGGTGCTGGAGACCTGGGTGGGAGGTCAGCGCGCTTTCCAGCGCCACTGAAAACCGGCGTCGCCCGGGGGGTGTGAGACTCAGGGTCGCCGGCCTTCCCCGGGGGGAACTTCCAGGCTAGAGTGACGCGGGTAGCCACCGCTAGCGGTTCGAGGAGTTGACGGTATGGAGATGTACATCGTTCTGGGGATCCTCGCAGGCGCGCTGATACTCTTCGCGTCGGAGGCCTTCACCGTCGATGTGGTGGCTCTGCTGATCCTGCTCAGCCTCATCGGCCTGGGGATCCTGAGCCCCGACGAGGCGGTCCGCGGCTTCGCCAACCCGGCGGTGATCACCATCGCCGCCATGTTCGTCCTCAGCGCCGGCCTGCTGCGCACAGGCGCCCTCAGCGCCCTGGCCCAGAAGGTGATGGACTATTCCCATGGCGAGCAGCTTCGATTCACCGTTCTCCTGATGGTGACCGTGGCGGTGATGTCCGCGTTCATCAACAACACGCCTGTGGTGGTTATCTTCCTTCCGCTGGTCCTGTCGCTGGCCAATCAGTCCGACATCCTGCCCTCCAAGGTCCTCATCCCGCTGTCGTACGGGGCCATCCTCGGCGGCACCTGCACGCTCATCGGCAGCTCCACCAACTTGCTGATCAACTCCATGGCCGAGGCGCACGGCTTTCCTCCCCTGGGAATGTTCGAGTTCACCCGACTGGGGGCGGTCTATGTCGTCGTCGGCATCACCTATATCTACTTCATCGGCCACCGCTTCCTGCCGGCCCACGGAACCGTGACCACGTATGCAACGGGGCGGATCAAGGAATTCCTCACCGAGATCGCTGTCCCGGCGGACTCCCCGCTGCTGGGAAGCGATGTGGCGGAGGTGGTGGAGAGCTTCGGTGACGAGGTGCAGGTGTTTCAGCTCATCCGTGGCGAGGTGATCTTCTGGCCTACGTTCCACAACCTGAAGGTGCAGGAAGGCGACGCCTTCCTGATCAAGGGCGAGGTCAATCCCATCATGTCGCTGCTGCGCTCCCCCTCCGTGACCCTGGCGCCGGGGGTGACGGGGCCGCCGGAGCCTACTGCCGGCCAGCGCGAGATGGCACTGGCGGAGCTGGTGATCAACCCCAACTCCGCGCTCCTGGGATCCACCCTGGAGGAGGTGCGCGTGCCGGAGCGCTACGGCGTCCAGGTGCTCGCCATCCAGCGGCATGGAGAGCACCTGCGCGAAAAGCTCAGCCAGATCCGGCTGCGCGTGGGAGATGTGCTGCTCATCCTGGGCCAGGAGGGACCCCTGAGCCGGCTGGCCAACTATCCCGACTTCATCGTCCTCGAGGAGATCCGGGATGTGGTGGTGGATCAGCGCAAGGCGTGGGTCGCCCTGTCGGTCACCGGGGCGGTGGTGGTGCTGGCGGCCCTGAAGCTCCAGCCCATCATGGTGCTGGCGCTGGCCGGTGCGGTGCTCATGGTGATCACAGGCTGCATCTCGGCCCGGCAGGCTTATCGATCCGTGGACAAGTCGATCCTGGTGCTCATCGCCGGAACGCTGTCGCTGGGCATGGCCATGGAGACGAGCGGCGCGGCCGAATTCCTGGCCACGCGCATCCTCGATCTCGGCGGATGGGCCGGGCCCATCTTCGTGCTCTCCGGCTTCTACCTGCTGACCAACCTGCTGACCGAAGTCGTCAGCCACAACGCCGCCGCGGCAATGATGGTCCCCATCGCCCTGTCCACCGCCGGCGCGTTGGCGGTGAACCCGCGCGCCTTCCTGATGGCGGTGCTGTTCGGGGCTTCCGCCTCCTTCTCCACACCCATCGGCTACCAGACCAATACCTTCGTGTACGGGCCCGGTGGCTATTCTTTCAAGGATTTCTTGCGGGTCGGCCTTCCCCTCAATGCCACCCTCTGGCTGGTGGCGACGTTCCTCATCCCGGTGTTCTGGCCGCTCTAGAGGCCCGCCCCTCCAGCGCGGCGGACGCCTCCTGTTGCACGTCGGGATCCGGATCGGCCCGGCGGGCTCGTTCCAGCTCCCCGCGGGCCTTTGCTCCGCCCAGCCGGCCCAGCGCCCAGGCGGCGTGCGAGCGGACCAGCGGCTCCGGATCCTGGCGTAGCGCCCCTGCCAACGGGGTCGCCGCTTCACGGTCGCCCTGGTTGCCCAGAACCACCGCCGCGTTGCGCGCCATGCCGCGCCGTCGGGCGCGTGTCATGGGGCTGCCGCGAAAACGGCTGGAGAACTCCTCGGCCGACAACCCCAGAAGCTGGGCCAGGGTGACGGACTCCAGGGCAGGGCGGGGCTCGAACTCCGGGCGGGCCGGCGACCGTGCCTTGCGATTCCAGGGGCACACGTCCTGGCAGATATCGCAGCCGAACAGGTGTTCCCCCATGGGCGCGCGCCATTCCTCCGGGATGGCGCGGCGCAGCTCGATGTTCAGGTAGGAGATGCAGCGCCTCGAGTCCAGCAGGTAGCCATCAGCCAGGGCATCGGTGGGGCAGGCATCGATGCAGGCGGTGCAGGAACCGCAACGATCGGGCACCGGCGAGTCGGGCAGCAGTTCGGCCTCCAGGAGGATCTCGCCCAGGAAGAACCACGACCCCCTGCGATCCAGGAGCTGGGTGTTTTTCCCTACCCAGCCCAGCCCGGCCGCCGCTGCCAGCTCGCGCTCCAACAGCGGACCGGTATCCACGTACGCACGTCCATCCACGGCCTTGCCGGATTGCGCGTGGACGAACTCCAGCAGCTTGCGCAGCATGGGAGCCATGACTTCGTGGTAGTCGTCGTTGCGCGCGTAGACCGAGACGTGGTCCAGCATGCCGGCCGGGTCGACGTCCTCCCGCGGTCTGCTCCACGGGTAGTAGTCCAGGCTGACACACAACACCGAACGGGCCGCGGGCAGAACCGCGCGCGGATCCGCACGCCGGGCCGGGCCCCGCGCCATGTACCCCATCTCGCCGTGACGGCCCTCGGCGAGCCAGCGCATCAGGAAATCCTCATTGGGCGAGGCCTGGGCCGGCGCCACACCGACGCTGGTGAATCCCAGAGTCAACGCTTGTTCGCGAATGCGGCGGGTCAATGCGGCGGCGTTCATGCAGCCATGGTACTGCAACCGGTGCCCCCCGGGGTTATAATGCGCTGCTGCGGCGTCGCCTGCTCCAGGTCGAGGAACTTGTCATGCCGGAATTCAAGATTGCAGTTGCGGGAGATGTGGCGCCGGGCCAGGGGCGGACCATCCGTGTGGAGGATCACCAGATCGCCCTGTTCAACCTGCAGGGTGATTTCGTGGCCATCGATGACGCCTGTCCACATATGCGGGCGGACCTGAGCTGCGGCGAGCTCAAGGGGCGCACCGTGACCTGCAGCTGGCACGGCTGGCAATTCGACCTGGACACCGGGAAGTGCATCAACGTGGAGTGGGCGAAGGTGCGGCGCTACCCGGTCAGGCTGGAGGGCGAGGACGTCCATGTCACGGTGGAACCGGATCCGGTACCGGAGGAGAAACCCTACCCGGAGATCGTCTGGAAGAACAATGAATAGCTACCGATCTTCCTCCACCTCCACCACCACGCCGCCGGCAAAATAGACCCGTGTGCGGTTGCGTAGCTGCTCCTTGAACGTGGCGCCGCGCTGGTAGGTCCAGACCTGCGTGGCGGTCTCCTCATCGCCGGTGATGTAGAGCGGCGTGCCCCACGCCAGCAGGACCTGCTCGTGGGTCATCTCCTCCACCACCCTGTGTTCGCGGATGGCCGTACGTAAGTTCTCCGACCAGATGGCCTGCATCCATCGCTCGGGATCGTCCGGAACCAGGAACAACAGTCGTCCCAGCGCCGCGGTGAAGCCATCGGCCCGTTCCTCCGCGGGGCGGCGTAACTCGGCCCCCGAGCGCACCAGCACCTGCGCCACGCCCCCTCCAGGGCCCTCCAGGGTCACCTGGGTCGCGCCGGGCACCTCCGCGACCCCCGTGATCCGGGCCAGATCTCCGGCGCGAATCACCACTCGCGGCGCGGCGGAGATCTCCACCACGTCGGCCGTCTGCACGAACCCCCCCTGCGGGTCCCCGGAGGGCAGGATGTCCGGGCTGCCCAGCGCCAGATGCACATCGCTGGCCAGGCGCTCCTTGCGGGCGTAATCTGACAGGTAGAACACACCGTCCCCCGTGATCACGGTGATGGGACGCAGGAGATCCAGCGCCGGGCCGCCGGCAACCGTGCTGCTGATCACGCGGCGCGAGGTGACCTGCTTCATCTTCACGTCCGCACGCAATACGAAGCTTTGGTCCAGGTATGTGTGCTGCAGGATGCGCTCCAGATCGGTGGGCTCCCGCCCCCCCGGCTCCTGTGCAGGCTGACCTTGGGCAGCCGGAAAGAAGCCGAACACCATGAGGACTGCTACGGTCTGAACAGGTCTCGGAACCATTGCACGCTCACTTGTCTGTTGACTTCAGAGATGGCATCCAGCAGCGGGATGTCCTTGGGGCAGGCGGTGACGCAGTTCTGGGCGTTGCCGCAGTCGGTCACCCCGCCCCTTCCCATCACCGGTAACAGGCGCTCGCGCCGGTTCATGTGGCCGGTGGGATGGGCGTTGAACAGCCGGATCTGCGCCAGCGGCGCCGGCCCGACAAAATCCTTGCCGGGCCCGAACTGCGGGCACGCCTCCATGCAGCAGCCGCAGGTCATGCATTGCGAGAACGTGTAGGATTGCGCGCGCTCCGACTCCGAGATCTCCGGTCCGGGCCCGAGATCGTGAGTGCCGTCAATCGGGATCCATGCGTGTACCTTGCGCAGTAGATCGAACATGCGCTGGCGGTCCACGATGAGATCCCGCACCAGCGGAAACTTGGTGAGGGGCTGCAGGACAATGGGTCGCGCCAGCCGATCCACCAGCGCCGCGCACGCCTGCATCGGCCGCCCGTTGATGAGCATACTACAGGAGCCACAGACATTCTCCAGGCAGTTCTGCTCCCAGGCGGGGGGCGTGGTGGGCCGCCCCTGGCTGGTCACCGGATTGCTGCGAATCTCCATCAGGCAAGAGATCACATTGAGATTTTTCTGATACGGGATGGAGAACTCCTCCCAGCGGCGAGCACAGCCCGGCTTATCCTGCCGCCGGATCTTCATTGTGATCTCTCGTTCCTGCATGCCCCGGGTCCTCAGTCGTAGTGTCGTGCCACCGGTTTTACCAGTGATGTGTCCACCGGTTCGTAGGACAGTTCAGGCCCCTGCTCCGTCCAGGTGGCCATGGTGGTCTTGAGCCACTCCTCGTCGTTGCGCTGCGGGAAATCAGGCTTGTAGTGCGCTCCTCGCGACTCGTCGCGGCGTAGCGCGCCCACCGTGATGACCCTCGCCAGCTCGAACATGTTCCATAGCTGGTTGACGAACAATGCCGGCTGGTTGGCCCAACCACCGCTGTCCAGGACGTTGACGTTGCGCCAGCGCTCCATGAGTTCCTGGATCTTCCGGTCGGCCTCCTCCAGCTTGCGGTTCTCACGCACGATGGTCACGTTGCGGGTCATCACATCACCGAGTTCCTGGTGCAGCCGGTAGGGGTTCTCGCTGCCGTTCATCTTCAGGATCTCCCCTAGACGTGACTGCCAGCGTCGGCGAGCATCATCGTAGGCGGAGGCCGGGATGGCGCGCTGCTCCAGACCCTGGACGTGGCGGACCGCCGCCGGACCGCCCACGCGCCCCGAGAAGATGCAGCTCAGCAACGCGTTGGCCCCGAGACGATTCGCCCCATGATACTGGTACTCGCACTCGCCGATGGCGTAGAGCCCGGGGATATTGGTGCAGTGATTCCTCGGGCTCTCGAGGTCCAGCATGCCGTCGGCGGTGCGCTCGTAATCGCACCAGAGCCCGCCCATGGAGTAGTGCACCGCCGGATAGATCTTCATCGGTACATCCCTGGGGTCCTCACCGACGAACGTCTCGTAGATCTCCAGGATCCCGCCCAGCTTGAGGTCCAGTTCTTCCCGGGGCAGGTGCGACACATCGAGATATACCATGAGCTCGCCGCCGATGCCCATCCCCTGATTCACGCAGACCTCGTAGAGCTCCCGTGCGCCGATATCCCGGGGCACCAGGTTGCCGTAGCGCGGATACTTCTCCTCCAGGAAGTACCAGCGCTCCGCCTCGGGGATCTCGCCGGCCTCGCGGGTATCGCCCTTGGTCCGGGGCACCCAGATGCGCCCCCCCTCGCCGCGGGCGGACTCGGACATGAGGCGCAGCTTGTCAACGCCCGGGATGGCGGTGGGATGCACCTGGATGAACTCGCCGTTGGCGTAGTGCGCGCCCTCACAGTAGGCCGAGGCAGCGGCGGAGCCGGTGTTGGCGGTGGAGTTGGTACTGCGCCCGTAGACCATGCCGGGGCCGCCCACCGCCAGCATCACCGCATCGGCGGCGTAGGTGCGCACCTCCATGGTGTACAGGTCCACCGCCACGATCCCGGCGCAGCGGCCGCCGTGCTGTACGGTGCCCAGGAACTCGCAGAACTCGTACTTCTTGATACGGCCGGCATCCTCGTGACGGCGTACCTGTTCGTCCAGAGCGTAGATCAGCTGCTGTCCCGTGGTGGCCCCGGCGAAGGCCGTGCGGTGGTGGAGCGTGCCGCCGAAGCGGCGGAAGTCCAGGTGCCCCTCGCGGGTGCGGTTGAACATCACGCCCATCCGGTCCAGCATGTTGATGATGGCCGGCGCATCGTGGGCCATGGCCTTGCAGGGCGGCTGGTGTGCCAGAAAATCGCCTCCCTTGACCGTGTCGTAGAAATGGATGTCGGGAGAGTCCCCCTCTCCCTTGATGTTCACGGCAGCATTGATCCCGCCCTGGGCGCAGACCGAGTGGGAGCGCTTCACGGGCACCAGGGAGAACAGGTCCACCGGCACGCCCATCTCCGCCACGCGGATGGCCGCCATGAGGCCCGCCAGGCCTCCTCCGATGATGATCACCCGTGGCTGCGTAGAATCCATCTTTTTTGACCTCTCCGATGCGCGGTGCTACCGCTGCAGGAACCCCACCGACAGGTCCAGGAAGCCGAGCAACGAGTTGATCCCGACGAAGCTGAGGATGCCCACGATACCCATGCTGGCCCAGGTCATGAGGCGTTGCGAACGCGGGCTGGTGAGCACTCCCCAGGTTACCAGGAATCCCCACACACCGTTGCCGAAGTGGAACGATACCGACAGCACGCCCAGCGCGTAGAAGGCGAACATCAGCGGGTTGTTGAGATAGGACGCCATGTGCTCGAACAGCCGGTCCGGTGGGGTTCCACTGAACCGCGTGAGCGTCACATGGACCGCGATGAACACCACCAGGAACATCCCCGTGACGCGCTGCAGGACGTAGAACCAGTTCCTGGCCGTGGGATAGGCTCGCAGCTTTGCGCTCCCTTCGAACGTGATCACGACGCCCAGCACGGCATGAAACAGGATGGGGATCCCTATGAGCCCGATCTCCAGTAGGTAGAGGTAAGGGAGATCGTTCAGGGCCGCCACCTTCTCGTTGAACATCTCCGCCCCCTTGACGGAGTAGGAATTGGTGTAGAAGTGCTCGAGCAGAAACGCCCCCACGGGACAGATCCCGGAGAGGGAGTGCAATCGGCGGAGAACAAAATATCTCCGTTCCTTGTCCATGAGGCTCCCTGATGGTAGCGGCACAACAGTCTGGTGGACGGAGGAGAGATCCTAGCAAACAGGGGGGTGCGGTTCAAACCGCAGAGTGGAAGGTGGCCGCCTCAACGTGAGTGCAAGGTGAGGCGATCACCCGGATGAAGGACCGCACGCCGGGAAATGCCGTTCCAGCGGCACAGCTCGGTCACCGAGACCGCGTGTGCCCGGGAGATGTCGTAGAGCGTATCTCCCTTCTTCACCACGTAGACGATGGGATTCGCCGCCGCCGGAGCCTGTGACACCTCCACCGCCAGCGTCAGACGCTGGCCGGGGTGAATCACCGACCGCTTGTGCAGGCCGTTGGCCGCCAGCAGAACGTCCACGGGCACCCCCTGGTCCTGGGCGATTTCGTAGAGAGTATCCCCACGGCGCACCACATATTCGCTACCCCCCGGTGCCCTGGGCGACGCCGGTGGAGGCGCAGGCGCTCCGGGGGCGGAGCGCAGCAAGAGCCGGTCCCCGGGACGGATCACGGAACCTGCGTGCAGCCCGTTCCAGGCGAGCAAGTCCTTCAGGTTGACCCCCTGCCGCCACGCGATGCGCGAGAGGGTGTCACCGCGGCGTACCACGTAGGGCGAACGCGGTGCGGGGACCCGCCCGGCGCGAGCAACCGCGACCCGCGTCCCGGAGCCGGCCGGTTGCAGATAGATGCGATCGCCGGGGTGTATCACCGATCGCTTGTTCATCCCGTTCCACCTGAGCAAGTTGTCCAGCGAGATATTGTGCCGCCGGGCAATGCGGTAGGGGTTGTCACCGCGTCGCACGGTATAGACCTTGCGGCCCTGGGCGTCCTGCTCCGTGGAGGTGAGCCAGCGTGCCGCGTACATGCCGTCGGTGAGCGGGATGATCAGCCGGCTCCCCGCGCGCACCCGGCGCGGGTCGCGGATATCGTTGGCGGTCTGGATGGCGCGTACGCTGGTGCCGTACTTGGACGCCAGCAACGACAGGGTCTCGCCCTTGCGCACCACGTGCTCCACCTGGCGAATCCGCTGTCCCGGCGGGATCCCGGCCAGCCTCGCCAGGGTGGCCTCTCCCCTGCCCGGGGGAACGCGCAGGCTATAGGAGGAGCCCTCGGGATACACCGTGTTGCGGCGCAACTCCGGGTTGAGGGTGCGCAGCGACATCAGATCGGTGCCGGCGCACTCAGCCAGGACCATCAGGTCCACCGGCCCATCCACCTGGATGCGCTCGAAATCCCAGGGGGGTTCGCGATCGTCGGGATCGAAGCCGTACTTCGCAGGGTCACGGTAGATGATGATGGCGGCCTGGATGGCCGGCACGAAATTCTTGGTCTCGCGACGCAGATAGCGCGTCTTTGCCAGGCTCCAGAAGTTATCCACGCCGGAGCGACGTAGCCCACGCTGCACCTTGTACTCGCCGGCGTTGTAGGAGGCCATGGCCAGGTTCCAGTCACCGAACATGCCATACAGCATTTTCAGGTAACGCGCCGCGGCACGCGTGGCCTTCTCCGGATCGGCGCGCTCATCCACCCAGTAGTCAATGCGCAGCCCGTAGTTGCGCCCGGTGGCCGCCATGAACTGCCACAGACCATAGGCCCTGACCCGGGACAGGGCTTTGGGCTTGAACGCCGACTCCACGTGCGGGATGTAGGCGAGGTCCAGCGGCACGCCCTCCTCCTCAAGCACCCGCAGGATCATGTCCATCTGGCGTCCGGAGCGCCGGTAGGCCCGGGCGAACCGCTCGCGCCACTTGCCCTGGTAGAGATCGAGGAAGATCTGCACGCGTCCATTGATCTCGATGGGGATGTCGTAGACCACCTCGCCGGTGACCGCATCCACCTTCGGCTGCGGCGCCGACTCGGCGTCCACCTGCTCCAGCTCGTCCACCGGGCTGCCGTCCTCGAACTCCTGGGACGGCCCCGCGTGCTTTTCCGGCCAATGGGACAGCAACTCGTGGACGTTGTCCATGAGGTCCCGATAGTACAGTTCCAGCGTGGGATCGCCCTGGAGCACCGGATCCACGTCCAGGAGAGCGCTCAGGCTGCGATCGAACCACTCGCGCGCCGCCTCGATGTCCCCCACGCGGTAGAACTCCAGTGCGCGCTGGTAGGCGTCCACGGAGCGCGACACGGCCTCCTCCAGCATGGCATCGGTATCAGGCTGCACCTCCACCGCCGGCTCCGGCTCGCGATCCGCTGCCACCAGAACCGGCCTCGGTGGCGAGATCTCGCCCACGCCCCGCTGATGTGCACAGGACGGGGCCAGCAGCAGGGGCAAGAGCAACAGAAGCGAGGAGATTGGGTGAGAGGGTAGGCTACGAGCCAATTTCATTTCCCCCGGCGAGGACCCGT
Organism: uncultured bacterium; assembly: GCA_965371955.1. Lineage (GTDB taxonomy): Bacteria > Acidobacteriota > Polarisedimenticolia > CBDVAL01 > CBDVAL01 > CBDVAL01. The sequence continues at coordinate 4,637 of CBDVAL010000058.1, read as the reverse complement.
CTGTGGGCCGGGATCTTCCAACTCCCGGGAAGTGCCGACCCGTGCTGGCGCCGGGAAGAGCCGGTAAACACAAAGATGGCCTCGTCAAGGTCGGGCGACCTCGAAAGGCCATGAACGAATATAGCACGTGCCCGGTGGGGTGTCAAAGGCCTCATCAGTCCAGCCGCAGCACCACTTTTCCCGACTCCCGGCGCGCCATCTTCTCGAAACCGATGTTCCAATCCTGGAAAGGCAGCACATCCGTGACCACCGTCTGGATCTTCTCCCGCACGTCGGGCCGGGCGGTCAGAGCCCGCGTCTTGTACCAGGTGTCGTAGATCTTCCTTCCGATGATCCCTTTCACCGTGATCCCGCCGAACACCACATCCTGCGAATAGCGCCGGAACGGCACCTCGTTCTCCCGGGACAGCCCGAAGGCGATCATCTTGCCGCCGCGGCGCAGGGCCCGCAGGGCGTTGTCGATGGCGTCGGGGTGGCCGCTCATCTCGAAGCACAGGTCCACCCGCCCGTCGGCGCACGATTCGTGAATGGTGCGGACCACCCGGTCGCGTTCCGCCTCCCGCCCTGCAGCATCTTCCGCCGGCAGCGCGACGGTCCGGATGCAACGCGTCGCCCCCACCTTCCTGGCCAGATCCAGACGGAACGCCATGGGGTCCACCACCACCACATCGCGCGCTCCCTCGGCCAGGGCCACCACCACGGTGAACAGTCCGATGGGGCCGGCCCCGAAGATCACCACGCTGGCGTCTTCCAGCGGGTACTCCGTGGCGGCATGAACGGCATTGCCGAACGGCTCCAGGACGCTGGCAACCTCGGGCACCATGGGTTCCCGATTCACCCAGGCACACGTGGCCGGGATGGCGACATACTCGGCAAACCCTCCGTCGCGCTCCACCCCCAGGATGACATCGTTCTCGCATACGTGATGCTGTCCGCGCCGGCAGGAATAGCATTCCCAGCACACGATATGGGACTCCGCGGAGACGAAGTCACCCACCTGGATGGGCTCCGAAGCCTGCCGGGCCACGCCGCGCACCTCGGCGCCCACCTGCACCACCTCGCCGCAGAACTCGTGTCCTATGGTCAGGCTGCGGGAGACTCCCCCGGTGGCCTTCTCGATGCGCGGCCGGATGGAGGGGTCCCAGTGGTAGATGTGGTTGTCCGTGCCGCACAGCGAGGCGGCGCGCACGCGCAGCAGCACGTCTCCGGGCCCGCAGACCGGGTCCGCCACGTCTACCATTTCCAGCGAACGAGGCGCCGGCCTAGTCAATCGGAGGGCTTTCACTGTCCGCCTGCGCGACGCAGGGCCGCGCCCAGAGGGATGCCCCGGACTTCTTCCGGGGCGTCGGGGGCGGCGGCGATTATAGACAGCCTCGGTGCCGCCCTGCAAATCCCCCGTCCGCGCGGCCCCTTGGCCCGGTTGACAAAGGAGCCATCCGACCGAGCTGCACGAGCATGCATCCAAGTCCTTCCAATGCCTCAGCTTACAACTGTCGCCCCGCCTGCCTCAACTCCCGTTTTCTCTTGGGGGGCCCGCTGGGGGGCCCACGCGCCCTTCTCTGCTGAGTCGAGGATCGCAACGATACCCCTGAAGTGGTCGGGGTCCAGATGGACGTAACGCTCGGTGACGGTCCCGGCTGCGTGCCCCAGGAACCGCGCTATCGCCATGCCGGTCTCTCCAGCCTGGCCGGCCCAGGAGCCCGCCGTATGGCGCAGGGTGTGGAAGCTGGCGTCCTGGATGCTCAGGGACTTCATCAGGGCCCGGGTGCGATGGCTGATGCGGTTCCGGGCCTCCTGGGACGTGTAGGGCTTGCCGGCTGCGTCCAGGAACACGTGGGGGTCCCGCAGGCGCCGCACCTGCCCGGCCAGAACCTCCCGGGCTACCTGGCCCATGGGCATGACCCGGGGCGTGGCTGTCTTGTTGTCCTCCGAGACGTGCAGCAGGCCGGCCTCATGGTCGATCTCGTCCCACCGTAGCCCCACGAGCTCCTTGAGCCGGAGCCCGGTCACCACCGCCAGGCGGAACAGCGGCCGGAGCCACGGCGGCGCTGCATCACGGAGCTGGCCGTACTCCTCCCGCGACAGGTAGCGATCGCGGTGCTTCGGTTCCGGTGGCTTCTTCACATCGGCGGCAGGGTTGGCCTCGAGGACTCCCCACCGGACCGCCAGCTTGAACATTGTCCCCAGGACCGTCAGATCCTTGCGCACCGTCGAGGGACCGAACGTCTCTCCGCGCTCCCTGGTGAACGTGTCCAGCTCGGCCCGGGTGATCTGGTCCAGCTGGAACTCCCCGAAGTACTTCTTGAGGCTCTTGACCCGGTTGGCGTAGTAGTCCGAGCGGAGCAGGTTGCCGTAGTCCTTCAGGAACCGCTCGGAGAACTCGGCGAAGGTTGGCCGGCGGGGTTGCTCCCTCGGGTCCACGTACGTTCCTGCAGCGACCTGGCCGAGCCTCTTCTTGAGCAGGTCGCGTGCCTGCTTCATCGTCGTGCCGGCCTTTTCCTTCTTCCGCCGGCCGTCCTGCTTCTCGAACCGGATGTAGTAGAACTCCACGCCGGACCGCTTGTGGAACTTCTTGTAGATCGCCATGTCAGCCTCCAGACAACAGAAACGCGAGTTGCGCAAGCGCCACGAACACAAGGGACCAACTTGCCACTAGCATGGCCGCGGCGTTTCTCCCCGACGCCTTCGCAGCAGCCTCGAGCGCCCGAGCATGCCCAGCCATCGCTTCGGCAGCACGTGCGTTTTGTGCTGACGCCGCTGCGTTGTCCGACGCGGCCGTCGCGTTGCGTTCGGAGGCGTCGGCGGCGCGCTCTGAGGCTGCTGCGTTTCTCCGCGCTGTGGCGTCGCTCATCTTGGCGTAGACGCCGTCAATCTGGCGGCGAAGGCGTTCTGCCTTTCTGATCACGGCCGGGTGGATCTTGACACCTGGCTCCTCCATTCTCTCCATTTCCTTTTCGCACTTCTCGAGTTGGTTTTCCAGGTCGATGAGTCTCAGTCCGAGCATTTCTACCTCCTCCTCGTCAACAACGCGGTCCGAACCTCCGTCGCTCCGATTCCGCTTTGACTAACTCTTGCAGACCCGTGGCACGGTCGAGATCATCGCTGAGATCATCCCAGACCTTGCTCATAGTTAGCTGCTTCACATCACCGCCGCTAGCAAATTCCCGGACCAACTTCGCGCCTTTCTTGTAGGAAGAAGACAGGCGCTCCATGGTCTTCCCCAGCTCGAGCAGCTTCTTTTTGATGAGTCGTGGTTTCATTGTCGGTCGCGCCTCCCTTCTGCAGCAGCGTCCTCCGCGATCTTCAGCAGGTCGCAGGCCCTCGCGCCCCCCGCCGCGTCTGCCAGCTTCTCCGCGTAGGTTTGCACGCACTCGTTCCAGAGCCGATGCGAGGTTGCTTTTCTCCGGAGCCTGGCTTTGTCCTCGCCGATGTAATCGCTCTCCACAACCAGGTGGCCATACACCTCACTGAGGAGGAGCGCGGTTTCCTCGGCGGCCGTGATCAGGTTATAGGCGGCTTCGTCTGCGTCGCATGCCCTCGGGACCGCCAGCTCCTCGTCGTCACCGGCAGCCACTTCCTCTGACTCGGGGGATGGTGCCGGATCGTCGGGCTGCTGGGTGCTGTCCTGTGCCCCGCCTTGGATGAGCCGGAAGGGCTCGCCGGGATCATCGTCCCTATCGTTGAAACTCTCGATGAGGGCCATGATTCTCTGAAGGCTTTCCGCTTTCTCATCCTTGGTCATGGCGGGCCCTCCTTTCTGGAGGGTAAGTATACTATTAAACTATCGCTGAGGCAAGGTTGACAGGAAACTACCTTGCCAGTATCCTCTTTGTTGCCATGGCGACCAAGAAAGCACCCCCGAAGAAGAAGCCCCGGATGATCTACCTTCTCCCGGACCTGGACCGCCGGCTCCGGGTCCATGCAGCCGAGCAGGGCCGCCCGATCTCGGTTGTGGTCTCCGATGCCGTGGAAGCCTACCTGAAGGCCAAGCGCCGCTGACTTCCGCTCAATTGGTCGGAGGTTCGACGGCCGGCGCTACGCAAAGCTCCGCGCCCTTGTCGTAGTTCTCCAAGATTGGCTCCGGGCAATTGTACCAGCAGTTCTCGGCAAGGCTGCTCCCCTTCGACCAGCAGACATTGCGTAGGAGAGCTCCTTCAGGCGACCCCGCCGGGCGGTCCACGAAGGGTGGTCCGTTCCCGTCGCACGGGTAGCACACGACCTCCTCGTACTCTGACAGCACCTCCGGGCCCGGGTCTTCTTCCGCCGAACCGCAGGCCAGGGCCACGAGTGCCACCGCCAGCAGCAGTATCAGCTTGCCGTTTCTCATGTTTCCTCCTTCGCTCAACGTCCATCCCTCTGCGCTGTATTCAGAAGTCCCTGGATCGACCGGGCGAGCTCGTTCTCATCGGTCCCGAGGAGCGAGCCCTCTATGGTGACATTGACGGTGGTGTTTCCCCCAACTCCCCTGTTGTCGAAGTCACGGACTCCGCGGCCACCTCCCCCTCCACCCCCGGCGAGAGATGATTGGTATACTGATGTGCATGGAGCAGTCAGAGCCCTTGGTTATCCTCCGGTCAATCCATTACCGCCCCCGTCGCATATTCATGGAGAAACAGAATGAGTGATAATGGAACTCC
>CBDVAL010000057.1:0-16163 GCA_965371955.1 uncultured bacterium | reverse complement strand
CACGGATGCCACCGCGTTCGGTGGCTCGCTCGACTACTACCTGGTGTCGTGCGACTACGCCGGTCCGAAGGCTTCGGGGAACCAGCGCATTCGTGGCGCTCCCACGGCACGGTTCCAGAACCCGTAACTGCGGGCTACATGATGCAAACTCAAGCGGGGCCTTCTCGGGGCCCCACTTGTTCGGGCTAGTCGCTTCTCAGGTATACTCTGCCGGAATAGTGGATCCGCCACAAACGGAAGCGGTAGCTGTTCCTCTCATGGAGGTTGGTTACCATGCGCGTCGCACTCGGGCAGGACTCGACTCATCGAGAGGGCCGTGGTAGGCGCCTCGAGCCCAGCCAGACGTTTTCCCACTATCGCCTTGTCGAGCGGATCGGCGCCGGCGGCACGGGGGTCGTGTGGAAGGCGACCGACACCACCCTCGGCCGCGACGTGGCGGTAAGGGTCCTGTCCACCGACCTCGCCCTCGACGCGACCCGCTGCCAGACGTTCACCGGCGAGGCGAAGCTCGGCGATGGATAGCCCGGACATCCCCGGTGCGCCGCTCCAGCCCGGCGACACGCTGTCGCACTACCGGCTGATCGAGAAGATCGGCGAGGGCGGCATGGGCGTGGTGTGGAAGGCGCGGGACGAGAAGCTGCGCCGGGACATCGCGCTGAAGCTTCTTCCCCCCGCGCTCGTCGGCGATCCCGAGCGGCGCCGGCGGCTCTTGCGCGAGGCGCGCACCGGCGCCGCCGTCAACCATCCCAATGTGGCGATGATCCTGGAGGTCGACGAGGCGGACGGGCTCGTCTTCGTCGCCATGGAACTGGTGGACGGGCGGCCCCTCCGCGCGCTCCTCGCAGAGGGTCCGCTGCCGATCCCCGTCGCCCTGCGGCTGGCGGCGGAGACGGCCGAAGGGCTCGCCGGCGCACACGGCTCCGGCGTCGTGCACCGCGACCTGAAGCCCGAGAACGTCATGGTCCGCCCGGACGGGCACGTCAAGATCCTCGACTTCGGCCTGGCGAAGCTGCTCGACGATCGTCCGGCGCTCGATCCCGCCAACCTCAGCGAGGCGGAGACGGTTACCCAGGAGATGACCCGCGAGGGGCGGATCCTCGGGACCCCGGCCTACATGTCGCCGGAGCAGGCGCGCGGCGAGTCCGTCGACGCCCGGTCCGACGTGTTCTCCTTCGGGAGCATGCTGTACGAGATGGTCTCCGGGAAGCGGCCATTCGAGGGGCGCACCCACGTGGACACGCTGGCCGCGGTCCTGAAGGAGCCCGCGTCGCCGCCGTCGCGCTTGAACCCCGCGGTGACCCCGGAGCTGGAGCGCATCCTGGACCGCTGCCTCGCCAAGGATCGGGAGGAGCGCTACCAGGGCACCGACGAGCTGGCCGTCGACCTCCGGGAGTTGCAGGGGACGGTCGAGGTCACCGTGCCGTTCCTGCGCTGGCTGCGGGCGCGTGCCGCACGCCTGCCGCGGGGCTTCTGGATCCCGGCGGCGGTCGTCGCCCTCGTCGCTCTGGTGACCGGAGCGTGGCTGCTGCGCCGGACGTTCGTGGGGCCGGATCCGCGGACGCTCCTCATCCTGCCACTGGAGGTGCGCGGCCAGGATGCGGGCGCGGACTATGTGGGTCGCGCGTTCGCCGAGACCCTGGCCCAGAAGCTCACCATGGAGCATGGCCTCGAGGTCCTGCAGGTCCCGGAGGTGGGGGAACTGGGTGATGGGGGGACCGAGGCGAAGGCGCGAGCGGCCCGGGAACGGGGAGCCGGGCAGCTTCTCACGGGTTCCGTCACACGCGATGGGGGCAAGGTGATTCGCGCGAGGATCAGCCTGGTCGACCCGGCGGCGAACCAGATCGTGTGGGGGACGGACGCAGAGGTCGGGGAGGGCAAGAATGCGCTAAGTTCCCTGGCGTCGGGCCTGGCCCGCGAGGTCGCGACGCACCTGGGCGCGGTCGCGGCGCAGTTCTACGACTTCATCGGGGCTATGACCCGCAACGAGGAATTGGCGCGCTCTCCGGCCTACATCCAGGCACTTGCGGCCGTGCGCCGCTGGGACCTGGAGGCCGCCGTCCCGGAGGTGGAGAAGCTGATGGAGGCGTTCCCCGACGAGCCGGACGCGCTTCTCCTGGCGGTGGACGTCTTCCCGAACGCGGGGCTTCTCCTGGGGACACCGGGCCTTGCCGAGAAGGCCATCGAGGCCTGCGAGAAGCTGGAGCAGATCGATCCGCACGCACCCTGGGGAGACCTCTGCCGGACCTACGCCCTCTGGCACAACGACCCTGACGGGAAGATCGTTGGCGAGTTCACGAGTGTCCTCGCGCGGGACGACCTCACCGTTGCCCTCCGATCCGGCCTCCTGGGCGACCGCGGTGAGAAGAGATCGGAGCAGGGGGACCAGGAGGGCGCAGTGCGTGACTGGAAGGAATCCTTGCGCCTCGACCCGACGAACGTCTGGCCGCACATCCACTACGGCTGGCACCTGCTCACGAAGTACCGGACCAAGGAGGGCCTGGACCTGCTCCGAAAGGCGTTCGCCCTGGGCCCTCACAATCCCATGTCCCAGTGGAGTCTCGGCGAACTCCTCTTCCATTACGGGGAGTGGGACGAGGCCCGGGCCCCTCTCCGGAACCACTGCGAGGGGCTGATGCCGAACCAGGAGAGCTGCGCGCAGTACGCGTACGTGCTGCACCGGACCGGGCACCCGGAGGAGGCACGCGACACGGTGGGGAAGGCGGGCAGCATGGAGGACAGCCTGGATGGAATGTGGGTCCTTGCCGCCTACTGGGCCCTGGCGGGCGAGGAGGCCCGGGCGGTGGAGATGCTGCGGCGCGAGGCCGAGGCGCACGACACACCCATCTTCCTGAGGGGCCACCTCGATCTCTCCTCCCTGCGTGGGGACCCCGGCTTCGAGGCGCTGGCCGCGGCGGAGCTGAAGGAAGCCGTGGCCCACTACGGCGAGGTCTGCGCCTCGGATCCCCGGCGCCGGCCGTGCGCGCTGCACGCGGTGGCGCTCCACCTGAGCGGACGCGAGAGCGAGGCGCGGGAGGTCGCCGCGAGGGCCGCCTCGCTCGAGGAGCCTGATTCCCTCGGGCGGCGCGTCGCGGCCCTCGATGCCCTCGCCTGGTACCACGCCCTCGCGCGGGACCGCGACGAGGTGATCCGTCACCTCCGCCGTCGGGCAGAACTCCTAGGCGAGGTCCAGGTGCCGACGGCCCACGCCCACTCCATCAGGGCCTGGAGGTTGGCCGAGCACCGCGACTATGCCTGGCTCCGCGGCGACCCGGAGTTCGACGCCCTCGCCGCCAGCCTCGACGCGAGCGCGCCGGGAGGATCGGACGATGCCGGATAGGAGGGCAAGAGCCGCGACGTTTGCATGCTGAAGCCGACGCACAGAAACGCGCGGATCTACTGCGGGTTGCAAGAAACAGGCGCCGACGGTCTCGGCGACCCGCCCGAGTCCACGCCGTATCCGCTCTCTCTGCAGCCGATGTCCGACGTCACCAGGAAGTACGTGTCGCCTGGCGGCATGGTCACCAGCGTCGAGATGGACATCGAGGAGCGTATAGACTCCGTCGCTGTCGTGGTCAATCTCGATCTGGGCGGTATCGAAGAGACTGCCGTCGCTGTAGGCGTTGAACGCATGCTGGAAGCTCAACTCTTGCAACTCGTCGGTGGGCAGCAGCGTGTGTTCGAAGACCAGGGCGTGATCCAGACCGTCCCTGGGAACCCCGATACAGCCCGCGTTGCCCATGTGCCAGGAGATCGGGAAGCTGGTCACCCTGCAACTCTGCAGTCCCCAGGCAGCGTCGGTGAAGGCGCTCCGAAGCATATCTTGGTGAGACAGGAGAATGCTTGGGACGGGAAATAGGGAAAGGGGTCAGGCGCGTAGTGGGGAATTGAGCGGTCGTAGTGCAGGGGGAGAGGGACCTGTCAAACCAGGCGACTGACCCCAACCATATACTTGGCTTCAGGTCAGGAGCGACCGGCCGACCATGACGTCCGGGGCAGCGAGGCCCAGGGCTTCCAGAAGGGTGGGGGAGATGTCGGCGAGGGTGCCCTCTTTGCGAGCGGCGCGGTCGCGGAACAGGTCGCCGGCAAGGATGGCGCGCACAGGGTTGAGGGTGTGGGCGGTGTGTGGGGTGCCCGTGCGGGCATCCACCATGGTCTCGGCGTTGCCGTGGTCGGCGGTGACGATGACGTTGCCCCCCAGGTCGAAGGTGGCCTTCACCACCTTGCCCACGCACTCATCGGCGACCCGGCAGGCCTGGACGGCGGCTTCGAAGTTGCCGGTGTGTCCCACCATGTCGGCGTTGGCGAAGTTCAGCACCACCACTTGGTGTTTGCCGCTCTGCAGCGCCTTGACGGCGCCCTGTGCCACCTCGGGGGCGCTCATCTCCGGCTTGAGGTCATAGGTGGCCACCGCCGGCGAGGGGATGAGCAGGCGTTCCTCGCCGGTGAACGGCTCCTCGCGGCCTCCGTTGAAGAAGTAGGTCACGTGGGCGTACTTCTCGGTCTCGGCACAGCGCAGCTGCGTGATACCGTGCTGGGCGAGGACATGGCCCACCACCTGTTCCGGACGCACCTTCTCGAATGCCACGGGCAGCCCGTATCCGTCGTCGTACTTCATGAAGCAGACATAGCTCCCCAGCTTCGGCCGGTCGGAGACGGAGAACTCGCGGAAGCCATCTTGGTTCAGAGCCATGGTGATCTGCCGGGCGCGGTCGGCGCGGAAGTTGATGAACACGACGCTGTCGCCGTCGCGCAGCGTGGCCACCGGCCGTCCGTCCTCCTGGATCACCGTGGGCTGGATGAACTCGTCGGTCTCGCCGGCGTCGTAGGACGCCTGAATGGCCTCGGCTGCCGAGTCCGCTTCCTTGCACTCACCGCGCACCAACGCCGCGTACGAGCGCTCGGTGCGTTCCCACCGTTTGTCACGGTCCATGGCGTAGTAGCGCCCCTGCACGCTGGCCATGCGCCCCAGACCCTGCGCGCGCAGGAAGGCCTCCACGTCCGAGACGTAGCCCAGGCCGCTGTCCAGCGGCGTGTCGCGACCATCGGTGAACGCGTGCAGGAACAGGCGCTGACAGCCCTGCTTGCCGGCCATGCGCACCAGCGCCTTGGCATGGTCCATGTGGCTGTGGACGCCGCCGTCCGAGATCAAACCGTAGACGTGCACCGCCGCGCCACGTGCGCCGGCGCTGCGAAACGCCCCCACCAGCGCCGGGTTCTCGTAGAACTCGCCGGTGTCGATGGCGTGCGAGATCTGACGCAGGCCCTGCAACGTGACCCGGCCGGCCCCCATGCACTGGTGGCCCACCTCGGAGTTGCCGATGTAGCCGTCCGGCAGTCCCACGGATCCACCCGAGACATCCAGCCGTACGGTGGGGAAGCGCTCCGCCAGCTCATCCATGTGGCGCGGCGCGGCGTGGTGGATGGCGTTGTGTTCAGGATCCTCACGCCAGCCCCACCCGTCCAGAATGATGAGAACCAGAGGCCAGGCCGGAAGGTCTGGTGTCGGCGCGGGCATGGGTCGGTCAGGCCGAGTAGACCGGGGTGGAGGCGAGTCCCATCTCCTCCGCGGAGCGCGCTTCGCGCAGGTCCATCTCCACGCTGCTCCACTCGCCGCACGCCTCGCAGCGATCGCGCCACTTGCGGAAGCGCGCGGCGCACACCGTGCACTGATACTGATGCTGCGGCATGTCCACCTGGTTCAACGCACGCTCGAACTCCGCGGCGGCGCCCACCGAGTCGCTGCGCCTGGCCAGCGTCTTGCCCAGGTAGTAGTGCAGCGCCGGTGCATGGTCCACGCGGCCCTGCAGCCGGTCGAACTCGCGGTACGCGTCGTCGATCATCTCCAGGCGCAGGAACAGCATGCCGAGGAAGAAACGCGGCATCACGTCCCGGTCGCCCGACTCGGCGATGAGCCCCCGGAACGTGTCGATGGCCACCTGTGGTTCTTCCCTCTCCAGGAAGTGATTCTGCAGCGCGGTGAGGAAGATGGGCGCGTGCGTGTCCAGGAAGGCCTTGCGCCAGGTCTCCAGCGCGTCCTTGGGCTCCCCGCTGTCGCGTTGCGTCTCGCCCAGCTTGAGCAGGGCCGGGACGAAGTGCGGCTCCGCCTTGAGCACCTTGCGCAGATGCTGCACGGCCTCCCGCGGCTTGCCGTGGCTCGCCAGATCGGCGCCGATCTGGTAGCGCAGACCGACGCTGTAGCGCTTCTCCGCTTCCAGCTTGTACGGCGTGCGCTCGATGAGCGACTCGATGCGGCCCTGGGTGCGCAGCGCGCCCTCCCAGTCGCTCTCCCTCATCTGCAGCTTGCGCAGCCGGCGTAGCGCCGACAGCGACTTCTTGGGCTCCATCTCGATGATCTTGGACAGTGCCAGCCGCGCCTTGTCGTACTGCTCCGAGTCCTCGTAGTCGTCGGCCAGCGAGTAGAGCGGCCGCAGGTCCTGCGGCTCCAGGTGCCGCGCCCGCCTGTGCCGGTCGATGGCCTGATCGAACCGCTTCACGTGGCGCAGGGCATCGCCCGACAACAGAAGCGCCTCGAAATGATCCGGTCGGCGCGTCAGAATCTCGGAGAAGATCTCCAGAGCCCGCTCATCATGGCCGCCCAGCATGGCCTCGATGCCGCGGCGGTAACGCTCATCCTGCGCGCGACGCGTCCGCGTCCCCCACCAGCCACGCAGGCGTTCCATGACGCTGTGCGAGTCCTGCAGCAGGCTGTAGATGAAGGCCAGACACAGCCCCGAGAAGAACACCAGAACCAGCATGCCGTACACGGGTAGCGACGTATCGCTCGTGATCTGGAAGCGCTCCTTCAGCAGGTCCAGGTTGCGCAGGATGGCCAGGGCCAGGGCGGAGACCACCAGGAAGCCCAGCACGAGGGAGATGAAGGTGCGAACTTTCATGGGGTGCGAACCCTTCCGGTGGTGGCCTGCGAGAGAGCGGCCAGTGGCCCCAGCATCACTATTATTAGCATATCACGCCAGGCGCGTGTCAAGAACTCACCAGCAGTCCGTTGAAGGACCCTCGCGGAGCCAGGTGCGTGGGCCCGAATCAAGACCCGGCTGTGCGCGTTCCGACGGGGCACGGTTCCTGCGACCGGCCCCTGGCGTCAGCGGAGGCGCGATGTACATTGAGCCATGTAACTCAGCCAATTCAAAGCCCCCGATACTGTCCTGGGCAAAGGGATCCTTACCCTTGGTAGGAGGGATCCCTGGAGGTCCTCGCCATGAAGAAACTCGCTTGGTTCGCCGCATTGTCCCTGTTGCTCGTCTCGTTCTCCGGCAACGCAGCCGCCGTGGAGCGTGACTATCGCATGTTCTTCAAGAACGGCTCCTGGGTTCGCACTACCGGCAACCCCGAGCTGGCGGACGGCAAGGCGAAGGTGCGGTTGCCCGCCGGCCAACTGGTGGTCTTCCCGGAGGGTACGGTGGATTGGGATCGCACTCACGAATGGAACGAGGCGGCCGGCGACGCCATGATCACCACAGCGTTGCCGCTGCCCAAGAACGGGCTTTCTTCCCCGATGATCGTGATCCGGAACCTGGAGACCGTGGGCGGCCCGGAGAGTACCTCCGCGGGCGACCCGCACCACCGGCTGAAGGCGCGCATCAAGGATCTCGAGGCCCAGGAGGCCAGGCTGGCCCGGCAGCGCGACGAGGTCCGCAAGCAAATACAGGCCACTCAGGACCCGGAGCGGCGCAAGGAACTCGCCGCGCAGTTGACGAAGATGGACGACGCGTTCCGCGCGCTGCGCTCGAAGAAGAACGGCCTGGCACTGGAGTTGAATAACTGGCCGTCGCGCTAGCGGCCGGGCCCCTAGCGGTGGTACGGTCCGCCGCGCAGGATGGAAAAGGCACGGTAGACCTGTTCCGACAGCACCAGCCGGGCCAGTTCATGCGGTAGCGTCATGCGCCCCAGCGCGATGCGCTGGTCCATGCGTTGCAGCACCTCCCCGGAGAGTCCGGACGGCCCCCCCAGCACGAAGTGCAGGTGACCGCCCCCGGCGGTGAGTTCCGACTCCAGCAGCCGGGCGAACTCCTCGGACGTCATCTGCCGTCCGGTTGCGTCCAGGCCCAGCGCCCTGCCGCGGCGCGGGAGGCGCTCCAGGATCCCCTTGGCCTCGCGTTCCAGACGATGCTCCAGGGAGTACTGCGGCGCGTCGCCCACCTCCGGAGCCACGACCACTGCCACCTGCGCGTGTCGCCGGATGCGCTGCAGGTAGCGCTCCATGGCGCGCTCCATCTCGTGGTCGCGCGTCCGCCCTACCCAGACGAACGTGATCTTCAATCCGGGATCTCGTAGCGCCTGCGCTTCTGCAGCAACGTCTTGCGGCTGATGCCGAGGATCAGCGCGGCGCGGGTGTAATTGCCCCGGGTCTCCAGCAGTACCCGGCGGATGTAGGCCGCCTCCAGTTCCGCCAGGCTCAGCCCCTGGCGCGCGCCGTCCTCCACCAGCCGGGGAGCCTCCGGAGGCCGGCCCAGCCGCAGATGCTGCGCGTCCACCTCCCGCCCCTCGCTGGTGAGAACCGCGTGCTCCACCACGTTGCGCAGCTCACGCACGTTGCCCGGCCAGCGATGGCGGCGCAAGCGCCCACGGGCATCGGCGGTGAACACCTTCATGGGCTTGCGGTGCAGCTTGCGATAGTGGCGCAGCAGCACGGTGGCCAGCCGGTCGATGTCGTCACCGCGCTCGCGCAGCGGCGGCACCTCGAGCCGCACCACATCGAGACGGTAGAACAGATCGCGGCGAAACCGTCCCTGCTCCACCGTCTGCTCCAGGTCCTCCGCGCTGGTCACCAGCACGCGCGCGTCCAGCGGGATGGACTGGTGGCCACCCAGACGTTCGAAGCAGCGCTCCTGCAACAGCCGCAACAGCTTGGCCTGCTGCGCCGGTGCCAGCTCGCCCAGCCCGTCGAACAGCACCGTGCCGCCGGCGGCCTCCTCCAGCCGACCGCGCCGGGTCTCGCTGGCATCGGTGTGCGAGCCCTTCTCGTAGCCGAACAGCTCGCTCTCGAACAGGTTCTCCGGCAGGTTGGCGCAGGCGATCTCCACGAACGGCCCGGCTGCCCGGGCGCTGCGCTGATGCAGGTGGCGGGCGATGTAGCCCTTGCCCGTGCCGCTCTCGCCGCAGATGCGCACCACGGCATCGGACGATGCCACCTTGTCCAGGGTCTCGAGCAGCCGGCGCATGGCAGGGGACCCGGCCACCAGCACGTCCCCGGCGACTTGCTCCTGCTGCTTCACGCTGCGCTCAGGACCCCGGCCCGGCCTGTGCGGGGGCCGGCAGCGGGAACTCCACGCGCGGCGCTTCCGACCACAGCTTTTCCAGGCTGTAGAAGGTGCGGCGTTCACGCGTGAACACGTGGACGACGAAGTCCAGATAGTCCATCAGCACCCAGTCGGCGCCGCCCTCGCCCTCCACGTGCGCCGGGCGCACCTTGGCGTCGCGCAGACGCTTGCCCACCGCATCGGCGATGGCATGCAACTGGCGCTGGGAGCTGCCGTGGCAGATCACGAAGTAGCTGGTGATGCTGGTCAGGCTCTCCAGGTTCAGCACCTCGATGGCCTCGGCTTTCTTCTCCTGCGCTGCTTCCACGGCGATATGGACCTGCTCCAGGATGGACTGCGTCATTCAATGCTCCTCGGTTCCGGATAGATCCGGTGCTGCAAAATATATGCGGCCACCGGCGACGGCACAAGGTTCTCGATGGACTCTCCGGCCCCCAGACGCCGCCGGATCTCGCTGCCCGAGAGCTCCAGCGGCTGCCAGTCCAGCCACAGGATACTTCCAGCAGGGTTCGCAGGCGGCGCGTCCGGTTCGCTCTCACCCCGCAGGGCGCGCCGGGCCAGTTCCGGACCCAGCGCCGCCAGCGCGGCCTCACGCTCGACCCCGGGCCGTGGCGCCACCAGGATATGGGCCAGCTCCAGCAGCCGGGTGTGGTCCTTCCAGGCCGGCAACTCGGCGAGCGAGTCCGAGCCCATCAGGAACAATATCGGCGTCTCGGGCCCCACCCTGGCGCGAAAATGTTCCAGCGTCTCCACGGTGAACGACATCCCGGAGCGCACCTTCTCCACCGCGGAGACATGCACCCGGTCCAGATCCTGGCAGGCCAGCGCCGCCATGGCGAAGCGATGGTGCCACTCGGTGAGCGTCCGGTCGGTCTTGTGCGGCGGCTGCCAGGCCGGCACCAGCAGCAGTCGGTCCAGACCGTAGCGCTGCACGGCGCTGCGCGCCATGGCCTGGTGGCCGCGGTGGATGGGATCGAACGTGCCACCGAAGATGCCCAGGGCCGGCTGCGTCATCTCAGCTCCCTTCCGCCGCCGCGTCGACCTCGTGCAGCGTGCGAAACACGTTCCGGATCAACTCCTCGAGTCCTGCCCCTGTGGCCGCGGAGATCTCCATCCAGGGCAGCCCCTTTTCACCGGCGCGCGCGCGCAGGCGCTGCAACAGCGCGTCCGGCGGCGCCAGGTCCATCTTGTTGAACGCCAGCAGGCACGGCCGCGTCGCCAGGTCCTGCGAGTACTCGCGGATCTCCGCCTCGATGACGTCCAGGTCCTGCACCGGGTCGCGGTCCGAGTCGGGCGAGAGGTCCACCACGTGCACCAGGACCCGGGTGCGCTCCAGGTGGCGCAGGAATCGCGTGCCCAGGCCCTGGCCCCGATGCGCTCCTTCAATGAGACCGGGGATGTCGGCCATGACGAACGTCTGGTAGCCGTCCCCCTCCACCACGCCGAGCACCGGGTTGATCGTGGTGAACGGATACCCCGCCACCCGCGGCCGGGCCGCCGAGATGCGCGCCAGCAGGGACGATTTGCCGGCGTTGGGGAACCCCACCAGCCCCACGTCGGCCAGCAGCTTGAGCTCCATGCGGATCCAGCGAGCCTCACCCGGCTGGCCGTCCTCGGCGGTGCGCGGCGCCTGGTTCACCGAGCTCTTGAAGCGCGCGTTGCCCCTGCCACCGCGCCCGCCCTGGGCCGCCACCCAGGTCTGACCGTCCTGCAGGAGCTCGGCCAGTTGCAACACCTTGTCATCGTCCATGAGGACCGTGCCCGGCGGCACCTCGACGTACAGGTCGGCGCCACTCCGGCCGTGGCGGTTGGAGCCCTCGCCATGGCTGCCACGGGTGGCGCGGAAGTGGTGCTTGTAGCGGAACGCGTTCAGCGTGGACATGTTGGTGGAGACGCGCAGGATCACCGAGCCGCCGTCCCCGCCGTCCCCGCCGCTGGGCCCGCCCCGCGGGACGAACTTCTCCCGCCGGAAGGCGACGCAGCCATTGCCACCGCCTCCACCCTCCACATGGATCTTGGATTCATCGATGAACATCAGCTCAACCCGGTGGTGCCGGATGCCCCGCCGCGCACACCACGCCACCGCAGGGGCAGACGGGCAGTTTGGTGGAAAGGGGGAGGAGGAGCGGCGAACGGGCCGGGTCTATTCAACGTGGACGAACTTGCCCCACCGGCCCCGGTCCTGATAGCGCACCACGCCCGTGATGCGGGCGAACAGGGTATCGTCCTTGCCGCGGCCGACATTCTTTCCCGGCTTGATCTTGGTGCCGCGCTGGCGCACCAGGATGCAGCCGCCGTTCACCGCCTCGCCACCGTAGCGTTTCACACCCAGGCGCTGGGAGCGGGAGTCTCTGCCGTTCCTGGTGCTACCGCCTGCTTTCTTGTGCGCCATGGGATTCCCCTAGCTCGTGACGATGCGGTCGATGCGCAGCTCGGTGTATGCCTGACGATGGCCCTGGGTGCGCCGGTACTGCTTGCGGCGCTTCTTCTTGAAGACCAGGATCTTCTTGTGGCGGCCGTTGTCGAGCACCGTGGCCACCACCTTGGCGCCCGCCAGCTCCGGTGTTCCCACCTGCAGATCGGCGCCCTCGCCGGCCGCCAGAACCCGATCCAGCTCCATCTGGGTCCCCGGCTCGGCTCCCTCGATCTTCTCCACCTTGAGGACGTCGCCCTCGGCGACCCGATGCTGCGTACCACCCGAGACGATCACGGCATACATTGGGAATACCCTTCCTTCGCTCGGCGACCGGGCCGGCCGCACGGACACCCCGATTGAGTGGGGGAATCCACCATTATAGACACGGGCATGCTGGTGTCAACCAGGAGGCCAGGGCCGGGCCTCTAGGGCTGTCCGGCGGGCTGGGAGGGTCAGCGCGCGGCGCGGCTCTGCGTCTCCCCCTTCTTCAGCTTGATCAGCACCATCCGGGCCAGCGCCTTCAGCGTGTCGAACACGCCCTCGCCGGTGGTGGCCACCGCCTCGAACACCGGCTCCCCCTGCGACTGCAGGGTCCTGGTCATCTCCTCCACGGAGACGGCGGTGGGCATGTCGCGCTTGTTGAGCTGCAGGACGTAGGGGAGGTTCTTGAGCTCGTAGCCCTGCGATTTCAGGTTCTCCTTCAGGTTGTAGATGGCCTCCACGTTGGCGTCCATGCGGGCCGACTGCGAGTCCGCCACGAAGGCCACGCCGTCCACGCCCTTCAGGATCAGCTTCCGGCTGGCGTCGTAGAACACCTGGCCGGGGACCGTGTACAGGTGAAAGCGCGTGCGGAAGCCGCGAATCGTCCCCATCTCCAGGGGCAGGAAATCGAAGAACAGGGTGCGGTCCGACTCGGTAGCGAGAGAGATGAGCTTGCCCTTGGCCTGCGGGTTCGCCTTGGCGTAGATGCACTGCAGGTTGGTGGTCTTCCCGCCAAGCCCCGGCCCGTAGTAGACCAGCTTGCAGTTGATCTCTCTCGCAGCGTAGTTGATGAAGGTCATGGGTAGCCGGTAGTCCTATGATCTCAAAGCCCGTCAGGCGGGCGTCAGTCCGCGAACAGGGCGTCGATATCGTCGTCGGTGATCTCGACAAAGGGAGAATCGGCGGAAGGGCCGGCACTGGCAGCCTTCGCCGCCTTGGCGTCCATCTCGCCGAAGACCTCCACCAGGCTCTCGTGGGACTTGCGCACCCGCAGCCGCACCAGACCCAGCGAGGAGCGCATGTCGAACACCACCACCAGGATCATGCGGTCATTGATCACGGAGATGTGGATGCTGTCCGGGTCGCCCTCGTGAAACAGCACCGAGAACTCGTTGTCCCCGAGCAGACGCGCCAGGCCGTCGCTGGCAGCCACGTTTCCGGCGGTCAGCGAGGCCAGCGAGGTAGTATCAATGTTGTCCATCTGCCCCGCCGAGGCGATCTGCTGTCCATTCTTGTCCACAAGGAAGACGACCTTGGCGTTTGCGTCCTGGAGGAGACCCCGCACCAGGTGCTGGAGCTTCTCGTATTCCTCGGGGAACATCACCGTATCAGGAACGGCCATGCCCATTGGCAACCTCCAAAAACGCCCGTGACCTGGAAGGCTCGGCCCGGACGGACCAGAGTCAGTCTGAGCGAGTCTAGTGCGTGAAATACCAGATTTCAAGTGCGGATTCGAGGTGAACAGCGAAATCTGTTGCGGGGCTTCAGATCTGGCGACGTCCGTCCATGGCACGGGTCATGGTGACCACGTCCACATAGTCCAGGTCTCCGCCGACCGGGAGACCCATGGCGATGCGGCTGACCTGCGGGACCAGCGGTTTGATCAGCCGCGCCAGGTAGGTGGCGGTGGCCTCGCCCTCCACATTGGGGTTGGTGGCCAGGATGACCTCCTCGACGTTGCCGCGGCGCAGCCGCTCCAGCAGCGGTTCCACATGCAGAGCGTCGGGGCCGCGCCCCTTGAGTGGGGACAGCGCGCCGCCCAGGACGTGATAGCGCCCGTTGTAGTGGCGAGTGCGCTCGATGATCACCAGGTTGTTGGGCTCCTCCACCACGCAGACCCGGCTGTCGTCGCGATCCTCGGCGGTGCAGTAGGTGCAGGGGTCGACTTCCGTGATGTTGAAGCAGGTGGAGCACAGGCGCATGCGCTGCTTGACCTCCTGCACGGCGCGGGCCAGCGCGTCCGCCTGCTCCCGGGGCGCCTTCATCACATGCAGCGCCAAGCGCTGGGCGGTCTTGCTGCCCACCCCCGGCAGCTTGCGCAGCGCCTCGATGAGCACCATCAGAGGCTCGGGGTACTCGGCCATCAGCTAGCCCAGCCCGGGGAAGCCCATGCCGCCGGTCATGTTGCCCATCTGTTCCTGGACGGCCTCGTCCACCTTGCGACTGGCCTCGTTCACCGCGGCCATGATCAGGTCCTGGAGCATCTCCACGTCCTCGGGATCCACCGCTTCGGGGTCGATCTCCACCGACAGCAGCTCCTTGTTGCCGCGCATGGTGACGTTGACCATGCCGCCGCCGGCGGAGGACTGCACGGTCATCTCCTCCACCTCCTCCTGCAGCTTCTTCTGCATCTCCTGGGCCTGCTTGAGCATCTTCTTGATGTTCACGGGTTTTCGTTCTCCTCGATTCGAACCACGGTGCCGCGGAACGTCTCCATGAAGGAGCGTACCGCCGGTTCTTCCATGGCCCTGCTCATCAGGGCGTCATGACGGGTCTTGCGGTTTTCCTCCTTGGTGATCGTCTCCATGCCCGGGTCGGTCTCCTCGGAGATGCCGACATCCAGGGTCACCTTGTGACCGGTGGCCTCCTCGGCTGCCTGCTCGACGATCTGCCGGTTGTCCGACCGCGCCAGCCCGTTCTTGAACAGGGCGAAGCGGGTGGGGAAGCGGATCACCAGGCGCTCGCCCTGCAGCCGGAACACGCCGGCATGTTCCAGGTACGAGGCCAATGCGCTGCGTTTCGACGAGATGCGCCGCCGGATCTCCTCTTCCTTGGAATCGGCGGGCATGACCGCCGGCGCTGCAGCCGCGGCGGTGGGCTGCGGACCGGCAGCTCTCTCCGCTGCGCCGGCCGACGGTTTCGCGCTGCGCCGCGGGGCGCTCTTCGGCCCCCCGGCGGCCCGCCGCGAACCTCCTTCCTCAGGCGCGCCCCCGGAGCTTCCCCCGGGGCGCGGCGTCGGTGTTGCGCCGCCTGCCAGCGCCTCCATGCGCGCCACCAGCTCGCCGATGGGCTCCAGGCGGCCGGCCTGTGTGAGCTGGATGGCCGCCATCTCCAGGCTGAAGCGCGGATGCGGGCTCCAGCGCAGCCGGGCCTCCAGATCCGTGAGCGCCGCCGAGATGCGCAGCAGGTCCTCCACCGAGAACGCCTCGGCGCGCTTGCGCGCCTCCGCGGCCTCGGCCTCGCTCAGGTCCAGCACGGCCGCCGCCTCCGAGCTGCTGCGCAGCAGCAGTAGCTCGCGCGCCCGTTCCACCAGCTCGCGGCAAAAGTGTCCCAGGTCATGCCCGCCCTTGGCCAGATCGTCCACCAGCTTCACGGCGGCGGCGGCGTTGCCTGCCGTCACCGCGTCGAAGAACGAGTCCACCACCTCCAGGCCGATGACGCCCAGGGTCTCGCGCAGACCCTCGTCGGTGATCTCGTCGCCGCAGTACGCGATTGCCTGGTCCAGGAAGCCCAGCGCGTCACGCATGGATCCGCCGGCGCTGCGCGCCAGCAGGTCGGCGGCACGGTCGCCCAGCTTCACCTTCTCGCGCTTGGCCACGCTCGACAGCGTCTGCGCCAGCACCGGGCGCGGGATGCGCCGGAACTCGAAATGCTGGCAGCGCGAGGTGATCGTGTCCGGGACCTTCTGATACTCGGTGGTGGCGAAGATGAACACCACGTGCGCCGGAGGCTCCTCCAGTGTCTTCAGGAGCGCGTTGAACGCCTCCCGGGTCAGCATGTGGACCTCGTCGATGATGAACACGCGGTAGCGATCCCGGCTGGGCAGGTAGCGCGATGTCTCGCGCAGCTCGCGCACGTCGTCGATGCCGCGGTTGGAGGCGCCGTCAATCTCGTGCACGTCCAGCGAGCCGCTGTCTGCGATCTCCTGGCACGACTCGCACTTGCCGCACGGATCCGGCACCGGGGCCTCGGAGGCCCGGCAGTTGAGGCACTTGGCCAGGATGCGGGCCAGGGTGGTCTTGCCCACGCCGCGAACGCCGGAAAACAGGTAGGCGTGCGCCAGGCGGTTGCCCTCGATGGCATTGCGCAGGGTGCGCACGATGGGTTCCTGGCCGGTGACCTCGTCGAACCGGCCGGGGCGGAACTTGCGGGCAAGAACCTGGTAGGACATGGGTCTTGACTCCAGCGCGTGGCAGTGCCGGGGCCCCGGCGGCCCCGGCAGGTTCCCTATGCGAGAAGGTCGTGCACCCAGCCTCGAAGCCGGACCC
>CBDVAL010000056.1:0-16202 GCA_965371955.1 uncultured bacterium | reverse complement strand
CTCATCCCGGGTCTCCACTCGTACCTGGGTGTCCAGCTTGCCGCGGGCCAGCAGCCCGGTGGCGTCCACGAGCCGCCGGATGGGGGCGGCAAAGCGTCGGGCCACCATGTACCCGGTGAGTGCCAGGAGCATCACCAGCGTGGCCGTGGCGATGAGAATGGCCTCGCCCACCTGGGCCACGCGAGCCTCCACCTCACCCGGCCGGACCCCCACGGCAAGGGTGAGCGCAGCCCGCGAGCCCAGCACGGTTTCCGGCAGGGAGGTGGCCATCAGCGTGTGTTTGACCGCGCCGTGTTCCACCGGTGTCGAGAGGTAGTCCCTGCCCTGCAGATAGAGGCCTTTATACACCGGGCCCGGCAGCACTGCAGAGAGCAGTCCGGATGCCACCAGCTCCCGCCGACTGGTGGCTTGCAGCATCTCGTCGACGTAGAGGTTCAGATCCTGCCCCACCAGGTCCTTCACGGCGAGGAGCATGCCGTCATCCACCGGCATTCGCTCCCCGCCGGTGGGTGTTGCGGCGGCGCTGAGGATTGCCTTTGCCGACTGCAGCGTTCGCTGGCCACGCGCCGCGATCTCCTTGCGGATCTCGCGATTCACCATCCCCTCCAGGAACACCGCCAGCACCAGCAAGGGCGCCAGCGAGGCCACCAGGAAACTGGCCAGCAGCTTGCGGTAGTACGAACGGCCGAGGTACTCGAGCAGGGTCGACGGGTGCAGGCGGAATGGGTCGAACACCGCGCTGCCCAGAAAGCCCGTCAGCAGAACCAGGCCGGCACAGACCTCGAACAGCAGCAGGAGCCGGACGAATCCCCCCACGCCATCCAGCCATCCGCGAGCCGCATAACCCAGGGCGAAGATCTCGCCCGGACCCGCGAAGTACAACAGGTCGAGTTTGCTGTCATCGGCACCCGACACGCGATGCCATTCTCCCTGGGACGGCAGGGGGGCGCTCAACGAGGCCGGCAGTGCCGGGGGACTGACCGCGCCGGTCGGCATGGGCTCGCCGCTGCGGCTGTAGACGAACAACACGGGATCGACCGTGGACCTTTCGTCCGGTGCTCGGCGCCGCACGGAGCGGAAGATCCGCGTATAGGGGTCGATGGACGTGAGAAAGGGCAGGTTCTGATAGCGATCCAGGACATACAGGACGGCCAGGCCCACGGTCATGCCGCGATAGCGGATCTCCACCGCCGCGCGCAGCGCCTCCTCCTGCCCGTACTGGCCCTGGAAGAACTCTTTGCGCGGCATCTCGGCCACGTAGGGCCCGCCCTCCTCCAGCGGGGGCAGGAACGGCATGTTCAGCGAGAATCTGCCGATGGGCACGCCCCCGGCCTCGAGGATCATCACGGAGGAATCGAATCCTTCGTCCGCCAGCGTGGTTCGTAGCCAGGTGTCGAACGCCGCGCCGTTGCCGTCCGGCACCGTTCCCAGGGCCAGGGCCTCGCCCAGAATGGAGTCCCCCGTTACCCTCTCCATGGAGCGCCTCAGGGCGGCTCTCCGCAGCGCGCGATGGTCGCGCACCTGGGGCTTGAGGTTGTTCTCGAAGAAACTGGTCAGCGCAGTGGTGTGGGCATGCACAAGGATGGGGTAGAGCACCACCGTGGCCAGCGCCACACCGGGCAGGAGGCTCACCCGGAAGGACAGACCACCCGGCAGTCCCACGGCAGACACGGGGCATAGCGCAGACCAGCCGAGGCGCGACGCCATCAGGGCGGTGGTGGCCGCGAGGATCCACAGCAGGGCCAGCAGGAAGAGCATCAGGGCGGTGAGGATCAGGACCCGATCGGTACCGGGCCGGGCGAGCTGGATGGAGAGCAGATCGATACGGGTGTGCGAGACCACGTGCCGTACGGAACGGCCGAAGCCGTTGCCCAGCGCTGCCCCCAGGCCCACAAGCGTGGCCACGGCCATCACCGAAGCTGCGCCGAACGCGCGAGGGGCCTGCTGGTCCGCCCACTTTCTCGTCAGCTGGCGCAGGAACAGTGCGACGACCAGCGATTGAAGCAGCGTGGCGCCGCCGGTGAGCAGGAGATCGGCGGGGGAATTGAGCAGGTCGAACATCTTGCGCGACGCGAAGGTGGTGAAGTCGAATGGCGGCAGATTCCAGATCTCGTGCGGGAACCCGCCCCGGGAGAGCATGATCCGGATGAGCCACAGCAGCCCGGAGCCGGCCATCAAGCCACCTGCGGCCCGTCCCAGGCGTCCGGAAGCATCCGTCCGAAGCCAGCCGGTGAGACCGGTGGTGAGGATCACGCCCAGCGCCAAGGCAAGAAGCCCGGCCACCATGCCGCGATATCGTTGCCGCAGCAATCCCAGGTAGGGCGATTGCTCCGCGGCTCGCAGCCTCGCCGTCGCCAGGATCTCGCCTCTCGGCGAACGCAGAGGGAAGATGAGCGTGTTGCGCGCCCCGGAGTAGCCGGCCCAGTAACGGTCCTCGTGGCGACGGAACAGTTCCTCCAGGTCGGTCTCGGACTTGCGGAAGTCGAGGAAACGCAGATTCCAGCGCTCTCGTTTGTCCTGCAGCGAGGGAAGCAGTTCCTCCAGCGAGGCCGATTGCACACTGCTGCGCACGAGGTACTCTGCGATGAGCGCGTTCCCGCTCTCGCCCACCCGGGATAGATGATAGAGACGAGTCGCCACCGCGGAGGCGGAGACCAGCACTGCTGTCGGGTGGAAATACAGCGCGGTGTAGAGGCCGCGATCCAGGATCGACGTGCTACCGCTCCAGGCCAGCGGTTCGCCGCCGCCGTCCACCAGCGTCAGTCCGAAACGGGGGCTGTCGATCCCCGCCAGCCGTCGCAGGCGCGCGACTTCCTCGAACAGCTCCACGGCGGGTTGCGGCTTGCTTGCGTGGACGGGGGACTGCGGGTTCGTGGCGACCATCTCGGACGGCGTGGCCAGGCGGTCCACCAGCTCGCGGAACTCCTCACCAACCTGCTCGGCCTCGAGGAGCAGTTGCTCGTGGCTGTGCTCCTCCCAGGTGGAGCGGGCGGAGTGCGCTTCCCAGTCGCCTGCCAGGCCGGTGCCCAGGGCGCACAGCACCACCAGGAACGCGAGGACGACGGGCACTTTCCAGCGCGATGGCCAGTGCACCCGCAACATGGCAGCCCACAGCACCAGCCCGCCGGCCAGCAGGGTGGCACGGGACGCCAGGTCCAGCAGGCTCAGCTCCTTCAGCAGATCCTGCACCAGCAGTCCCGTGAGGACTGCAGCGCCCAGTAGCAGGACTCGAACGGAGCGTGCGGAGGAGTTCATGGCGATCCTGGCCGTGCTCGATGCCCTAATTCACTTCCTTGATGCTGCGGACATAGTATGCGCCGGCCTCCCGGCGGATGGTGAACTGCAGCCGGAGATCTCTGATGCCGGAGGATTCGCTTCGCACCGACCAGGTCGCCGGCAAGAAAACCAGTTCGGACCGGGACGGGTCGAGGTCGTCGTACTCCAATTCGAAGCGAATGACGCGGACATTGCGGAAGATCTTGCGGAAGATCAGGATCACCTGATCCGGCGCGTAGTATGCCTTGGGGCGAGAGAAGCTGTCCAGACCCACCATGATCTTGGAGTTCCGGGGAAGTACTCGAGTCAGGCCGCCTGCATCGCCATGCCGGAAGGCGCTCTCGATCTGCCGCAGCGATTGCAGCAGGGCAGGGTCCAAGCTGCGCGCGTCATCGCCGTCATCTCCCAGCAGCACCGGTGAGCACGCCAGGGCCACCAGGAGACCGCTGCATACCGTCCGGACGCAACAGCGCCACACCCCGGGGCACCACGCAGCGCGCTGTCCAGGGAGGAGCGGCGGGCGTTGCGGGTTCCTCGGTCTCCGGCGTCGGCGCCGGCGTGCCAGGAGGGAGGCGGAGAGAAGTTCCATTCGAATTGGAGTTTCCTGTTTGTCTTCTGGGACTTATGTTAGGATGGCCCTCACACGAAGTCAAGGCCCTCAACGATCTCGCTCCGTCCACAGCCGTCGTCCGTTGCCGGGCGCATGGAGGTAACATTGAGCCCGCGTCGTGCCTGGTTCAACCACGCATTGGCCGCTCCGCTCCTGCCCGAGGCGATGGCGGCCGTGGAGGACCTGCTGGAGCGCGAGCGCCGCGAGGGGGCCCCTGCCGGTGAGGAACGCCGCCGGCAGGTCATCGAACAGGCGCGAGGAGCCGTGGCGCGTCTTCTCGGGGCCGATCCGGACGAGATCATCCTCACCTCCGGCGGCACCGAGGCCGCCAACCTCGCCATCAAGGGCTGCGCGCGAGCGGCATGCCGCGGCGTGCCGGGCCGCCTGGTGACCTCCACCGTGGAGCACACCGCCGTGCTCTACCCCATGCAATCTCTGGAGCGCGAGGGGTTCGAGGTGTACCGGCTGCCGGCGGACTCCTCCGGCATGGTGGATCCGGCCCATCTGGAGCACGCACTGCAGCGCAGCATCGCACTGGTCTCCATCCAGCATGCCAATCACGAGCTGGGCACTGTGCAGCCGCTGGCGGAGCTGGCGCTGGCCACCCGGAGACATGGGGTGCCCTTCCACGTGGACGCGGTGGCCGGAGCGGGACTGGCCACACTGGACGTGGGCGTCCTCGGCGCCGACCTGCTGAGCCTGTCCGCGGCCCGGCTGGGCGGCCTTGCCGGCAGCGGCGCGCTCTGGGTCCGTCCCGGTGTTCGCCTGCTGCCGCAGATCGAGGGTGGGATCCAGGAGGGCGGACGCAGAGGGGGCTCCGAGAACCTGCTTGGCCTGGCTGCTCTGGCGGCAGCGGCCGGGGTAGCTGCCGGACGGGAACAGGAGCGCTGGGCGCACACACGCCGGCTACGCGACCGACTGGAGTCGGGCCTGCGCCAGGCGGTCCCGGGCATGGTGGTCAATGGGCCGGCGTCAGCGCAGCGCCTGCCGGGCCATTTGCACGTTTCCTTTCCCGGAGCCGAGGGTGAGTCGATGGTCTATCGCCTGCGCCGGCATCAGGTGGAAGTCTCGACCGGCTCGGCCTGCACAGGGGAGGCCGGCAAGCCCAGCCATGTGCTGCAAGCTACAGGCATGCCGCCGCAGCGCTCGCGCTGCTCGGTGTTATTCTCGCTGGGTCCGGCCAGCCGCGTGGAGGACGTCGAGCGCGCCCTGCAGGTGGTCCCCGCGGCCGTGGAACAACTACGGCGCATGGGCACGGAGGCCGTGGCTCCCGGTCTTGCCTAGAGGTCCGGCCGGGAAATCGGGTATCGTCTTCGGAGGTCATGTCAGAATCAGGACCTGGTCCGGGAGGGGTTAGCGTGGGGACGAGCGACAGCGCGCCGCTGGATCTCGCCAGGTTGCCGGCAGCCGACCGGATGCTGGACGTGGTGGGGCTGTTCTGCCCGCTGCCCATCATCCGTGCAGCAGCGGCGGTGCGGCGTCTGCAGCCGGGGCGGGTGCTGGAGATTCTGGCGGACGACCCGGTGGCGCTCGTGGATATGCCCAACTGGTGCAAGTCGAGCGGGCACGGCTATCTGGGCTGGAGCCATGGCGACGGCGGGACGCTGCGCTTCTTCATCGAGGTCCGGCCGGGCCTCTAGGGGTAGGACACATGGATCGCAGCAAGATCATTGCCGTGGGGCTGATCTCCGGGGGGCTCGACTCCACCCTGGCGGCCTGCCTGCTCAAGGAGCAGGGCCTGCAGGTGGTGGGGCTGAACTTCTCCACCGGCTTCTGCAAGACGGACGCCCGCCGGGCCCTGAACCGCCCCGGTGAGGACCCCCGGCGCCTGCGCCATGAGGGTCTACGCGCCGGCGCGGACGCGGACATTCCGGTAGAGGTGCTTGATATCGCACAGGAGTACCTGCAGATGGTGCTCCATCCGAAGCATGGTTACGGCAAGGTGATGAACCCCTGCATCGATTGCCGCATCTTCATGCTGCAGCGGGCCAGGACCTACATGGAGGAGGTAGGGGGGCACTTCCTGTTCACCGGCGAGGTGCTGGGCCAGCGCCCCATGTCGCAGCACAGCCGGGCGCTGGAACTCATCGCCAAGGAGGTAGGACTGGAAGGCATGTTGCTGCGGCCTCTCTCCGCGCGTGCCATGGAGCCCACCATCCCGGAGAAGAAGGGCTGGGTGGATCGCTCCCGGCTGGGCGACATCACCGGGCGCAGTCGCAAGAGCCAGATCCAGCTGGCCGAGCACTTCGGCGTGGCGGAGTACCCGCAACCCTCCGGCGGTTGTTGCATGCTTACCGACCAGAACTTCGGCCGGCGCTTCACGGACCTGCTCGATCATGCCGGACCGGAGAGCGTCGACATCGAGGACCTGGTGTTCCTGAAGGTCGGCCGGCACCTGCGCCTGAGTCCGGACGTGAAGGTGGTGGTGGCGCGCGACGAGGTGGAGTGCAATTTCCTCGAGCGCTACCGCAACGGCGGGTGGGCTGCCGAGGCGCTGGATTGCTCCTCACCCCTGGCGCTGGTGGAAGGGGAGCCCGACGAGAAACAGAAGAGCCTCATTGCGGCCGTCACGGCGCGCTATTCCAGTGGACGCCATCGCCACCATGTCCGGGTACGGCTGTCCCGTCAGGGGCAGGAGGAGTTGTTCGAGGTGGCGCCGGCGAGCGAGGCCGAATGCCGGCGAATGCTCATCTGAGGCGCGCTGGCGGCGGCGGCGCGGTTACGCTATGCTGGACTTTCGCCAGGGATGTGGGCCGTTAACTCAGCGGTAGAGTGCTATCTTCACACGGTAGAAGTCGTTGGTTCAAATCCAACACGGCCCACCACGCCTTCTCCCTGCCCCTGAAGTGGGCGGTTAGCTCAGTTGGGAGAGCGCCGCGTTCGCAACGCGGAGGTCGAGGGTTCGAGTCCCTTACCGTCCACCAACCACTTCTTAATCGATGACGCGCCAGCGCGGCTGTCTCTTGAGGAACGCCATGATGCGTCCCCGGACGGCGGCCAGGGCCTCTTCCTTGGTGTCGGAATACGCCTCGTGGAGGAAGTTGCCATCGGCATCGTGGCCCATCACGATGCGATGATTGTTGTCGTTGCCCAGGGGCATCAGGGCGGAATATGCCCACTGCTCCCCGGAGCCCATCACGGTCCACTGGCAGTAGGAGACCGTCCTGCCGTCGGTGATCCTCAGCTTGCCCAGGAGCATCTCCTGGGCCTGGCTGGACTCCTCCGGCGCGTCAGCCGGCTCCGGCGGGGGTTGGCCGGGGGTGGTTCCTTCCGACTCCTGGCTCATGGCTCCTCGAAACGGCGGGATCGGCGGTTATCCCCGGCGCTGTCCCAACTATAGGGCGCCGGCGGAGCGCGGGCCACTCGGCTCCGCGGTTGCCCGACCGGGTCCGGGGCCGGTATAATCCTCCGCCGACCAACCAAGAGACCGGTTCCGGAGGAGCTTGCACCGTGCACCAGATCCAACGCGTTCCCATCGGTGATTTCATCGGCACACTGCGTGCCATTCCCGAGGAGGAGTTCCAGCAGGGACCCATCCTCAAGCTCATGAGCACGCTGTTGCTCACCCCGGACTCCCTGGCCCCGTACAGCCATCCCAGCCGGCAGAGCTACACGCGCACCCTGGCTTACCGTAACGAGTTGTTCGAGGTCATGGTGGTGTGCTGGGAGGTGGGACAGAGGACGCCCATCCACAATCACGACAACCAGCTCGGCTGGATGAGCATCCAGAGGGGCATGTTGTCGCTGCAGAACTACCGGCGCGTCTCGTGCATCCACGGCGGGCCGGGCAAGGATCCGGTGCACTGCAAGGCCGATTTCCCGTCGCCGGTGGAGCTGGAGGAGATCTCGCAGATTGCCATCTCCGGCATCGGCGCCGTGACCACCACCGATCGCGACGACAGCATTCATGAGATCGCCAACCTGCACGCATTCCAGGAGCCGGCGCTGAGTGTGCACGTCTACTCCCGTCCCCTCGACACCTGCGTGGTCTTCGACCTCGAGACGCGCACTTGCCGGCGAGTGGACCTGTCGTTCCACTCGGAATACGGCAAGGTGGTGGTCGCCGCTTGACCGGCGCCGCGTACCAGCGCGGCCGGCAATTGCTGCAGGAGGGCGAGCTGGCCGATGCCATCTGGGCCTTCCTGGACGAACTGCAGGAGAACCCCGAGGAGCCGGCCGGATACTTCGCACTCATGGAGGCGTACCAGCTGTCCTACACCGTCTTCCCCGACCCTCAACTCCTGCAGCAGGTGAAGAACGTCCTGGTAGGAGCGCGCGATCAGGATCTGGACGAGGAGCAGGAGAAGCTGGCCAATGCCATCGAGCGCGGTATCGACGCGGAGATCGAGGCGCAGGCGGCGCGGGAGAACTAGCTCAGGTCTTCCAGTGCTCCATCTTCTTCTCCAGCCCGATCACTTCATCACTGGGTCCCTTCTGACGCTTGGCACCGATGAACACCAGCGCCAGAGCCAGTTCGAACGTCAGCACCAGGGTGATCACCACGGGCCCGGGAATGGACCCTATGGCCATGCGCTGGATCATCTCGGCGATGCTGCCCGCCGGGTTGGGGTGGATCTCCAGCTTGACGAACCAGGCCATGAGGAGCGCCAGGAACAGCCAGGCGTAGTTGCGCCGTAGCCGCATTCCGATGGCCTGCAGGAAGGTGAACTTGAAGGTGGGGCGATCCAGGTCGTCGGCCACCCATTCACGCCAGTGATCGCGCGGGCTCACCAGGTTGCGCCTCAGGATGGGCATGAAGAAGTTCTCCTCCATCATGCGCACCCGTGAGCGCCATACGTCGAAGTAGCGGAAGCGGCGTGCCTCGAAGCCCAGAAAATTGAGAACCAGCAGGTTGGCCAGCAGCAGCGAGACGTGCGAGGCTGCCTCCGCCCGACTGAACGCGAACGACATCATGGCGCCACCGGTCACCACCGCCCAGTTGGTGGTGGTGTCCAGGCGCGTGCGCCACTGCGTGGCGCGCTGCATCTCGCCGCGGTAGAAGTGCACCATGGCGGTGATGTACTCGTTGCGCGTGAGCGGGTAGCCCTCGAACGATGGTTCACTTTTTTCATCTTCCACGGGATTCAGTCCTCGTCCGCCGCCGGCGGCTCCATGGGTAGTGTCAGGTTGTTGCGCCGCGCGCACTCCACCGCCACGGAGTAGCCGGCATCGGCATGCCGCAGCACCCCAAGGCCGGGGTCGGCGTTGAGCACGCGCTCCAGGCGCACACCGGCCTCCGGTGTGCCGTCGGCCACGATGACCATGCCGGCGTGCAGCGAGTAGCCGATGCCCACGCCCCCTCCGTGATGCACCGACACCCACGACGCGCCGCAAACCGAGTTCATCAGGGCGTTGAGGATGGGCCAGTCGGCCACCGCATCGGAGCCGTCACGCATCCCCTCGGTCTCGCGGTTGGGGGAGGCCACCGAGCCGGCGTCCAGGTGGTCCCGGCCGATGACGATGGGCGCGGAGATCTCGCCCTTCGCGACGAGGTCGTTGATCACCGCCCCGAAGCGCGCGCGCTGGCCGTAGCCCAGCCAGCAGATGCGCGCCGGCAGGCCCTGGAACTGCACCTGCTCCCGGGCCAGCCGGATCCACCGGCACAACCCCTCTTCCTCGGGGAAGGTCTCGAGGATGGCATCGTCGGTTCGATGGATGTCCGCAGGGTCGCCGGACAGGGCCGCCCAACGGAACGGCCCCCTGCCCTCGCAGAACTGTGGGCGGATGTACGCCGGCACGAAGCCGGGGAAGCCGAAGGCGTCCTCCACGCCGGCCTCCTGCGCCTGTGCGCGCAGGTTGTTGCCGTAGTCGAACACCTGGGACCCCAGCTCCTGCAGGCGGAGCATGCTGCGCACCTGCGCGGCCATGGTCTTCATGGCGCGCTCCTGGTATTGCTCCGGGTCGCTGCGGCGCATCTCCAGCGCCTCCTCGTACGAGATCCCCGACGGCACGTAGCCGTTGAGGGCGTCATGCGCGCTGGTCTGGTCGGTGACGAGATCCGGCGCGATCTGCCGGTGCGTCAACTCGGTGAGCAACGTCTCCGCGTTGCCGTGGAACGCCAGCGAGCGTGGCTTCTTCTGGGCGCGCGCCGACAGGCACACGCCGAGCGCGTGGTCCAGATCGTCCGTGACGTCCTCCACGTAACCGGTGTCCAGGCGCTTCTGGATGCGATCGCGGTCCACCTCCGCCACCAGCACCACGGCGCCGTTCATGGTGCCTGCCAGCGGCTGCGCGCCGCCCATACCACCCAGGCCCGCGGTGACGATGAGCCGACCGCTGAGGTCACCGCCGAAGTGCTGTCGCCCGACCTCGGCAAAGGTCTCGTACGTGCCCTGCAGGATCCCCTGGGTGCCGATGTAGATCCACGAGCCGGCGGTCATCTGGCCGTACATCATCAGCCCCTTCGCCTCCAGCTCACGGAAGTGCTCCCAGGTGGCCCAGCGCGGCACCAGCATGGAGTTCACCAGCAGCACGCGCGGGGCGTCCGTGTGCGTGGGCAGGATCCCCACCGGCTTGCCGGACTGGACCAGCAGCGTCTGGTCGTTCTCGAGCACCCGCAGGCATTTCACGATGGCCTCGAAGCTCTCCCAGTTGCGCGCCGCCTTGCCGGAGCCGCCGTAGACGATGAGTTCGTCCGGCTTTTCCGCCACCTCGGGGTCCAGGTTGTTCATCAACATCCGCAGCGCCGCCTCCTGCACCCAGCCCTTGCAACTCAACTCGGTGCCCCTGGGGGCGCGGATGTTTCGCGTGCCGACCGTCATGAAGCATCTCCTCCTGGCCCGGGTGGCGCTGTCCTCCGGCACACCGGGCTTCTTTTGCAGGATACCACGACCGTCCCCGGTTCGGCCAACTATCAGATTCTGTTGCCCTTGGCCCGATCGTCTAGTATATTTGAGTAAGGGTGGCCCGGACCGCTCCCCGGCCTGCCGGAATTCCCGGGGGCTGCCCGGCGTTTCACGTGTCTGTGGGAGGCACCATGAACGTTCGCTGGTCCCCAGTGCAAGTGACATGAAGGTTCTGGTCGCCGACGACACCGAGACGGTGCTCGTCCTGGTGTCGGAGACGCTGAAACAGGCCGGTTTCGACGTGGTCGTTTCCCGGGACGGTGTGGAGACCCTGCGCCAGATGCGCGACCAGCATCCCGACCTGGTCCTGCTGGACCTCCTCATGCCCAAGATGACCGGCTTCGACGTGCTGCGCGAGATGGAGAAGGACGAGCGCATCCACAACATCCCGGTGCTGGTGATGAGCGGCGTCTACAGGGAGAACATCGTCACCTTCCTGCAGCACCTGGGTGCGCACGGCTTCATCGACAAGGAGCAGTTGCAGGACAACCTGATCTTCCGGGTGAACAACATCCTCTCCGAAGCCCAGGCGGTCTCCTGAGCCTCTGCCGCTACTCCAGCTTGAAGTCCAGGACAACGGTGAAGCGAACCGCCACCGGTCGCCCGTTCTGCATGCCGGGACGGTACCTCCATCGTCGCACGGCCTCGGTGGCGGCCTCGGCGAAGCCCAGATGGCCGCCCGGCGTCTGCAGAACCTTCACATCGTCCACGGAGCCATCGGTCCGGACCATGGCTTCCAGCACCACGATGCCGGTCACACCGGCCTTGCGTGCCAGCCGCGGGTAGTCCGGCAGGATCTGCGTGTTCCTCAGGAGCACCGGGAAG
The DNA here is from genome assembly GCA_965371955.1 of uncultured bacterium. GTDB lineage: Bacteria > Acidobacteriota > Polarisedimenticolia > CBDVAL01 > CBDVAL01 > CBDVAL01. Next base: position 4,646 of record CBDVAL010000056.1, on the reverse strand, counting down.
CTCACCCCGTCGAGGCCGGGCCGGAAGACCAAGGACGGCGTCCCCGGCGGCGGCTCCGGCGCGCCCAGCTGGATGGGCACGGACGACGTCGCCGGCAGTGGCGCGAGTTCCGGCAGCGGTTCCGTGGCCGGCTCGAGCCGCCGGGGCGCGGGATCGGGAACCGGGATCCTCCTCGCTTCCAGCGCTGTCTGTTCAGCCGCCGGGATGGATGTCCGTAGCGGGGGAACTGCCGGCACCCAGGCGCTGATCCGTGCCGGAGGTCTCGGGGGCGGTGACTGCGGCGCCTCACGCATCATGGTGGGCAGGGTCACGGTGATCAGCAGCAGGTGCAGGACCACCGCCAGAAGGAGTGCCAGCTTGCGTCCTTGATCGTCGTCCTCTTCGTCCAGCAGGAGATCCACCAGGCCGGTGGCGGCCCGCTGTTTGTCGGGCAACCGGTTTCTCATGATCCGTTCTCCCCGACCTCCTCCGTAGAGTTGGACCCGGTCAATTCGCAGAGGTTCCGTGCGCCGGGAGGATGGCTTGTTCCGGCCCGGCCCGTTTGCTAGGATGGGTCCCTTCCCTGGAACAACAGGAGGAGAGGTGTATGCCGGGCATTGCTGTGATCGGGGCGCAGTGGGGGGACGAGGGCAAGGGAAAGGTCATCGACCTGCTCTCGGCCCACGTGGACGTGGTGGCGCGCTACCAGGGCGGTCCCAACGCGGGTCACACGGTGCAGGTGGGGAAGCAGAAGTTCTTCCTGCACCACATTCCCTCCGGCATCCTGCATGGTCAGACCACCTGCATCGTCGGCAACGGTGTGGTGATCCTCCCCGAGGGGTTCCAGGAGGAGGTGCGCACACTGGCCGAGGCGGACATCTCGGTGGACGGACGACTGTTCGTCTCCAGCCGGGCGCACATCATCCTGCCCGATCATCTGGAGGCGGATGCGCGCAACGAGGAGGGAGCGGTGCCCATCGGCACCACCAAGCGTGGCGTGGGGCCGTGCTACCAGGCCAAGTTCGGCCGCACCGGGCTGCGTGTGGAGGATCTGCTGGACTCCAGCCGGCTCGAGGGGCGATTGAAGGCCATCGGGGCCGGGACGAACGCTGCACCGCTGGCCGCGACGATGGCCGGCCTGAGAGAGTTCGGTGACTTCCTGCGGCCGCATGTGGCCGACACCGGCGATCTGCTGCATCGCCGCATGCAGGAGGGCGCCCGCGTCCTGTTCGAGGGCGCCCAGGGAACGCTGCTGGACATCGACCACGGTACCTACCCGTTCGTGACGTCGTCGAACTCCTGTGCCGGAGGCATCGCTCCCGGACTGGGCATCGGTCCCACCGCCGTGAACGGGGTCGTGGGGGTCATGAAGGCCTACGGCACCCGGGTGGGCGAGGGCCCCATGCCCACCGAGCTGAACGATGCCATGGGTGAGCGCATTCGTGAGCGTGGCTACGAGTACGGCACCACCACCGGCCGGCCACGGCGCTGCGGCTGGTTCGATGGTGTCCTGGGGCGCTATTCCGTGCGGGTGAACGGTCTGGACTGCGTGGCGCTCACGCTTCTGGACGTCCTGGACGAGTTCGAGACGGTGCGCGTGGCCACCGGCTATCGTCTGGGCGACAGGGTGCTCGATACGATTCCGCTGCAGTCGTGGGCGCTGGCCGAGGTGGAGCCGGTCTATCAGGAGTTCACGGGCTGGCAACAGGACACCAGTGCGGTGCGCAACTTCGCGGACCTACCGGGGAAGGCCAGGGAGTTTCTCGCGGGATTGGAGAAGATCCTGGACTGCCCCATCGGGTTGGTGTCGGTGGGACCGGCACGCGATCAGTACATCATTCCCGAGGGCTCACAACTGCGCACCTGGTTCCCGCAAGTCTAGGAACCCTCCTTCAGAGTAGGATAGGCTGCCGTCCGGCCTCTCAGGAGGGAGTCCCATGTCGTCCCCGCCCATGAATGCCGCCCGCCCACTGGTCCGGCCGGTGGTGCTGGCGGCGCCGCTGCTGTTCGTGCTGCGGCTGCATCTCCTGGTGCGCATGGATCTGGCACTGGACGGGGATGAGGCGGTGGTGGGCCTGATGAGCCTGCATGTCCTGCAGGGCAAGGGGCTGTCACTGTTCTTCTACGGCCAGAACTATGGCCTGTCCGGCCTGGAGGCGCTGGGCGGGGCGCTGGGGTTCGCTCTCCTGGACGTCTCCGCAGGCGCGCTGCGCGCCGCGATGCTGCTGCTGTGGGCCACGGGAGGTGCGTTCCTGGTGGCGGCTGCGGCACGACTGGGTGGCAGGGCCTCTGCATGGTGGACTCTGGCGCTGATGGCGTCGTGTCCTGCCTGGCTGGAATGGTCGATGAAGGCCCGCGGTGGCTACATCACGGCCTTCCTGTTCTTCTCCGCGTCGCTCTGGCTGGCGGCGCGCTTGCGCGGCCGTGGCGGCTGGCCCTGGCTGCTGCTGGGCGCGTGCTGCACCGTGGTGCTGTTCGCGCAGGCGCTGTGGTTCCCGGGTTTGGTGGCACTGGTGGGAGCGCTCTGGTGGGAGCGGCGCGAGGGTGCAGCAGCAGGCCTGTGGCTCGGTGGATCTGCCGCTACCGGCGTTGCGCTCGTCCTGGCTGCCGGCGGCTCCGGCTACTGGTCGCCGGGCTTGACCCAGCAGATCCAGCCAGTAAGTTCCCTCCTTCGTCTTCCGGAGCGGCTGTTCACGCTGTTTCATGGCGCGTATCTCTACGAGGAACCGCAGCCCATCGGCTGGCTCTCCACGGCGGCCGGCGCGCTGTGGCTGTTTGCACTGATGGCGCTGACCCTGATCCTGGCGGCGTGCATCGCGCGGCGTCGTTCCAGCCCGCTACAGCGCGCCGGACTGGCGGCCCTGGTGGCAGCGCCGGTGCTCTCGCTGGCCACGAGCTTCCCCGGCTTCGGCTATCGTTATCTGCTGCCGGTCTCCGCGGTGCTGGTCCTGCTCCTGGCCCTGGAGGCCGGTTCGCAGCGCAGCAACGTCGCCGCAGCAAGTGCCCGTATCGTGGCCGGGGTCCTGGTGCTTGTCGGTCTCCTTGCCCTGGGCGAGCGCTCCGCCCGCCCGCTGCACCATGCCGGCAGCAGCGCCTACGCCATGAACACGGCTCACGAGAGAGCGCTGGTGGATGAGCTCAGACTCCGCGGAGTCCATCAGGTGTACTCGCTGGATCCGTTGCTGCCATGGAACCTCGCGTTTGCCAGCCGTGAGGACATCGTCGGTCGCTGGTTTTCCCGGCAGGACCGCTATCCGGCGTATCCCCGTGCGGTGGATGCTGCGCTGCAGGACGGCCTGCCCGTGGCTCTGGTGGGACGTTCCTTCCAGGAGGAACACCTGCTGGAGCGCACCCGCGTTGCCGGGCTTCCCGAGCCCCGGCGCGTGCAGCTGGCTGGCGATCTGTTCCTGGTGGAGCGGCCGGACGAGGCACTGCTGCGCGCCCTGGGCTTCCAGCTCGAGGCCCGCTAGGCAGGAAGTTTGTTGAGGGCCTCCTCCACCTCGGCATCCGTCAGACGAAAGACCAGGATGGACCCGGCCACCGCGGCGTCGGGCTCACGCCCGCGCAGGTAGTGGACCAGCTTCGCCAGCCGCAGGCCATCGAACTCCTCCATGGCGGCGTCGGCATAGGGGACGGGCCTCGTCCCCGCACGCGCCGTGTCCTCCAGTCGCGACAGGAGGCCGCGGTAGACGGCCTCCTCGCCGGCACCCCAGGGCGCGTCCCCCGGAGCGCCGTAGAGCTGCAGCATGGAGGCGCTGATGCAATAGACGCCCCCACGCAGCGGCACCAGGGTCCGGCGTCGCCCCAGGTCGAAGAACCCCGGCAGACGCCAGGCGCGGATGCCGTGATGGTCCGGGCTGGACGTTCCGAAGTACGACAGATAGACCGGCGTCTCGCCCGGCGGGTTCAGTCCCTGGCCGTCCAGCCAGCGGCGCAATGCGGGGAGGTCCTGTCCCCAGTCCAGCGAACTGTCCACCAGGTGACGGTAGCCGTTCGGCGTGCCGCCGGAGCGGCGGTTGAAGTAGGACAGGTAATCCGGCCATGCCAGCATCCCCGTGGCCACCACCAGCAGCAGCGCCACCGCCGGCAGCAGTGCAGTCCGCCGCCGCGGCATTCGCAGCCAGCGCCCGGCGGCACCACACAGCAGGAACAGGACGGGGTAGAGCGGCAGCAGGTGGCGGTGGCCGATGTTGAGGTTGCTGCGGATGGCAAACCAGCCGTAGACCGCCAGCAGCACCCACAGGGGCGCGCTGCGGTAGAGGGTCTCGGACCGCGGAGGACCGTCCCGTCGCCTGGTCAGGCTGGCCAGACCCGCCACGACCATCAGCAGGAGCAGCGCCTCCGAGGTCTTGACCGCGAAAGCGTAGGGAAAGAACCAGCGCCAGCCCTGGTCGCTGCGCTCTCCGGCCAGGAACGCCGGCCGCCGCACGGACTGATCCACGGCGAAGGAGAAGCCGTAGAGGTAGGCCTCGGGCAGCAGCCGGTGCTGCTGCGCGAACTGCACCGACGAGCCCAGCAGTCCCTCGCTTCCCAGCAGGTTGGGAACACCCGCCTCGAACCGATCCGTTGCGGTGCGCCGGGTGTGGAAGCTGGAGTAGTGAAAGCCGTAGAACGTCCAGAGCAAGGTCCACGCCATCATCACATGGACCAGCAGCGCCACGCCGGCT
>CBDVAL010000055.1:0-16487 GCA_965371955.1 uncultured bacterium | reverse complement strand
ATGGTCACCGTGGGCGCCGCCTCGGAGCCGTCGCTCCAGAGATGTTTGGCGAGACCGAAGTCGAGAAGGCGCGGCAGGCCCTCGTCGGTGACCATGATGTTCTCGGGCTTGATGTCGCGATGCAGGATCCCTGAGCTGTGGGCGTGGCCCAGCGCCTCCAGCAGACCGGTGACCAGATCCAGGGCCTCGACCCGGGGCAGAGGCCCCCGCTGCAGCTTCTTCCTCAGGGTCTCGCCGCGCACGTACTCCATGGCGATGAAGCTGGTTCCGTCCGCCACATCGGCCTCGAAGAAGGTGGCAATGGCAGGATGCTGGAGCTGGGCACAAGCCTCGGCCTCGCGCAGCAGGCGTCCGCTCAGCGCGGGCGAGAACTCCTCGGGCAGGACCTTGATGGCCGCGTCGCGCCCCAGGGCCTCGTCCACCGACAACCAGACCTCTCCCATGCCGCCGGCCCCGATCCTCTGCTGGAGGCGATAGTGCGAGAGTTTCTGCCCTGGCTGGATGTGCATCGGTGGAGCCCAGTATACGCTCCTTAGAGGGAGCCCGTCCGCCGTCTCAGCGCAAGGGTTGCACCGGCACCTCGACCCGGCGCGTGTTCCACTCCAGGATCCAGTCCAGGCGCGTGGCGTCGGTAGGCCCGGATTCCCGCGGCGGTGGTGGGTAGGAAGTCATGGCATGGAACGGCAGCGGTTCGACGCGGTGGGGCCGCGCCGAGTTGAGGTCCATGTCCTTGCCGAAGCCATCGGCGAACACCAGGTAGTCGCGCGCCCAGCCGGGGCGCAGCGGCGGCAGCTCCGCCTCGTCGAAGGCCAGGGCGATCTCGTCACCGTGGCGGGCGATGACGTAGCGGTCGTCCACCTCCTGCAATAGCTCCTCCACCGCGCCGTAGCGCGTGAACGCACCCTGGAAGTCCTTCCACCCCGAGCTGCCGGCGGCGTCGGCGTAGTCGTAGCCGAACGGCGCCTTGCCGTCCGCCGAGACCGGACGCGGGTAGCCACGAAAGCCCAGGCGTGCCTCCGTCGCACGCAGCGTGGTCACGCGCAACTGCGGGTCGTCGTCCAGAATGGCAAAGCGCAGCCGGTCCCAGTAGATGCGCATGCTCGTGACGATGCGCACGCGGAAATCGTCGTCCCGGCGGAACCGTCCGGTGAGGTCCACGGTCAGCGTCTTGGGCAGGCCCGCCGGAAAACCCATCTGCTCGATGGCCGTGACCCACCGGCCGTCCTCGTCCAGGACCTCGAGGCGTGGCGGCAGCAGATTCGCCGCAGCGTGCGAAGCCGCCAGGTTCGAGGTGGAGTCGGCGTAGTCGATCCAGGCGTCCGCCAGCAGCACCACCTGGCGGACCTCGCGCAGATCGCCGGGATCCAGGATCAGGCTGTGCTCCTCGGCGTAGCCCTTGAAGGACAGTAGACGGAAACCATCGGGCCAGGTGCGATCCAGATGAAGCACGCTGGCAAGGACATCGCGGCCTTTCCCGTCCAGCGCCGCCACCGGCGCCAGCTCGCGCACGGCGCTGAAGATGCGAAACTCGGGAAACGGAGGTGCGGGCAGCAGGCGCTCGTCGGGATAGACGCTGACATCCTCGGGATGATCCACCGCCAGCAGCCGTACGCCATCGAAGAAGATCACCTCCTCCAGCTGGTTCACCATGCGCAGCTCCAGCCGCCCGTCCCGGGAGGCAAGCTGGTCGCCGCGCAGCTTCACGTACTCGTCGGTATCGGGCGTGTTGAAGCGATCCGCTCCCACCCGCGCACCCACCGCGCCACCGCCGAGAAAGTCGGTGACGAAGGCGAAGCGCTCACCGTCCCAGGCGTAGAGGATGGGGCAAGAGGATCCCTTGCGGTCCAGCTCCTCGTACGGCATCACGCTGCCCAGGGCCACGTCGAGCTCGTCCTGCAGCACACCGCCGGGCCACACGAAGCGCAGCGTGTCCACGCGCTCCTGGGCGCCCAGGCCGAAGTGAACCCGGGTCGGCCCCGAGGACAGGTAGCCGGACGCCGAGGCCACCTCCATCTTCTGCCACAGCCGCCCGGCCTTCACCTCGACCTTGGTCCCGATGGCGCTGCGGTTGGAATTCTTGCCCCGGGGGTCGAGCTGCAGGGCATTGCGCAGTGAGCCGCCGTCGTTGCGCAACAGCAGCGGGCGGCCCCCGGCCCGGGCGATGACCAGGTCCAGATCGTCGTCGCCATCCAGGTCGCCAGCCACCAGGCCGCGGCCGCGGCCGGCGGGTAGATCGTCCAGCCCCGCCTTCCCCGTCCAATCGATCCACTTGCCCTGGCCGACGTTGCGCAGCAGCACCAGCGCCACCCCGCTGGACTCGCCGGGCACCACCGCCAGGTCCAGATAGCCGTCGTTGTCAAAATCCAGGAATGCCACGCCGTACGCCGGGCCGTCCAGCGTCGATGAGCCGATCTCTCCGTCGGGTTGCAGCCGGGCGCCGGGCCGGTTCAGATAAAGCTGCAAGCCGCCCGGACCGGTGGCGGCCAGGTCCATGGCACCATCCTTGTTCACGTCGCCCACGGCCACGGCGTGAGCCGGCGCCGGGTCGTGCATCCACTGCGCCGCGACGTCGGTGAACGTGCCGACACGATCATTGCTGAAGATCTGCCACCGGCCCTGGGTGCGCGGCAGGATGAGATCGATGTCGCGATCGTTGTCCAGATCGGTCAAGGCCAGGGAGAAACCGCCGCCGCGCCCGGCCAGCTTCGTGGGGCCGGAGACCTCTTCGAACTTGCCGCCGCCGTCGTTGCGGAACACCAGGTTGCCCTGCACTGTGCCGGTCTTGGCACCCGTCCGGATGACGTAGAGATCCAGATCGCCATCGTGGTCCAGGTCGACCCACGCCGCTCCGGCCGAGGGCACGCCGGACGGCAGGCCGGCCTGTTCCCCCGACTCCTGGAACCGGCCCTCACCCACGTTCCGGAACAGGCGCCCACCCTGCGGGCCGGTGCGATAGAAGTCGGCCAGGCCGTCATTGTCGTAATCGCCGAACACCGCGGCACGTCCCGGCCCCAGGTTCCCGCCGAGTCCGGCGGCCACCGTGATGTCCTGGAAGCGGAATCCCCCTTCGTTGCGATAGAGACCATCGCGGGCCTCGTCCGACGCGCCGCAGTTCACCAGGTAGAGATCCAGGTCGGCGTCACCGTCCACGTCCACCAGTGCCACGCCGGAACCCTGCTCGCAGGAGGCCGTCAACTCGCCACCGCCGCCGTGATGGAACGCCACCCCCGAGTCCTCGGGCGGCACGGCGACGTAGCGCAGCTTCTGCGCCGGCGGCGCAGGGATGCGCGCCATCTGGCGGATGCGGGCATCCTCCAGGGCATAGGAGTACTTGCCCTGCTCGCCATAGCGCAGCCCGGCGGTGGTGCTCATCACCGACTGCGACTTCAACTCCTGTGACAACTGCAGGTAGCGCCTGCCCTCCTCCGTGTCGCCGGACTGGACCAGCGCCTTGCCGAGGCCGTAGTAGGCCGAGACGTTGTGCGGCGCCAGCTCGATGGTGCGGCGGAACCCCTTGATGGCCTCGTCCCACTGCCGGTCCCGGGCGTGCAGCGAAGCCACCTGGTACAGGGTATCCGGGTCGTCGGGGTCGGCGGCAAGGACGCCCTGGAAACCGGCCAGCGCCTCGGCGTTGCGGCCCTGCACCTTGTAGACCAAACCCAGGTTGTAGAGACCGTAGGGCTCCGAGGGCGACAGCTGCAGCCCGCGGCGCAGCTCCTTCTCGGCGGCCTCGTAGTCGGAGGCGGCCAGGTGCGCGATACCCAGGTTGATCCAGCCCACGGCGTATTCGGGATCCAGGCCCAGGGCCATGCGAAACGCCTCGATGGCCTCCGTTTCCCGGAACCGGCCCAGGTGGGCGATGCCCAGGTTGTTCCAGCGGATGACCTGGTCCACCTTGTCGGCCGGGCGGTCGGGTGGGCCCTGTCCTGCCCCCCAGGCCAGGAGCGCGAGCAAAACCAGTGATAGGAGAGGGATATGGCGGCGCGACACGGGATTCCTCCGGGAGAATGGGGAGCAGGAAGTCTAGCACAGGGCCATGGCGCGCCCGGCTTGCCTCCGTGGCGGATTTTGTATAGTCTAGAGACCCTTGGGTTTCGGATTCCCCATATAATAGAGGGAATCCAGGGGAATGAAGAAGCTTCCCCTTTCTTTAAGTAGTGTAGGCGCGAGCCCTCTAGGCGGGTCGCGCGGTTTCCAGGCCTTCGCCGCGTCCTCATTGGCGGCGGAGAGCGAGAAGCCCGATCCCAGGTCTCAGTAGAACGGTAGAGGTCTATCCTCCCGACCGCTGTCCTCTCGAGAGGGATCCGGCATTCGACCGTGGTTCGTCTCCCCGGAGACGGGCCTATCCGGAGAACACATGAACCGTCGGAAAAGCTCCGACCGGCCCGAACGGGGTGGCAACAGGCCGTCCCGGAACGGCGGGCGCGGCAGACCACGCCGCTCCAAACCCTCAGGCGACAATCCCCAGTCCAGAGAATCCAACCAGGGCGGAGATAGCTCCGGCCAGCAGCAGCAACAACAGGGTTCCTCGCGCAGGGGGCGCGGCGGCGGCCAGGGGGAACGCCATTCTCGCGGCGGGTCCCGAGGTGGGCGGCGTCATTCGGGGCGGCGGCAGCCGCGGGCTCAGGCCCCACGGGAGCACGTGCCCACCGGTCCGCCGGAGCCGGCGTTCGGGGTGCTGGAGGTCATGCCCCAGGGCTACGGTTTCCTGCGCCTGAAGGAGAACAACTACCTCCCCGACCAGAAGGACGTGCACGTCAACACCAGCCTGATCAAGCAATTCGAACTCCAGGAGGGGCTACGCATCGAGGGCATGGCGCAGAACTCGCGCCACGGCAACGGCGTCATGTCCCTGGTGGAGATCAACTCGGTCAACGGCCACACCCTGGAGGAGGCCCGGGACCGGTTGCCGTTCTCCAAGGTCATCTCATTGGACCCGGAGGAGCGCATCAAGCTGGAGACCACGCGTGACGAGTTGTCCATGCGCGTGCTCGATCTGGTAACGCCCATCGGCAAGGGCCAGCGCGGCCTCATCGTGGCTCCGCCCAAGACGGGCAAGACCACATTGCTGAAGAAGATCGCCAACGCCATCTCCACCAACCACCCGGAGATGGATCTCGTGGTGCTGCTGGTGGACGAGCGGCCCGAGGAGGTCACCGACTTCCGGCGCTCGGTGGAGGGTGAGGTCATCGCCTCCTCCGCCGACGAGATGGCGCGCAACCACGTCTCGGTGGCGGAGATCGTCATCGAGCGCGCCCGTCGCAGCGTGGAGTTCGGCGGCGACACGGTCATCCTGCTGGATTCACTCACGCGGCTGTCACGCGCCTACAACGTGGAGCAGCGCGGCAGCGGCAAGATCCTCTCCGGCGGCATCGACGCGCGCACCATGGAGCGACCGAAGAAGTTCTTCGGCGCTGCGCGCAACGCCGAGCAGGGTGGCAGCCTCACCATCATCGCCACGGCACTGATCGATACCGGCAGCCGCATGGACGAGGTGATCTTCCAGGAGTTCAAGGGCACCGGCAACATGGAGCTGCAACTCGACCGGCGCTTGTTCGACAAGCGTGTGTTCCCGTGCGTGGACATCGACCTGTCGGGAACCCGGAAGGAAGAAAAGCTCATCCCGCCGGATCAGCTCCCCAAGGTACAGAAGCTGCGGCGCGCCCTGAGCGGCCTCGACCCGGTACAGGCCATGGACAAGCTGCTCAAGACCCTGGCCCGCACGGAGAGCAACGAGGAGTTCCTGGCAGCCATCGCGTAGGGACTGTCCCCGGAGGAGGACTGTTACTCAGCTCTTTTCTCTTTGAGATGGTCCTCGACCCGCCCGGCCCACTTCTTCTGGTAGAGCTGATCGCAGGCGTGGCCCTCCAGTGTCTGCTTCTCCGCCTCGGACCATCCCTCCCAGTCGATCTCATCGCCGTAGTGGTCGGCGCCGCGGCCCTCCTCGCTCTGAATGCGGCGCAGGACGGCGTCGACACCGCGCAGGGAGGTCAGCGTGCCCACCGACGAGCCCAGGGCCCCGATGATGCTGCGCAGCGCTCCCCTGCCGGCGCGCTGAACCCCCAGATCCCGCAGGTGTCCTTCCAGCAGGCCGATCATGCGCGCCTGCGCCTGGAGGAACGTGCCCAGCATCTTGCGCAGTTGTTCCTCCCCGGCGCGGCGCTGATAGGCCCGGTAGGCGGCGGAGCGAAACTCCTCGCGGTACACGGCTCCCAGAAGCCGCCGGGTGCGCTCGCGGATGTGGTTGGATGTGGGGTCCATGGGATGCAGCCTAGCCTGGAACGATGAGCGGCGAGTCGCCGGACTTCCGGGCCGCCGGTCCCAGCTGGTCGGCGTAGAGTGCGCGCAGAAACTTGAGATAGTCCTCGAACTGCTCCGCGGGCACCTCGGCATCCAGATGCCGTGAGGTCTCCTCCAGCACCTGCCGGATGCCCTCGCGATCCACCGTCGACTGTTTCTTGATGACTTCGTCCAGGTGCCGGACGAGTTGCTCACCGAACGGCGGCACAAACGCCTCCGGCGTCTCGATGAGGCTCATGCGACGGCGCGCGAACTCCAACCCCTCCTGCACCGTCTGCAGATCCAGCCGGCGCTTCTCGGCGTCGTAACGGCAGGTGGCCATCTGGATTTCGTGCATGGCCAGCTGATCCGCCGGCCCCTTGCGCTCGTAGCCCACCACGCGGCGCACCCAGGTGGGCGGCACGTGGTTCAGCGTCCGTCTGCGCTGGTAGGTTTCGTGCGCATCCAGATACTGGCAGTCCGAAGGGCACTGGATCTCCACCAGGCGGTGCTCACCGCAGCATGCGCTGCAGATCTTCCCGTTCAGCGCAGGGCACGTGCGCTTCCCTTTTCGACCGCGACAATGTACGCAAGCAGACATGGCATTTCCCGTGCGAGACAGCAGTCTAGCACTGGAATCCACCAGGGTCGAGATCTGGACACGCCGACGTTTTTTTCGCGTGTACACATCTGGTACGCGTAGATGGCAAGCGGGCTAAGGCTTTCAGCTTATTTTTCAGAATTCATTGACTTGCAAGGACGCGCACCTACATTGGAACACCATGGGGGATGGTCGAGGCATTTTGATGCATATTCAACATCGTCAGCCTACATCGACCCTCGAAACTCCGAACAGTTCAACCGGTGTCTGCGAGCACCCGCTCCGGGGTTGCTCACAAGACTCCCCCCCGAAGCCCGGTCCCTCCACGGAGGGCCCTCGCGCCACCTACGCGGACTGGCTGCACAGGAACGCGTTGGTGGAGAGCTAAGGACGGAGCACTATGTTGACCACCGTGCTGTACATCGAGAGCCTGCTCATACTGCTTTCCGTAGTCTGGCAGTAGCCCCAGGTCGCGCCACATCATCGCAGTAGGCCTCAGGGCTGCACGCAGCCCTCCGCCTCCGCGAATAGCTTCACGCTGCCGACCCTTCGGCAGCGTCGAGCCGGTCTCCGCTGAGATCGGTGATCTTCCCCCTCCCTGCCGTTCCCCTCTCACAACTACTCCCGTCAACCCGCTGGCCGATCCATGGCGAGCGTGATAGAATCTGGGGCACCCCATACGTAGTTCGTTTCTAGCTCGTTGATCAGGCCTTCTGGAAGGTTGCTTGTCGCTTGATTCTCGCACCCTTTGGGAACCGAGGTAGGCGTGGCGTCGAACGAATGCTGGTCGACAATCTGCCGCTGGTCGATCAGACTGTCCGGTGGATCGCTCGCCGCCGCGGATTCTCCGCCGAAGAATCCGACGACTTCATGGGTGTGGTGCGATTGCGCCTGGTCGAGAATGACTACAGGATCCTCTGTCAGCGGGGACGGAAACGGATACCTTCGCCGAGGCGTCGGTCCAGTTCCGCCGATGACAGAGCGCGCAGGGTGTCCTCCTGCAGCGGCACGAAGCCATTCCTTCTGAGGACCTGCAACATTTCCTCCGCCTCGCCGTGTGGGCCGAAGACCGCCAGGTGGGCGCCTGGCTTGAGAGCCCGCCGGACGCTCTCGTAGAACGACGGCCGGGCCTCACCGTCAATATGGCTGGCGACATCGTGGAGCACGGCCAGGTCCAGGCTGTTCTCGGGCAGCGACACTTCGTCGGGCAGGGAGAGCACCGGCACGATGCCGGGGATAGATCGGTCATAGAGGCGGGCAATGTGCTGCTCCTGGATCTCCACCGCATAGACCGTCCCCTTGCCCGCGAGTCTCCCGGCAATGGCCTCGGAGAGCCAGCCGGAGCCGCAGCCGAGGTCCGCGACGGTCTGGCCGGGCCGCACCTGGAGCACCTCCAGAACGTCCTCAGCCTCCAGGCTGCGCAACTCCGCGTCGTCCGGTCGATGTCCGAGCCGGATCTGCAGGGTCATCCGCTCGCCGGCTCGCAGTAGATCCATGTCGACAGAATCGCCGGGCTTGTGCGAGCCGATGGCATTCTGCAGGCGGGCCAGGCTGGTGGTGGAGGCGCCATCAATCTCGACGATGAGGTCGCCCGATTTCAGGCCGTGCCTGGCCGCCGCGGTGCCGGGGTACACGCGATCCACCGCCACGCCGCCCTGTTCCGGTGATCCCAGCTGGACACCGAGGAACGCCCTGTCGCCGGGTGGCGCCGGCTGCGGACGTGGGCTGCGCTGCCTCCAGTCCCCGGTGCGGCGGACGCTCACGCAGTCCAGCAAGACCCTCCCGGCCTCGATGCCGAGCAACTCCAGAGGGTGATGGCCCGGGCCCAGCGGAACCGGGTCCATCGTGAGGGTCGAGACAACCCCTTCCTCCCCCAGGCCGAAGCGCTCGTTGCCCTGCCGGCGCAGCGGCATCCCCCAGAGTCTGCCGCCGAGGACGGGCTCGCCGCCTTCCTGAAGCGCACGGAGGGAGATCTCGTAGCTGCCGGCCCGGACCGTTCGCAGCTTGAGTTCCAGCACGCTGCCGCTCTTCACGGACCAGCGCCACAGAGGTCCTGCCTCGGAGAGATCAGAGGGGACGCGGCCCAGGTCGTCGAGCCCCTCCGCCATCAGCTCCTCGATGGGACGACAGTTCTCCGCGCCCGATGCATCCGGGGCGAACAGGCCGGCCAACGAACACCACAGCACGGCACGATAGACGCGTTGCACGCGACGCTCCCCTTTCTTCAGCCCGGTGACCCTACCAGGCGTGAATCTCCGTGAACGACGCACCCCGGCGGCCGATACGATGTACCAGGGGGATCTGCGCAAAGGTGTCATGCGTGTTCAGCCGCGTCATGGCGACGAAGTAATCCACGCGCTCCGGCACCGGATCGCCCTCGTCCCAGATGGTGTGTAGTTCGATGTCCGGGTCCGTGTAGTAATCGAAGCACGGCCGGGAGTAGCTGTTGGCGGTGAGCAGGACCACCGTCTTGCCGTCCGGTCCGGGACGCTTGTGCGCATTCACCCATAACGCGGCCTCGCGGTAGCTCGCGGCCCAGTAGTCCGTGTCGTAGCTTTGTGATGCCCCCTTCAATCCGCCTGCCAGAAAGTTGAAGTAGGTCATCTGATACGGGTGTAGTTGAACCAGAGTCCACGCCGGAAGGACCAGCACCAACACCAGCAGTGCCGGCATGGCTTTCGGAGTCCACAGCCGGGGCGCCGAGGCGAGCAGCCACGTCGCGCCCAGCCCGGCAAGCAGCGCCATGGCAGGCAGGATGAACAGAAAATGGCGTAGGCCATTGTAGATGTTGGGCCGCATCACCACCACGTAGATCACGGGGAACAGGAACCACAACTGCACCAGGAACCACAGCTGCGACTCGGTGCTGCGCGGCGCCGCAAGCTGGCGCCGCACGCTGGCCACCACCCCGGCGAGGAACAGCAGACAGGTCAAGGGGGGCGTGGTGAGGAGCAGGTACTTGGGCAGGTAGTACCAGGGCAACTGGTCGCTCTCCACCATGCGCCCTTCGAACAGCTGGGGATAGGTCTCCGAGAAGTCGGCGGCCTGCAGGAACGCGCGCACCGGGTGGAGCACGGGGTTCTCGTGAGCCCAGGGCCAGGCGGCGATCATGACCAGCCACGCCACGCCCACCAGCACCAGCAGGCGCGGGATCGCCGCACGAGGACGCCAGTCGCCCTGCCGCTTGCCTCCCAGCAGGACCAGGACCACCCCCGCAGCCAGGTAGACGAACAGCAGCATGCCGGCCGCCCGCACGGCCATGCACAGACCCAGGGCGCCGCCTGCCAGCAGGGCGTGGCGCCATGGGAGCGACCGGCGCTGCACCATGCTCCCGATGGCAACCAGCGCCCACACGAAGAAGCAGGCGTACGGGATGTCCTTGGAGTTGTTGAAGGCATGTCCGAAGAAGCGCGGCAGGGTGAGCAGCGCCAGGCCCGCGAACACCGGCAACCACGGGTGGCGAAACAGGCCGGCGAAGCGCACCAGCCCCAACACGGTCAGGAGAGCCGTCAGGCCGATGAAGAAGTGGCGCACCTCCGCCGCCGGCCAGCCGGTAGTGTCGTAGACCAGCGCTACGGCGGTCTCGAACAGAGGGCCGTAGAAGCGCAGGTTGGCAAGCTCTGTGGCCTCCCCACCGCTGAGGCCGGCGGTGAAGTAACCGAGGACCAGCTCGCCGTAGGTGCCCTGGATGGTCTCGTCCCAGGTGATGCCGAAATCGCGGAACAGCAGCGCCAGGCCCAGGAGCCCGACCACGAGAACGACCACCGTCCAACGGTTCAACCTCTTCCGCGCATCCATGGCGGTCATTCTACTCTCACCAGGAGACCGGCACCCTCAGATAGCGCTCCTCCTTGTCCGGGTAGAGCAGATAGCCGTGGCGGCTGCCGAAGCGGTAGAGGTCGGCGGTGACCTTCACGTCCTGGCGGCAGTATTCCTCCACCAGATCGAGGCGCCCCTCACGCACCCACTCCAGCGACTGCAGGCCGTCGGCGGACTTGGAGGCGCCCAGCGTGGCCTGCGACACGGCAGCCAGCTTGACGCGAAAACCCAGGAAGCCGTGGATCTCCTCCAGAAGATCCAGCGTGGGCACGCGCCGGAACGTGCCGATGCCGGCGTACGCCTCCAGGACCTGATAGTCAAAACGCTTCACGTTGAACCCCACCACCCGGTCGGCGGAGAGCAGGTCGATGATCAACCGTTCCACCTGATCCTCGCGGTACGCCCGCGCTTCGCCGGTGGCGAGATCCTCGACGACGGCAAGGGCCAACCCCATGTCCCGTATCCGCCCCCACCCGCCGACCTCCGCCGCGCTACGCCGCGTCTCCAGGTCAAAAGCAACAACCCTCTCACCGGTCGGCGCAGGCCTGTGGTCTGCGACGACACCCTCGGAAGCCCTCAAGCCAGTATCGTCGCTTGCCTCGGCAGACTCCGGCGTCACCGAGATCGAAGGACCCTCCACATCGGCACCAGAGGGCGAAGCGGGGCGAAACCCCTCCGCCGGCGCCTCGATCCCGACCTCCGACCTCCCCGTCAGCACCTCCAGCAAGAACACCGCCGCACCCTTGTCCAGCGGCTTGTTGCCGTTCCCACACTTCGGCGAGTGCACGCACGAAGGGCACCCCGTCTCGCAGTCACACTCCGCAATGAGCTGCCGGGTTCGCTCCAGCAGCACCTCCAGGTCCTCGTAGCCCCGAGCGGCCAACCCGATGCCCCCGGGGTGCCCGTCATAGATGAACACCGCCGAGCGTCCGATCTGCGGATGCAGCGGATACGAGATCCCCCCGAGATCGCCGCGATCCGAGATGGCCAGCAACGGGAACAACGAGATGGCTGCATGCTCCATGGCGTGGATGGAGCCCATGAAGTGTCCCTGCCGCGCCTCCACCTGCTCGCGCACGGCGTCGGGAAGGTCCAGCCACAGTCCCACGGTCTCGAACACGATCGGCGGCATCTGCAGCGACTCGCTGGACAGCGTCTCCTGACCGAACAGACGCTTGCGCACGTACCCCTTGATCTCCTCGGTGACCCGCAGCCTGCCCAGCCCGGCGCGGAAGGGACCACGCACCTCATCGCGGAACACCTCCAGGACCTCGGTCTCCTTCTCCGACTGCACCTGGGTGTAGTAGTCGTCCGACGAGGGCACCACGGTCACCTGGCGTCGCTCCCGATCCAGGCGCTCCACGCGGTACTGGTTGCCGCCGTGCAGGTAGATGGCGCCGGGGTGGCACTCATGGAAGACGCGCACGCCGTCGATGAGCCCCACCGAGCGCCCCGACGCGGCGTGCACGATGGTGTACGAGCCGCCGGTGGAACGCAGGTTCACGTCGCGCTGCGGCCGCCGGCGTAGCGAGTAGTAGCGCCGCCCCTCGGCGTCCAGGACCAGTTCTCCCCGGCTTGCCATGCGCCGTGCGCGCTCCAGCGTGCCGGGCAGCAGCTCAGCCTCCTCCGTCTCCGCCGACAGCGGCAGCTCCGATGCGGCACACAGCAGATGCGCCCTGGCAATGGCGGCGTTGGACGGATCCGCCACCACCTTCTCGTAGCCGCGCTCGAACAGCTGGTCGGGCTGCTTCATGAAATACTGGTCCAGCGCATCCGGGAGAGCCACCAGGATCACCAGCGACTCGCGATGGCGGCGGCCCACGCGCCCTGCCCGCTGCCACAGCTGCACCATGCTGCCGGGATAGCCCACCAGGATGCAAACGTCCAGGCCGCCCACGTCCACCCCCACCTCCAGGGCCGACGTGGAGACCACGCCCATGAGGTCGCCGCGGAACAGCCGACGCTCGATCTCGCGGCGCTCTTCCGGCAGGTAGCCGGCGCGATAGGCCGCCAGCTGTTCGCGCAGGTCGGGGCGCTCCTGCACAACCCAGCGACGCAGCAGCTCGGTGATGCGGCGCGCCTTGGTGAACACCAGCGTCCTCTCGCCGGCGTCCATGGCCTCGGTGAGCAGACGGGCGACTGCGGTGTACGGGCTGCCGGGAGGGTTCATGAGCAGGAAGTTGCGCCCCGAGCGCGGCGCTCCGGAATCATCGACGACCGTGAGCGGCAGTCCGGTCAGCATCTCGCCGAACCCCCCGGGGTCGGCGACGGTGGCCGACGACACCAGAAAGCGCGGGTCGGAGCCGTAATGGCGGCATAGTCGCCGCAGCCGTCGCAACACGTGGTGCAGGTGGGCGCCGAAGATGCCGCGGTAGACGTGCAGCTCATCCACCACCACGTAGTGCAGGTTACGCAGCAACTCGGCCCATGAGGCGTGATGCGCCAGGATCCCGAGGTGCAGCATGTCGGGGTTGGTCATCAGCACCGATGGCAGCTCCGCCTTGATGCGCTTGCGCCTGGCTGCCGGCGTGTCGCCGTCGTAGATCTCGGCCCGCACCGGTCCCACCGGCCGGACATCCAACGACAGGGCATCGAAGGAACCCAGCTGATCCTGGGTGAGCGCCTTGGTGGGGAACAGGAACAGCGAGCGCGCGTCCGGAGCCTGCAGCGACGCCTGCAGGGCCGGCACCTGATAGATGAGGCTCTTGCCCGAGGCCGTGGGGGTGACCACCATCACGTGCTCGCCACGCTGCAGGGCATCCAGCGCCGCCGCCTGGTGGGTGTAGAGCCGATGAATGCCGCGCGACGCGAGCGCCTCCGCCAGGTCGGGATGCAGCGGCCGGAGGGGCTCCTGGAAGCGGGCAGGCTCGGCGGCAAGGTGCCGCCGGTGCACCCAGTTGGTGCGGTAGCGCCCTTTGATCAGGGCCTCCAGGAACTCTTGCATGGGCGGCCTGACCCTACCACATTTCCCGTGCAGCGACTCCGGGGTACGATCGTCGAACTCATCCCCGGCGGGAAAGGTCCCCGGCGAAGCTAGGAGTAGAACGCGGTGATGAAGATCACCACCAGACCCAGGAACAGGAGGGCGCCGCTGATCTGGCTTGAACTGCCCTGGAAGGCGTCGAAGTCCGCCAGGGCCTCCTTGGGCACCTCGCCGTCCTCGGCCGTCTCCAGTGCCTGCAGGGCGCTGCGCACCTTGGCGCCGGAGCCGAAGGCCAGGTAGAGCGATAGGCCGAACATCACCGTGATCAGCACGATGCGGACCGTGACGTAGGTCCCCTCCACAGGAGCCAGGAAGAACGACGACAGGAAAGCCAGCCCGCCGCACACCCAGGTCAGCCGGAGGTACGGCCGGGCCATGCTGCCGAGGATGCGCAGGCTTTGCTCCTTGGAGAACGTTCCGGTGACGTCCGGACCGGCGATGAAGCCGAAGAAGGCGACGCTCCCCATCCACAGGGCGAGAGAGCTCAGGAACAGGAAACCGAAGAACACCGCCATGAGTTCCTCCACCTCGCTCCGAAAAACCCCCGGAGCGAACCATCGACGCGAGCGAGCGAATGCTCCACCGGTCGAACCGGCCGCGAATTCTATCACACCTCCGCCGGCGAACGACGATTGTGGCGCGGACAGGCTAGGGGTAGGATGGAGATCGATTCCGCCCGTCCCCGGCGGGCATGCGGGAGATCGAGTGCCACATCACCGCGTAGTGGTCACCGGCCTGGGCGCCATCACACCCATCGGCCACGACATCGAGTCGTTCTGGTCTGCCGCGTGCCGGGGCGTGAGCGGAACTCGCCGGCTGGTGGGCATCAAGGAGGATCGCCTGGATGCCCGGGTGGCCGCCCAGGTGCTGGACTTCGATACCGACGCCGTGCTGCGCAGGAAAGATCGGCGCCACATGCCCCGGGCCGCCCCGCTGGGCATCGCCGCTGCATCCGAGGCCCTGGAGAGCGCCGGGCTGCTGGAGGGTGGGGCGTACGCAGGCCCGCCGGAAGACGCCTCGGTGGTCATCGGCAGCGGCGGCGGCGGCCTGAGCTTCGCCGTGGAGCAGCTCGGTCTGTACTACCGCGACCAGGTGAAGAAAGCGTCGGTGTACGTGATCCCTGCCGCCACTCCCGGCACCCTCTCGTCGGAGATCTCCACCGCTTTCGGCATGCGCGGCATGAGCCACGTGCTCTCCGACGGCTGCACGTCCTCCACCGACGCGCTGGGCTACGCGTTCCGCCATATTCGCCATGGGACCGCCGACGTGGTTCTGAGCGGCGGCACGGATGCCACCATCTCCCATCCCATCCTGATGGGATTCGAGCTCATGAAGATCATGTCCACCGGCTTCAACGAGCAGCCGGAGGCGGCGTCGCGCCCGTTTGACAGCCGCCGTGACGGCTTCGTCCTCGGCGAGGGCGCATGGATGCTGGTGCTGGAGGAGCTGGAGCATGCCCGGCGGCGAGCCGTGCCCATCCTCGCCGAGGTTCTCGGCTACGGCGCCACCTGCGAGGCCTACCATCGCGTGCGATTGCAGGGTGACGGGGCGGAGCCGGCCCGGGCCATGACGCTGGCGCTGGAGGAGGCCGGGCTGCCCGCCGAGGCAGTGGATTATGTGGCGCTGCACGGCACCGCCACCCGCCTCAACGATGTCGTGGAGACCCGCGCCGTGAAACGGGCACTGGGAGAGCATGCGCGCGCCATTCCCATGAGCGCCCTCAAGTCGATGATCGGCCACCCGCAGGGAGCCAGCGGTGCCGCCGGCGTTGTGGCGGCGCTGCTGTCCATGCGTGACGGCTTCGTCCATCCCACCATCAACCTGGAGCAACCCGACCCGGAGTGCGACCTGGACTATGTGGCGCAACAGGGGCGGCGGCACCTGGTGGACGTGGCCCTGTGCAACTGCATCGGATTCGGCTCCAAGAACGCCGCGCTTGTCCTGCGCCGCTGGCGCGCCTGAGGGCGCGGCGGTGAGCCTCCTGATCCCGCCGCGCTCCAGCCGGCCGGAACTCATCGACCAGCCCGGCCAGGCCCCCGAGGTGCTGGAGCCGGCCCTACGCGACATCCAGTGGGTCAACCGTCACCTCGCCGGCTGGCAGGTGCTGCGTTCCTGTCTGCCGCAACTGCTGCAATCGATCCCCCTGGAGCAGCCGGTGCGTGTCCTGGACCTGGGGACGGGTTCGGCCGACCTGCCGCTGGCCATGGCTCGCTGGGGCAGAGAGCACGGTCGCTCCGTGCGGATCACGGCCGTGGACATCAGCGCGCAGATTCTCGATTTCGCCCGGCGCGAGATCGGCGCAGAGCCATGGGTGCAGCTGGTGCAGGCGGATATGCGCCGGCTGCCGTTCCCCCGCCGCAGCTTCGACCTGGTGACCTGCTCGCTGTTTCTGCATCACTTCGACCCCATGGGCGCGGTGGAGCTGCTGCGGATCATGGCGCGCCAGTCCCGGCACGCCGTCCTGGTGAACGATCTGCACCGGCATCGCGTACCCTACTGGAGTATCCGGGTGATATCGCGGCTGCGGCGCTGCAGCCCCATGTTCCGACACGACGCGCCGCTCTCGGTGCTGCGGGCCTATCGCCCTCGAGAGCTGCAGGACCTCCTGCGCGCAGCGGGCCTCACGGACTGCCGGGTGGTGCGCCACTTTCCGTTCCGGCTGGCGGCTCTGGGCCGGGTGCAGAACGGCACCGCGTGAACCGGCGTCTGGCCACCGAGGTCCTGGTGGTGGGCGGCGGGCCCGCGGGCTCCGCTGCTGCAGGGGAACTGGCGGCGCGCGGACACAGGGTCATCCTGGTAGAGGCG
>CBDVAL010000054.1:0-16663 GCA_965371955.1 uncultured bacterium | reverse complement strand
TTGCGGTGGAGGTGACTCCGCTCCACCCCCAGCGCCTGGGCGGTGCGGGTGATGTTGTTGTCGTGCTCCGCCAGGCGGCGGCGGATGAACTGTCGTTCGAAGATCTCGCGGCCCTCGCGCAGCGTGCGGTTGGCGGCGAACGGGTCATCCAGGGAGCCGGCGTCACGGTAGGAGGCCGGCAGATCGCGCCGGCTCACGCTCTCCCGGACCACGGTGATCATCATGCGCTCCACCAGGTTGCTGAGCTCACGGACGTTGCCCGGCCAGGAGTGCGCCTTCAAGGCCTGCAGTGCCTCCTCATCGAAGTGCAGCGGTCCGCGTCCGTTCTGACGGCGGAACCTGTCGACGAAGCAGGCCACCAGGGAGGCGATGTCCTCGCGCCTCTCGCGCAGCGTGGGCAACCGGATGGAGTGCGTGCGCAGGCGGCCGAGCAGCCCGTCGCGGAACGTTTCGCGCTGCGCGGCCTCGTCCAGATCCTGCGTGCTGGTGGCCAGCAGGCGCACATCGGCACGGCGGAGCTCCGATCCCCCCACCTCCAGGAACGTGCCCTCCTCCAGTAGCTGGAGCACACGGGACTGGGTTCGCAGGGGAAGTTCGCCCACCTCGCACAGCACCAACGTGCCGCCGTCGGCCAGCTCCAGCCGCCCGCTGTCGGACTCCCCGGACGATCCGCGGGCGTGGCCGAATAGCCCGGAATCGATGAGCTCCTCCGGCGTCCCGGCGCAGTGCAGCTCCACGAACGGCTCCTCGGAGCGCGGGCTCATGGCATGAATGGCGCGTGCCGCCAGCTCCTTGCCCGTGCCATTCTCGCCCTGCAGCAGGACCGGGCCGGACCCCGGCGCCGCCGCGGCGATCTCATGGCGTAGGCGCTGGGCGGCCTCGCTGTCGCCCACGAGCTGGGGCTCCCCCACCACCTGCTGGCGCAGCATGCGGTTCTGGACCAGGAGCTTGCGCTGCTTGAGGGCGTTGTGCACCACCAACAGCGTCTTGTCCAACGACAGGGGCTTCTCGATGAAATCGAACGCCCCCAGCTTGGTCGCCCGCACGGCGGTTTCGATGGAGCTATGGCCGGAGATGATGATGACGCTCGGGTTCGATGACCCGGATCGAATGGCCTCCAGCACCTCCAGGCCATCCATGCGCGGCAACCAGACGTCCAGCAGCACGACATCGTAGGGGTCCGTCTCCAGGCGTGCCAGGCACTCCTCGCCGGTGGCCACCGCGTCCACCAGGAAACCGTCATCGCCCAGGATGGCCTGCAGGCTATCCCGGACTCCACGTTCATCGTCCACGATCAGGATTTGATCCATGTGCTGTGTCCCGTCCCAGAAGTTCCTTGCTACCCGCCGCGGATCAAGCCGCGTCGGCAGGAAGGTCGATGACGAAGCGTGCGCCGTGTGGCTCGTTCTCCTCCACGCGGATGCCGCCGTGATGATCGGAAATGATGCGGTTTACAATGGCCAGCCCCAGCCCCGTGCCGCGCTTCTTGGTGGAAAAGTACGGCAGGAACAGCTTCTCGCGGTCCTCCGGCGGGATGCCGGGTCCGCTATCCACGACCTCGATGCGCACCACGCCCTGGTGGGCCAGGTACTCCGTGGAGACGGTGATCTCTCCCTGGCGATCCATGGCCTCCAGGGCATTGTCCAGGAGGTTCAGGAACACCCGCTTCAGTTGCTCCCGGTCCAGCGGCATGGCAGGGACCGAGGAGTCGAAGGAGCGCACGAACTTCACCTCGGAATGCGCACTCTCCTGCAGCGAGACGGCCGCCTCGATCACCTGGTGAATGTCCGTCGGCACCGGCTGCACCTCGGGCATGCGAGCGTAGCGCGAGAACTCGTTCATCAACGTCTTGAGCGTGTTCACCTCGTTGATGATGGCGGTGGTACCCTCCTCCACCACCCGCGCGAGGTCCGGGCTGCCCTCGCGCAGCTTCTTGGCGATACGCTGGGCCGACAGCTGGATGGGAGTCAGCGGGTTCTTGATCTCGTGCGCCATCCGCCGGGCCACCTCGCGCCACGCCGCGATCTTCTGCGCTCGAATGAGATGGGTGAGATCTTCCAGCACCATCAGCAGATCCCGGCTGCGGCGCGGGCGATCCAGGGACGTGAGGGTCACCGCGATGGAGTAGTTGCGCCCCCCGGAAGCGAAGTGGAACTCATGGCTGGCCTGCGCCAACCTCGACGTCCGCGCCCTCTCCACGAACTCGGCCAGGGGCTCGAACCCCTCGCGCGACAGCAACTCGCGGTAGCTGCGACCCACGTAGCCTGACGAGGCCTCCAGGCGCAGGATGCGGTAGGCGATCTGGTTCATGGTGGTGATGTTTCCCTGGTTGTCCAGCGAGATGACACCGGTGGTGATGTTCTCCATCAGTGCCTCGGTGTAGCGCCGGCGCTCCTGCAGCTCCAGGTTGGAGCGCTGCAGCTCCAGGTTGGAGCG
Source organism: uncultured bacterium (assembly GCA_965371955.1). Taxonomy (GTDB): domain Bacteria; phylum Acidobacteriota; class Polarisedimenticolia; order CBDVAL01; family CBDVAL01; genus CBDVAL01. The sequence goes on along the minus strand of CBDVAL010000054.1, from coordinate 14,227 downwards.
CTCGATCTCCTCGCGTCCATGGCGCAGCTCCTGCGTCATCTTGTTGAACGAATCCACCAGGATCGCCATCTCATCGCGCGCCTCCACCTCGATCTGGTGCTCCAGATTGCCGGCTGCGATCTCCTTGGTGCCCTCGGCCAGCGCCTGTACAGGCGCGGCAAAGCCGCGCGCCAGGAACAGTCCTACCCAGGTGCCGGAGAACACGATGAGCAGCGCCACCAGGCCGAAGGTGAACTCGTAGACACGCTTCACCAGCACCCTGCGCGCCTTGAGCTGGCGGTAGTTGGCACTGGCCGACGCCAGGCGGGAGAGCCGCGTTCTCAGGTCCTCGGGGATATAGATCCCGGTCACCGCCACCCCCACCACTTGCAAGCCGAACGTGGAGCGGATGGGAACACCGCTGCGCACCAGCAGCCCCTTCCCCAGACGATCGATCCAATCGAAGGCCTCGCCCCTGAGTGCGCGCTGCATCAGCGATTCGGATATCCCCGCCAGGTCATCCAGCGGGATCAGCGGATTGACGGCCAGCGCAGGCTGCTGATCGCCCTTGAACACGCTGATCAGATCCAGATGATGATCGCTCAGCGCCGACTCCATGCGGCTGAGAAGGAATCGCTGATTCTCCTCCTCCAGCAACTTTCCGCGGCGAACGGTGGCGGCCAGATCCTCGGCAAACTGGCGCGCGCGTTGCTTGACCGAATCGTGGTACTTGTCCACCAGCTCCTGCGAGATGCGTGTCATCTCGTCCACGGGCGTGGAAAACCACTGGTCCACGCTACGCTGGATCAGGTAGAGCGCCGCCGAGAACAGCACCACCGACGGCAGCAGGGTCATGGCAAAGAACGTGAACACCATCTTGGTCCGGAACCTCGAGCCCAGCACCCCGCGGCGCCACTCCACCAGAAGGCGAATGAGATTGCGGAACAGCACGAACAGCAGCACCAGGATGAGCACCGCATTGAGCATGGCAAGGAAGTACAGAGGCAGGGGGCTGGCCACGAACTGTGGTGAGAGCTCGGTGCGGCGCAGAATGAAGAACAACGCAGTGAGGACCACCACCACGACCACCAGCGCAACGCTGATGAGCCTCTCGGTCCGGACTCGCCCTTCCGGGCTGGTCATGGCCCCGCCTCCTCTGCCGGCGCCGGTTCCGCCTCCACGGGCAAGGGAACCCTTGCCCAGCGGGTCTCCAGGGCGTGCGGGAAGAAGAAGAATACAAAGCCGGATGCCAGCCGGCACTTGACGCGCAACTGCTCACGGCCGGTCCTCTCCAGCGTGTCCGGAAGCGCGCCCAGGTCCACGTCCACCAGCTCGGTCATCCAGGCCCGCATCTCCTCCGGCTTCTCGGTAGAGGAAGAGTCCACCACCTGACCATCCACCTCCCGTCTCAGGCTGTACTGCCGGGTGAGGCTGTCGAAGTCCACCGAGACGTGGACCTGTCGCTGGAGGTGCACCAGATCCGGCCACATCGCGCGGCGCTGGAATACCTCGACGCGGTACTCGAAGGTCACCGGCAGGCCGCTGGCGATGGTGTCCAGGATCTCCTGCTCGAAGGCGCCCTGCAGCTGGAACGAAGCGCGGTAGGTGCCGTCCTTCAGCTCGGCGGTCAGCTGCACCACCATGGGTGCTGCCTGGGCAGGAATGGCCGCGGCGGCCGCCCATAGCAGGCCCAGCACAAGCGTGCTGGAAACCCATCGAAAGTCCCGTGCAGACACTCGGCTCAGGGATGGGCCCGGGCGGCGGACGGCACCGCCGCTCGCGGGGCGCGGGAGGAGACGGCAGCACCGCCGACGAGAGTCCACGTGTCGGTGCGCGCCATCAGCCGGCTCACCAGGCGGCCATGCAGGTCGTGCCCCGCTTTGAAGGCCATCACGTGACCGAGGAGGGGCCGCCCCAGCAGGCAGAGATCGCCGATGAGGTCCAGCAGCTTGTGGCGGACGAACTCATCGGGAAAGCGAATGGTGGAGTTCAGCAGCCGGCTGTCATCGAGCACCACGGCGTTGGTGAGGGAGCCGCCCAGGGCCAGGCCCATGCGGCGCAACGCGTCCACCTCGTGCACGAACGTGAAGGTCCGCGCCGGCGCAATCTCCTTCTCGAACGATTCGGGATCCACCGCAACCGTGAGCTCCTGGCGACCGATGGCGGGATGCGGGAAGTCGATGTAGTAGCTCACCGCGAAGTGATCCGCCGGCACGACGACGATCTCCTTGCCCTGTTCCACGATCCCCACCGGGCTCTGCACCTGGAGGAACGTCTGCTCCTCGGCGAGCTCCCGCCGTCCGGCCTCGCGCAGCAGATCCAGGAACGACACGGCGCTGCCATCCAGGATGGGCAGCTCCGGTGCGTCGAGCTCCGCGACGACGTTGTCGATCCCCGCCCCGTAGAGCGCTGACAGGAGGTGCTCCACCGTCTCCACGGTGACGTCATCACGCCTCAAGGTGGTGGCGTGTTGACAGCGATCCAGATACCCGTACGATGCCGGGATGGAGGCGTTACCCAGGTCGGTGCGCACGAAGTAGATGCCTCGGTCCGCCTGGGCGGGACGCAGGCGCAGGGTCACCCGGGCTCCCGAGTGTAGCCCGATCCCTTGACGGCTCACCTCACGGCGGATGGTGGTTTGACGTCTCGCCATCATTCTTTCCGTTCTTCCCGCTGCTGACGGGCCCGTGCCCGAGGCGTGCCCTCACCTGCCCATCCAGCAGATCGCCACGGGCTGGCAGGCATTGGGCGATATCTTAGCATCATTTGGCCATTCATGCCGCTGGGATGGGCCAAGCACGCGTGTGGGTTTCGCGCAACACGATGTGTGTCATTCATGGCACAGTTATGGAGGGGTCCCGTAAGAAGTTCGGTATGGTTCGCCAGCATTTCTTGCTCCACCAGGGGCAAGTCTCTTCCTCACAGGAGGTTGACACATGGGACATGGGTCGGGTATCCTCGCCAGGTGGGACGAGGGGCTCGTAAAAATCGTCCCACACACCAGAAATATCAACAGGTCCCCTGCCTTCCTGGAGCCTGCACCAGCCCATGAGCCGGAACTCACACCGTTCCTCCCTGCTGCGCCCTCGCCGCGCCCTCCGGATCCATCGGTGAGAGGCAGGATCTCCACCCCTCGGGCCGGCGGCACGGTGGCCCCGGTGGCCCGCATCCCGGTAGGCCGGAATCGCCCGACGGACCGGCGCATTGCCCACCTGCAGACCGCGCTGGCCCAGACCCCGTCGCGCGTGGACCTGTGGGTGGAACTGGGCAACATCCAGCTGAGGGGGGAAAGGCTGGACGCAGCGGAGGACTGCTTTCGTCGCGCCGTATCGCTGCGGGGGGATTCCAGCGCCGCGCATCACGGCCTGGGCCTTGCCCTTCGGCGGCGGGGAGAGCTGGAATCGGCGGTGCAATCCCTCGAGCGCGCGGTGGATCTGGAGCCCGGCTGGATCGGGGCCTGGAATGACCTCGCTGCATGCCAGGAAGCCCTGGGAAAGGCACGCGAGGCGGTGGAATCGTACCGGCGCATCCTGCACCAAGGGCCGGACTTGCCGCAGGCCTGGTATAACTACGGCAACGCCCAGGTGGAGGTGGGCGACCTGTCCGGCGCACGCGACTCGTACCTGGAGGGTCTGCGTCTCGGTGGCTCGGAGTTCACGCTGCTCTATAACCTGGGCTGGGTGCAATCCCGCCTGGGGCAGACCAGCGAGGCCATCGCCAGCTACCGCAGGGCGCTGGAGTTCCGCCGCGAGTCACACCGCAGCTGGTACAACCTCGGCAATCTATTGTTACAGGGGGGCCAGGTGGACGAGGCCCGGCAATGCCTGCGCCGCGCCGCCTCATTGAAACGCGATGATCCGGAGATCTGGAACAACCTGGGCAACGCGTGTCTGGATTGTGGGCGCACCCTGGAAGCCGCCCGCTGCTACCGCAAGGCATTGCAGCTCGACTCCGGTTTCCACTCCGCCTGGAACAATCTGGGCATCCTGCACGAGCGCGAAGGACGTCCGGCGGAAGCACTGGACTGCTACCGCCGCTGCCTGGCGCTGGCGCCGGACCATCCCATGTACCAGCTCAACCGCGCCCTGGTGCTGGTGCGCCTGGAGCAGCCGGAGGAGGCCATTCGCGAGCTCACGCGCCTGGTGGAGTCGGAGCCCAACTTCGGCTGTCTCCTGGGCACCCTGGAGGCCCTGGATCCATTGCGCTGCCGCGCCGACTTCCGCAGGCTTCTCCCCCTTCTCGGCCCTCCCCCGGAAAATCCTACCCCGAAAGGGCCTTGACGGCTCGACTCCGGGGACAAATATTAGACGGGGCGTCACCTGAACGCTGTGTGCAGGATGCGCCACGTCGTGCCCTACCGGCCGCGGTGACCGTGCCCGTCTTCGGGACACACCGGGCCTTGCTACCTTCCACCGGAGTACGTTCATGACTCACGACCTTGATGAGACGATGAAGGAAAAGATCACCACCGCCCTGCGCGCCGTCCTTGGCCAGCGCAAGGAGGCCATCCGTGAGCGCCTCCTGGCTTGCCTCGCGGACCACGTCGAGCAGGAGCTGAACGACTTCGCCGAACCCCCGGCGCTGGACGATGCCCTGTTCGCACACTCGGTGGAGCCGGGGCAAGCGCCACCGCCGCAGCGCGTTCCGTCCCTGCCGGCGCCGTCCCCTCAGGGCCTGAAGGAACTGCTACAGGCGACGCAACTGTTGACCCGTTGCAACGACCAGGTGTCCATCCTGGAGTGCCTCATCGAGGGAGCCGCGCGGTTCTCCGGTCGAGCGGTGGTATTCGTCTGCCGCAACGGTCAGGCCATGGGCTGGGAGCAGTCCGGTTTCGCGGCCAACGCGTACTCGATGGCCATCCGCGGGGCGATCCTGCCGCTGTCGAAGGAGTCCGTGCTGTCTCGCGTGGTCTCCGGTGGTGGGACACTGAGCGGCGACGAGACCCGCCTGGCGGATCCCGTCTGGAAGGCCATCGGCACCGATCGGTCGCCGCGCTTCACCGCCGTGCCGCTGACGGTGCGCGGGCGCATCGCCGCCATCCTGTTCGCCGATGCCGGAGCCGAGGAAGACCCGCAGCCCCTGCAGGCGGACGCACTGGGTATCCTGGCCCGCATGGCCGAGATGAGCCTGGAGACCCTGACGCTGCGCGCCGAGCGCGGGCAAGCGCAGCCCGCCGCTCCGGCACAGCAGCAGGAAGCGACCGCTGCCGCATCGCCGCGCGTCGAGGAGCCCCGGGCCAGCCTGGCTCCGGTGGAGCCGGCTGCCGTCGCCGTGCCGCCCCAGTTCATGTCACCGCCGCCGGAGGTTGCCGACCCCGAGGCACACGAAGCATCCGCACCCGAGACGCCCTCTCTGCCCGCCGGGCCGCCACAGGTGGAGGCCGTCGCCGCCGCGGAAGAAGCAGCGAAGACGGAGGCGGAGGATGAGGCGATGGCCGATGAGGCGATGGCCGATGAGGCGATGGCCGATGAGGCGATGGCTGATGCCCACCAGGACGAGGCGTCGGCGCCGGAGGAAGCTTCCGCTGCGCAGGAGCCGGCTGCCGGTGAGCAGGCCGAAGAGGCCGAGGTGGCCGCCTCGCCAGTCTCCGAGGAGGAGCAACTCCACGAGCAGGCACGCCGCTTCGCCCGTCTGCTGATCTCCGAGATCCTGCTCTACAACCCGGATCAGGTGGAGCAGGGCAAGCAGCAGCGCGATCTGGCCGACCGCCTGAAGGAAGATCTGGAGCGCAGCGAGAAGATGTACCGGCGGCGCGTAGCGCCCCACGTGGCCGCCCAGACCAACTACTTCCAGGAAGAGGTGCTGCGCACCCTGGCGGACGGCGATCCGGCAATTCTGGGAGACTGAGCCCAGCTTGCGCCGTTCGGCCCCCGGACGGTCTATTTTTCCCTTGACAGCCCCCCCAAAATGGGTATTTTTAGGCCGGGGAGATATGGTATAACCCCATAGATTCAGGTCCCCACCTGGGGCAACTCGACCCCAGGCTCTCCATGGGGACCGGAGACCGCCCAAGTAGATGAGTCGCCTGGTCCGACCTGCCGCGATCCGCAGGGCCACCCTCACGGCCCTGGTGGTGCTGTGGTCTGCGGGTCACACGGCGAGCGCGGACACCTTGCAGGATCTGATCCGGTTCCAGGACATGCTCGACCGCGGTCACTACCAGCGCGCCATGGAGATTGCCGGTCACCTCGCCAGCGACAGCGTAGTTTTCCAGCACCTCCCCGCGCAGGTAACCGCCGAGCAAACCTTCTGGCAGGGAAACCGCGCCGAGGCTCTGGCGTTCTACCAGGAGCTGACCCCGGCAGGTGGCTGCCTGGTGTCCTACTTCCCCGCGTATGTCAACTCCTGTCAGCGCATCGATCGCATCTTCGATGAGATGGGGGATCTTCCAGGCAGCATCGAGATGCGTCGTAGGCTGGTCTTCGGTGCCGGGGTGCGCGACCGCACGCCGCCCGCCCGTGTCTACCACGACCTGGCCACGGCCTACCTTCGCGTGGGGGATCTTCCCAACGCGAACGCCTTCGACCGCACCGTGGTGCACTGCTTCGACGCCGACGACGCCACGCGGCAGGCGCTGGATGCCCTGGAAGCGCGGCAGGCGCCGCCCGGGGAGGCGGATGAGGTCATCCTGAACCATGCGCTCTCCGACGACCCTGTCCTGTCGCGCGCGGGACGCAGGGCCCTCCCCCGCCTGCACGATCCCGTCGGCGCCCTGGAACGGCTGGTGCAGGAGGCAGGCAACCAGGAGGGCCGGCTGGAGCTGATGGTCCTGCTGCCGCTGGACGACCTGGAGCCCAGGCTGCACTACCTGCTGCTGCAGGGTGAACCGGCGCAACGCCGGGTGGCGCACGACGCGTTGAAGCTGCTCACCGGCCTGTCGTACCCCTACGTGGACCAGGACGGCGCCGTGTACTTCGAGCCCCTCAGGAGTTCCATCTTCCATGGCGTGTGGGGAACCTCCTTCCTGCTGACCATGGTGGAGGACATCTACGAGGGCGAGTCCGCGCGCCTGATGGCACTGGACTCCCTCGGTCAGGTGGGCGACCCACGCGCTCGGGAACCCCTACTGCAGGCCACGCATCACGAACTTCCGGCCTGGCGGTTGCACGCGGTGCGTGCCCTGACGGCGTACGACGGCGACCGGGTGGAGCGGACCCTGGTGGCGCTGGCCGGCGATCCGGATCCCCTGGTGCGACTGGCTGCCGTCGCGCAGATCGCGCGCCGCGCCCTGCCGGATGCTGTGGACATCCTGGCGGAGGCCCTGGCCCGAGAGACCCACACGCTGGTCGCAGCCGCTATGGTGGAGGCGCTGGCGTCCCTGGCGCGCGTGGAGACGCGGCTGCTGGACACCCTGGCCGACCTGGCCGAGGAGCTGGACGCACCGGCCCTGGCCAAGATCGGCGAGGCTCTGTGGCTGTCGGGCGATCCCCGTGGACGGCGGTTGCTCGAGGCGGCACAGGGTGGCCCGGCTCCGGCGCGCACCTGGGCCACGGCGGCCCTGGCGGCGCGGCCCGTGGAGGAAGGACTGCCCCTGCCGACGCCGCTGCTGGACGAGCTGGCCTCTCAGCCGAAGGTGCTGGAGGTGCCCGAGACGCTGGGCCCGGACTCCACTCCGGACGAACTCCTGCGAGCCAGCCTGCTGGGAAGGGCGCTTCCGGACCGTGTGGTGCTACCGCTGCTCCAGTCGAGTCGCTGGACCGAATACCGGCCGGCCGCCCTGGCCGTGGCCAATAGTAACTCGCGCACCCACCTGGGTGCGCTGCGGGGCCTGGCGCGCACCTCGCGCTACGGCACCGACGGAGCCGAGCGCGTCACCTACAATGAAGAGGCGCTGCGCATCCTGGGATGGTTGGAGGACGACACATCGCTGCCGTTGTTCCGCGAGGTGCTCTCCTCCGACACCTACGGTAGTCCGCGGGTGGCCGCGGCCTGGGCCCTGGGACGACTGCGCGATCACGACTCCATCCCGCTGCTGGTGGCGGCCTTCCTGGATCCCGCCACCCCCTTCCGCGTGCGCAAATCCGCCGCGCAGGCATTGTCGCGCTTCGAGGACCCGGACCTGGGCGCGATCCTGCTGGGTCAACTGGAGTCGCCGGACCCGCGCATCCGCCGCCTCACCGTCCTGCTGCTCGAGGACACGGGAACGCGCCACGGCGGCGCGCAACTGCACCGGCTGGCGGAACTCGATCCCGACCCGCAGTTGCGCCTGCTGGCCTCGCGTGTGGCCGCCGGACTGGGTGACTACTAGACGGCTACCCAGCAAACCCCAGAAAATTCGGGAAGTGCACGGTGAACAGGAGGGCCACGATGGCCAGCAGGAAGAGCTTCACCAGCAGCGGCATCACGAAACGCACCCAGCGACTGTAGGGGATCTTGCCCAGCGCCAGCGTGCCCATGACCAGGGCGCTGGTGGGCACCACCATGTTGGTGAAGCCATCGCCGAACTGGTAGGCCAGCACGGCCACCTGCTGCGGAACTCCGGTGACGGTGGCCAGCGGCGACATGATGGGCATGGTCACGAACGCCTGGCCGCTGCCCGAGGGGATGAAGAAGTTGCAGATGGTCTGCACCGCGAGCATGCCCAGCGCGGCCACGTCGGGGCCGGCACTCTGCAGCGGTCCGGCGATGCCGTGAATCACCGTGTCCTTGATCAGGCCGTCATCCAGGACGATCTGGATGGTGCGCGCGAAACCGATGAGCAGCGCCGCCGCGGTCATCCCGGCCGCCCCCCGGATGAAGGTCCGCGAGGTGTCATTTGCTGACAGGCGGGCCATGACGGCCGCCAGCAGGCCGATGCCCAGGAAGATGGCATTGAGTTCCAGGATGTACCAGTCTCTGGTCTTGGCCCCCCACAAGAACAGCAAGATGCCGGCGATGAACACCACCAGGATGGCGATGCGCCGGCCGGTGAGGCGAACGTCCTCCGGCATGTCGAAGCCGGTGCTGTAGTCCACGTCGCTCACGAAGCTGCAGGAGGGATCGGCCTGGATACGCCGCGCGTAGGCGAACACATGCTGAAAACCCACCACCAGGCACACGACGAACAGCAGCCAGCGAAACGCCAGGCCCGACGTGAGTCCCACACCAGCGATGTTCTGGGCGATGAGAACTCCGAATGGGTTCATGCCCGCGGTGGCCCAGCCGATGCCGTACGGCACCCAGACCATCCCCATGGCGACGATGGAGTCGAGTTTCATCGCCAGGCTCATGGTCACCAGGATGGGAATGAGAGGCACGTACTCCTCGCCCATGCCGATGGTGAAGGAGCCCAGACCGAAAATCAACATGCACGCCGCGATGAGGATCCACTCCTTGTTGCCCGCCTTGACAACAGCCTTGTGCAGCGCGGCGTCGATGGCCCCGGTCTTGCGCAGGATGGCGATGACACCACCCACCAGGAACACCAGGAAGATGATCTCCTCCGCTGCCGTCAATCCACGGGGAATGGCCAGCAGGATGTGCCACGGGGACAGCGTGGGCGCCTCCTCCCCCTGCACGTAGTGGAAAGTATCCGGATCCACCATGGTCCGGTGACCACCGGGAACCGGTACGCGGTCGTAGACGCCGGTGGGGACGACGTACGTGAGCAGCTGGGCCACCACGATGATGGCGAAGATGAGGACCAGCGACTCGGGAAACCAGCGCTTCTTCTTGCTCATGGATTCGCTCCTGCGTGCGGGAACCGTGGTGTGCCGGCAGGCATTGTATGATCTACCGCAGCCAGGTGGAGACGCTCTCCCGGGCAGGCACACGGCCGTAGCGTCCCATCTGCTGGCTGGCGTTCCCTTTGGTCCGGGTCACCTCGATGGATTCCACCTGGAAACCCGCCCGCTCGGCCATCTCCCCCAGGATCAGATCCACCGGGATCACCTCGCCGCCGAAGCACACGTTGCCCACCAGCAGCCCCACCCGGCCGCCCGGCCGACAGACCCGCGCCAGCTCCCCCACAACCTGGTGCATGTCCTCGAAGTAGGCGCGAATCATCCTCGGGATGTTCGCGTTGTTCAGCTGCCGGTCCTCCAGGGCGGTCAGCACCTCCTGTACCGCGCCCCGGCAAGCGCGTCGGGAACTGGCGGGACGGGCTTCGATATGGCCGCGCAATAGCTGATGGCGCAGATCGCGCAGTTCCCGGAACGAATCCAGGAACTCCAGCGCCAGCTCCAGACTGTAGATGCGCGCGTAGTCGTAGCGATTCAGATAGGGCGGCGAGGTGATCACCCCGTCCACCGCGTTATCCGGTAACGGCAACGCGCGCGCATCGGCCCGGCGGATACGCCCCCGGCCCAGCTGCCGGCGGGTGACATGCTGCGCCTGCAGATCCTCCAGCATGCCGCGCGCTCGCTGCTGCACGGCATCACGCACGGCCGGGACCTGTGTGCGCGGATGCAAGCGCACGCACAGACCGTCCTTGCGCGTCTGGCTCAGCTCCTCCAGCGTGGCCAGCAGCGCCAAGGTGAGGAAGTCACGTACTTTCGGGTGGTCAGTATCCTGAATGGCATCGCGCAGCAGCAGGATGGCGCGCGCGGTGCGGGCGTCGAACGCCTTGCGCACCAGCGGGATGTCCGCGAAGCGCGAGCGCGGCTTGCGGCCCGCCCGCTGCGCCAGATCCTCCACGGCCCGGCGCAGGCGTCCCATGGGTAGATCGTGCCGGGTGCGCAACTTGACGCGGGCCACGAACACGGCCAGCGGCAGGAGATCGATGCCCAGACCGCGAAGCCCGCGCAGGCGCGCCACCAGCGGCGTGGTCCCGACGCCGCAGAACGGGTCCAGCAGCGTGGATCCCGGGGGCAGGTCGAAGCGCCCCAGCAGGTGCTCCACCAGCCCGCGGCTGAAGCCCTCCTTGTAGGGAAACCAGCGGTGCACCGGCTCGCCACGGTTGCCGGCGAACGACGCCAGCCAGCGCAACTCGGGACGCGGCACGATTCGCGCGCCGAAGCGTTGCAACAGGAGCTGGCGCTGCGCCGTGTCGGCGTGGACAGTCGCGGCCTTCTCACGGGATTTCATCAGGGGATCACAACTCCAGGTTGCCCTCGAGCACCAGCACCGCCTTGCCGCCTACCTCCACCCGCTCCACCTCTTGCCCGTCCAGCCGGATGCGCACCGAGACCCGCCCGGCGCGCCCCATGCCATCGCCCTGCTCCCCGACGCAGCGCACCACACCGTTCTCGGCTTGCAGGATTCCCTGGCGCCACAGGTAGACGCCCATGGGGCCGTGTGCCGAACCCGTCACCGGATCCTCCAGCACACCCTCGGACGGCGCGAAGAACCGGATGTGCATGGCGGAATCCGGATCCACGGTGTCCAGGGTCATGGGAGCAAAGCCCCAGACACCGCTCTCCCGCGCCAGCCGATCCAGCCCGTGCGGATCGGGCCGCAGTTCCTGCAACGTGGCAAGGTTGCGGACGGGAATGACCGCATAGCTGTAGAACTCCGCCAGCGGCAGGTGCGGATCGAACACCTGCGTCTGCACGCCCAGCAACTCGGCCAGGGACTCGTGGTCCAGCCGGCACGAGCGCACCTGCGGGCGCGGCAGCCCGAACCAGACCAGCAAGCCGTCGGTGCGGTGCTCCATCTGCACCGGCAGGGTACCCGAGCGCGTTTGCACCTGCACCTTGTGGTCACCCGGCTCGCCCAGCCCGTGCAGACCTTGCCGGGCCAGCGCATGGAAGCAGGCGATGGTGGCGTGGCCGCACAGGTCGACCTCCGTGGTGGGCGTGAACCAGCGGATCTGCAGGTCCGCGTCCGGATCGGTGGCCTGCTGCACGAACACCGTCTCCGAGAGGTTCATCTCCCGGGCGATGGCCTGCATCTGCTCGGCGGTCAGGCCGTCGGCCTGGCTCACCACCGCGGCGGGATTGCCGGCAAAGGGCCGGTCGGTGAAGACATCCAGTTGTTGCACCGCCACGCGCATGAGCCTCCCCGCCAATGGGGTTGGAGCTTGACCTTATACCTCGCTCCACCGGGCCGTCAGGGGCAATCGACGATCGAGGTATAAGGTCAAGCTCCGACCCCTATTTCCGATCCCGCCGCAGCCTGCGTACGCGATTCTTGAGCCAGTCCAGCCAGCGACGTGCAAAGGGTACATCAGGCGCCAGCAGCGCCAGACCCGCCAGGATCAGGGCCACCCCCTGAAGGATGGGCAAGAACAGTCCGACGATGCCCAGCGCCACGAGGGTCCAGCCGGCGATCAACCGTGCCACGCGCCAGAACGGGCTGCGGCGACTCGGCGCGGGCGGATCCAATCTGGTGGCAGGCTGACTCATGGGCCGGCCCACTTCAGAGCTTCGGGAGCGAGGCTGCCCTCGTAGATGAACCGTGCATCCCCTTGCAAACGCAGGCCGCCATAGCCCTCCGCCGATGCCTCCAGCTCGACCTGGAGCTCGACTCCGGAACGAGTATGACAGACCACCGGCGCCCGGCTCCATGCCTGCTCCACCGCCAGGATGGCCGCTGCCACACAGGCGGTGCCGCACGCCAGCGTCTCCGCCTCCACGCCGCGCTCGAAGGTGCGCAACTCCAGGGAATCATCGTCGCGGCGCACCAGGAACGAGACGTTGGTCCCCCGTGGCGCGAACATCGCGTGACGGCGAATGACGCCGCCGGTCGCCTCGACATCCACATCCTCGAAGGACTCCACCGGCGCCAGGAAGTGCGGAATCCCCACCTCCACGAAGTAGCCTTCCACGGCGGATGTGCCCTCCAGCTGCACGCGGCGCGGCTGCGGGGCACGGCACGCGAACGGCAACAGGATGGAGACCTGCTCGTCGGATGGAAAACGCGCCTCCACCGGGCCGCAGTCGGTCTCCAGCGTCACGCGATCCACCGGCCCGCGTTGCCGCCGTGTCCATCGCGCCGCGCAGCGCGTCCCGTTGCCGCACAGGCTCGAGCGGCCTCCGTCGGCGTTGTAGTGCACCAACCGCACATCCGCGGTGGACGAGGGCCCCAGCAGCAACACGCCGTCGGCGCCTGCCGAGAGTCCGCGCCGGCACACGCAGCGCACCCATTGCGCCAGCTCCGCCTGCGGCGGCGCCACCTCCTGCGCCAGCACCACGAAGTCGTTGCCCCCGCCGCTCATCTTGGTGAAGGCGGTCACGGGCTGCCCTCGGCGTCCACCAGCGTCTCCTCGGTGGGCTCGGAGGGCGGGCTCTCGTTGGGCGGCCGGGCGCCGTCCACGGCGCTCAGCGAGTACGTATAGCCGGTCCCGGGATGGACCTCCTGGTCCACGTAAGAGCCGGTGTCGGCGGGCAGCTCGGCCAGCAGGCGGCGCTCTCCGGCCACCGTCCGGTAGAGGCGGAAGCCGGCCAGGTCTGCCGACTCGGGCGGAAACCAGAAGATGCGAATGCCCCCGGGGGCAGACACCGCGCGCACCGCGGTGGGTGGGTCCGGAGGAAACCGATCCTCGCGCCTCACGATCAGCGGCGACGCCGCGTCGCTCTCCCGCACCGGCTTCGAATCCACCACCTGCGAGCGCACCTGGTACTGATAGCTGGTGCCGAACTGTACGTCCCGGTCCAGGTACGACGTCTCCGTCAGCCCGGTTGCCGCCAGCGGACCTTCCCAGGGGTCGGCTTCGCCCTGCCGACGGTAGACATGATACTCCACGCTTTCCTCTGTGGACACGGCTTCCCAGGACAGGCGCACGCCCGACTCCTCGTTGCCGGCAAGGACGCCGGCGGGAGGAGGCGGAGGCTCCGCGCGTACCACGTCCACGCTCTTGCCGGGACGCGAGGCCTTGCCTTTCGCCGGCTTGAGGATCAAGTGGAGCTTCACGCGCTCGGCCGAGATCTCGGCGAAGATCTCCTCCATGGGGATGCGCAGCTGCAAGGTCCCTCCCGGGCTCGCTCCCACCTCGTCGGCGGGGATGCGGCGCAATACTTGCGGTTTGCCGCCCGGCAGCGCACGTACCACGGCGATCTCGGGGGTCCCTTCCAGCTTCGCGCCATCGGTGTAGAGCTCGGGCAGCTTGCCCTCCAGAAGCAAGGTGCCGCCCTGCTGCCGCGCCGAGAATCCCGCCACCGGCTCCGGCCGATGGCCCAGCGGCGGCAACGGCGGGCCCTTGGCCCCGCAGGCTGCAAGGGCGGGAAGCAGCGCCAGGGACAGACAACGAAGGTAGCGTGGGAGAGTCAAAGGATATAGCGGCTCAGATCCCGGTCCTCCACCACCTCCGCCAGCATCCGGTTGACGAAATCGCGGTCGATGACCGGGTTGCGGTCTTCCAGTTCGGAGCCCTGGAAGAGGATCTCCTCCA
>CBDVAL010000053.1:0-16770 GCA_965371955.1 uncultured bacterium | reverse complement strand
ACGCGACGACGATATCGCAGCTCGCTACGGTGGCGAGGAGTTCGTCATCGTCCTGCCGAACACCCCCAAGGATGGCGCGTTCAAGGCCGCGGAGAAGCTGCGCCAGGCCATGGAGGACTTCCCGTTCCCCAACGGGAAGGAACAGCCGCTGGGACGCATGACGATGAGCGGCGGCGTGGCGTCCTTCCCCATGGATGGCCGCACCTCCACCGAGCTCATCGGGGCCGCCGACGAGGCCCTCTATCGGGCCAAGAAGGCAGGTCGCAACCGGGTGCAGATCCACCAGGCCCAGTTCCTCTCGGCGGATGACCAGGATGTGGTCTATGTCGATGGGAACAAGGACTAGCAGGCGCCACATGGGCTCCCCGCGCCGTTCACGGCGGAACTCGGAATGGGTTGCGATGTGCGTTGATCGACGTGCGCGCTTGCGCTACAATCCCCTCTCTTTTTTCCCCGCCCGGCCTTGGGCTTCTCCTGGAACAGCCCGGCTGTAGCGGCTTCTCCTCCCCCCGGCACAGGCCGGAGGGAGCGCGGAGAAAACCCGGTCTCATGAGAAAGCCGCAGCGCAAGAAGTTCGAGCAACGATTGCTGGAGTTGCGTGTGGCGTTCTTGCGCAGCTACACGGAGACGACCCGAGACTCGCACAGCAACCAGGACGACGGTATCCAGGACAACATCGACTTCGCCACTCAGTCCTACACCAAGGAATTCCTCCTCAGCCTGGGCAACCTGGAGCGCAACCAGCTCCAGCAGGTGGAAGCGGCGTTGAAGCGAGTCCAGACACCGGCCTACGGACTTTGTTCCTCGTGTGAAGAGGAAATCGGCCTCAAGCGCATGAACGCCGCCCCCTGGGTGGACACCTGCATCACCTGCCAGGAGGACCAGGAGCGTGGCAGCACACCGACCGGGCGCTCCTTCAGCATGCTGGAGGAGGAGCCGGACCTCTCACCTGAGGATTGACGGTCGCCCGCCGCAGGTGTAGCGAATCGGGGTCGAGCCCTGGCGCGCGCTCCGCGCCCTCGCTGCGACCCCGAGAACACGGTCTGCGAGCTGCCAGGATGGCCGCACCCAGGTGGACCAGATAGATCCCCAGGAACAGCACGCCAGAGGTCAGATGGGTGACCAGCAGCGCCATGCGCCACCACTCGATGGTGGCAGTCTGCAGGAGATAGCCCGACGCGATCATGGGGACCAGCAGCAAGGCTGCCAGAAGCCCCGACCGTCTCCCCCGTCGGCGCTGAGGATCGGCCAGGCGGGCCAGAACATGCTCGCGCAGGATCACGCCCAGCGCCAGCAGGAACAGCGGCGCCGCCAGCACATGGAGGTCCAGCGCCCAGGGCTGGAGAGGGTGACGAACCAGCGTGAACGGGTCGTCAGGCTCCGGCAGCATGAATTTCATCCAGCCGTACAGCACGCCGGAAAGCCCCACCAAGGCCGTCGCCGTATGATGCAGCGCCCTCTGGGCCGCCGGCAGGGTGTCGCGGCCTGCGGGGGGCCGTGGCCGCTGCGTCGCGCCCTGGCCGCTCACCGCCGCTCCTCCGGTGGCTCCGCAGGGGTCTGCTCGACTTCTTCCGCTTCGTCCAAGGCGGCTGCCAGGATCTGGTGCAGGGCCAGCACGCGGCGAACCGCCTCCGTGGCGGCGCGGCTGCTCAGTGTGGCGCCGGTGATGCCGCGGATCTCCCGCTTGAGGGCGAGGCCTTCGCCCAGCTTGCGGCCGTGAAACTGCTCGAACCAGCGCTCGCCGGGAAGGTAGTCCCTGGGCTCCAGGAAGGAGAGCACCGCCACGCGCAGCACGGCGGCATCGGCACCCACCACGATCATCAGCACCTCCGGCAGCGTGCGAACGCGATGGGTGTCGAAGTAGGCGGTGCCAACGAGCTCACCGTCCCGGACGCCCCGGTAGTACGTGATGACTCGGGAGGAAGGCTCCGTCCCCCCGAGCTCGCGCACCTGCTCCACCTGACGGTCGTCCAGGAAGGCGGTGTGACGCTCCACGGAAGCGTCGGGAAACGCCTCCTGCAGCGCCTCCTGCTGGCCCTGCACCACCACCGCGTGCGCAGGACTCTGCCCGAGGACGGCGAGGACGACCAGCTGCGCCAGCCGCGGCCCCCTGGAAGGGGCTCCTCGGCCGACGCTGGCCGACCTTCCGGCCGGGTTTCTAGAAGAGGTATCCCAGAGCCACATTGAGCTGGTCCATGCCGGTTCCCGCCTGGTTGTCGAAGTCCTGGAAGTCCACCTTGATGACCACCTGCGGGATGGGATGATAGGCCACCCCGATGGTCAGCAGTTGCACGTCCAGCGCCGGATCGGCCCGGAACCGATCGAACGGATCCGTGAGAAAACCGTCCGGGACCTCGTCCTGCGTGTTGTATTCCTCGTATCGTACGTAAGGAGAGAGCTGCTGCTTGGTGTCCAGGTGCGCCAGTACATCATACGCGGCCTCTCCGTACCATCCCACCAGCCGCTCACCGATGGACTTCTCGCCGCCATCGGTTGCGTCCAGGTTCTGCTGGCTGATCAGTTCCGCATCATCGATGTCCACCTGGGCATAGAGTCCCCGCAGTCGTAGCCCACGCCAGCGCCACTCCGCATGCAGATCGAACACTGTCACCTGGCCGTCCAGCTCCTCACCCAGGACCGTTGCATCTTGCCCGGAGTCTCCGATGTAGCCGGACAAGCCCACCTGCAGCCCCGGAACGATGGTCCAGTCCGCGCGGCCGGCGAGGGCGAAGTCGTTGGCCTCGGCCTTGGAGCCGTTCTGGCGGCCACCGCGGATCCCACTGGATGCGCTGAACCCGGTGGAGTCCAGGCCATTGAGCACGTAGACGCGGTAGGAAAACGAGCCCACCTCGCCGAACACGCCGACACCGTTCTCCCGCCACGTGGTGGGAAGGATGACGCGCTCCACCTGCGGCCGCTGGGCCCCGAAGAAGATGGGCGGCTCGTGCAGCTCGTTGAGGAAGCCCACCGGCAGCAGTAGCAGCCCGGCGCGGACGTTGAACCAGTCACGCACCAGGAAATCCAGGTAGGCGAACTCCAGCGCCACTTCACCCTCCTCGCCCTCCCCGGTCTTGGCATGCTCGAACTCGACCTCCGAGTTGAACAGGATGCGATCGTTGAACTTGTAGCCGAAGTAGAACACGCCGCGCAGAAAATCCAGCTGGTCATCGCCCGAGGAACGGTTGGTGTAGAGCATCTCGCCGTAGCCACCCACGGAAACCCCCTGCTCCAGGCCGTACACCTTCGACGCCGCCGGCCCCAGGCCGTGAACCGACTGGTCGGCCGCACCGTAGGCCGGGCCCAGTTGCTGCCGCTCTATCTCCTGGGTGAGGACCCGTAGCTGACGCGTGAGTTCTTCCACCTGCCGCGCCAGAGCATCCAACCGCTGCGGGTCCGTGTCCTTCCCCCGGCGCAATCGGTCAAGATCCGCCTGCAGTGCTCTCAGGAGTTCCTCCAGACGGGAAAGCCGCTCGTCCGCGGACTCCTCTGCGTCAGCCTTCGCCGGCGCAGCGAGCACCGGAGCAGGATACACACCCAGCCACAGGGCCGAAAGGAGGACCAGGGCCGCGAGGAAGGGTCGTCCTGCCGGAGAGCGGGGGTTCGCGATGGTTCGGGAAACGGGTGGCAAATTGCTCATCTTCACTCCTCCAAGGCGTGACGCGCGCCCAGCACATCGTCACGGGTAACGGAAAGAACCTTCCGAAATGCTGCGTTGGATTGAAGCTCGAGGGTGGATGCCCCCCCCGCTCCGGGGACGGGGCTGAGGTACGCAACGCCGACGGCCGGGGCGTCCGCTGCCCATTGCAGGCCGGCAACCGGGCCCAGGACGAACAATCCCGTGGCCAGGGCGTCGGCCTCCAGGGCACGCGCCGCGACGACGGTGGTGCTTCCCCGCCAGGGGACAGGCTGGCCAGTGCCCGGGTCCAGGATGTGACCGATCCAGCGCCCCTCGACCTGGCATCCGCTCTCCCACTGGGAACTGGTGGCCACCGAGGCATCGTGCAGCAGGAGGATCAGCGCTGCGCCGTGCCTGTCCTGCGGATCGGCAACCGCCACCGTCCAGCCGGGCTCGCCCGGCGGGGATCCCAGAGCCAGGATCTGGCCCCCGAAGTCCAGCAGCGCGGCTCGGATCCCATGGGCCTGCAGTGTCTCCGCCGCACGCTCCAGGGCATATCCCTTGCCCGAAGCGCCGCTGTCCAGCCACAATCCCGGCGCCAGGAAGCGCACGGACGACGGGTTCTCCAGGCGAACCTGCCGGAAGCCCACCGCACGGCGAGCCCGTTGCAGTTCCCCCGGCGACGGCACCTTTCCGGCCCCGCGCAAGTCCCAGGCATCCACCAGCGCCCCGACGGTGGGGTCGAATGCCCCCGAGGTGGACTCGGCCACCGCCAGGACCCGCTCGAGGAACCGCCGGAGTTCCGGGGAGACCGGCACGCTGCGCCGCGAGGCCGAGCGGTTGAGCCGGGCGAGTTCCGTGTCATCGCGCCAGGTGCTCAGCAGCGCCTCCGCCCCCTGGATGCGGTCCAGGGCCTTCTCGATGGCGCGCACCGTGGCGGGTCGATCCGACCCGAACGCCGTGATCCGGCAGGCGGTTCCCATGAGGAAGCGTCCACGCTGCACCTCCGTGCCCGCGGGCTGCTCTGCGGCTGCCATGAGGGCCACGGAGAACAGACCGGAGGCCAGGAGGAGCCGCCCGATGGATGGTAAACCACAGACTCTTAATGATTTGACGCGCAACGAACGATTCCCCTCCGGCCGCGATGCCGGGATGCTGGAGCAAGAAGGAAAATGATATTGCAATTCATTCTCAGTTGCAAGCCCCATTTCTGCCCGCTGGCGAACCTTTTCTCCTCACTCCTGGCAGTCCCTGCAGTAGCCGTAGAGTTCGTGACGATGGGAGACCAGCTGGAAGCCCTGCTGCCGGGCTACGTCCTCCTGGAGCGACTCGATGGCATCATTGCCGAACTCCAGAATGCGGTTGCAACCGAGGCAGACCAGATGGTCGTGGTGAGGCTGGCGCACCTCGTAGCGCGTCACCCCGTCGCGGAAATTGCGCTGGCTCGCCACCCCGGCCTCGACGAACAGGCGCAGCGTACGATAGATGGTAGAGAACCCCACGCGCGGGTGCAGCGCACCCACCTGGCGAAAGATCTCCTCGCTGGTCAGGTGCCCGGTTGTGGACAGGAACACCTCCAGAATGGCCGCACGCTGTGAGGTCCATTTCAGCCTCCTGTGCTGCAGGTATTCCCGCAGAGCCTCTCGGTGCGCTGCACTACTGCCCATGGTGATTCTCCATCCTCGCGTGCTATTTAGCAGCCCCCTCCTCCGCTGTCAAATCCGCGCCTGGCGGGCATTGCTGGCCGCTACTACGCTCTGCTATCCTCCCTTCTCGAATCCCGCCGCCCGGCGGCATCCTTGCGCCGGACGATGAATCTCAGCGCCGCCTCCACCGAGGTGGAAGGAAGGAGATTTGCCTTGAGAAACCTGCTTCGCTGCTTCTGCCTCCTCCTGGTGGTGTCCCTCGCGTGGACCGCCCCCCACGCCCAGGAGACCGTCGACAAGAAGGCCGCCCCCGAGGAGAAGAAACAGGATGAGGGCTCCGAGACGGTGGCCGTCCTGCACACCTCCATGGGTGACATCACTCTGGGCTTCTACCCCGACGCCGCGCCCAATCACGTGGAGAATTTTCTCGAGTTGTCGCGTAGCAAGTTCTACGACGGCACGCTGTTCCACCGGGTGATCAAGGGCTTCATGATCCAGGGAGGAGATCCGCTCAGCAAGGACGACAACCCGGGCAACGACGGCAACGGCAACGGCCCGAAGCGTCTCAAGGCCGAGTTCGGTAGCCTGCCACACACCCGCGGAGCCCTGTCCATGGCGCGTGGCGGCCATCCGGACAGCGCCTCGTGCCAGTTCTTCATCGTCCACCAGGACTCCAATTTCCTCGACGGTAAGTACACGGTCTTCGGCCACGTCATCGAGGGCATGGACGTGGTGGACAAGATTGCGACCACGCCCGTCGACGGCGAGAAGCCGCGCGAACGCATGGTCGTCCGCTCGGTGGAAGTGACCTCGCGCTGAGGGCGGTCATGGGTTCCCAGGGCAAGCAACCGCCGCAACGGGTGGACTGGCACGATTACTTCATGAACATCGCGCGCCAGGTGTCCACGCGCTCCACCTGCGATCGCAAGCATGTGGGCGCGGTGGTGGTGCGCGAGCGCACCATCCTCTCCACCGGCTACAACGGCAGCATTCGCGCCATGCCGCATTGCGACGACGTGGGTCACGACCTGGAGAACGACCATTGTGTTGCCACCGTCCATGCGGAGGCCAACGCCATCATCCAGGCGGCCAAGAACGGCGTTCAGGTGGACGGTGCCGAGATCTATACCACCGCCAGCCCATGCTGGAACTGCTTCAAGCTCATCGCCAACTCGGGGATCCGGGAGATCTACTACGGGGAATTCTACCGTGACCAGAAGAGCCTGAAGGTGGCCGCGGAGATTGGCGTCAATCTGGTGGACCTGAGCCGGCCAACGGCGAAGCTGGGGGGCTGAGCGGAGGCTAGAGGGCGATCTAGCGCCCCATGTGCTGGAACAGACCGTCCTGGATGCGCCCCAGGACCTCAGGATCGATGTTCATGGACAGCCGCACCGAGTCCACGTCCAGCCCGACCAGCGTCCCCTCCAGGAAGCGCAAGATATCCGGTTCATCCTTGGCCACGAGTTTGGCCAGCGCCAGGAACCCGTTGAGCGTGTCCGCCAGCAACTGAGCATCTTCCTCGGTCCGGTTGCGGGTCCGTGCCACCAGATCGATGGAACTTGAGAAGCGTAGCGTGAAGCGCAGCACCTCGATGCCCGAGAACCCCTTGAGAACACCCATCATGGGGATGCCGTCCTCGATGCGAGAGCGCAACTCTCTCGCCAGCCCCGCGGATCGGAAGACACCCCAGAACTGCCCGCTCCCCAGGCCCTCCTGGACCAGTTGGCCCATTTCCTCGCTGTCCAGCAGCGATGGAGTCGCGCCCCGGCGCACCGCCCGGGGGGCGGCCAGCAGTTCCGGTGAGCCGAAGCCCAGGGTGAAGTCATCGATGAAGGCCACGCACGCGTCTTCCAGTCCGGGCGCCATGTCCAGACCCATGGGCGATCCGGTGGTGGGATCGCGCAGGGTGTAGCAATCGATGCCGGTGTTCTCGCGCGGCACCAGATCCAGATCCTTTGAGATCGCCTCGAGACGGGCGCGGTTCAACTCTCCGCGCACGAACAGGGCGATGCGAAAGTCCGGCGTGCCCACCCCGCGGGCGACGAACAGCACCATGTTGAGGTCGCTGCGTGGATCCAGGCCGGTCCACTCCTCCAACTGTTCCAGAAACGGCTCGCCGCCCTGTATGAACGGGTCACCCTCCAACCGGCTCCACAGTGGGTGGTCCCGCAGCGCAGCCAGGTCGACAAAAGTCACCAGGTCCACGTCCGCCGGCATCACCGCCACGAGATCCTGGGCGCTGGCCGGATCGCCGGGCCCGGGGCACCCCGTCAACAAGGTCAACAGCGACGAGGCGAACACGGCGGCAGCAGCACGGCTGTGCATGGCAATCTCCCCGGCGGGCGGCACGGCGAGCCCGGCCCCGCCCCACGATGTGCTACGGGGGCGAACACTAGCAGGTTCGCCGGAGGCAGGCAACGAATGCCACATACGGAGGCCGGTCCGCGGAGGTTGGTTTGCGCCGTCGCTCAGTTATCGCTTACCCAGAGGCGCAGCTCCTCCACCAGCAGGGCGGGATCGATGCGCGCAAAGCAAGCAGGCACCTTGACGTCCGACAGGACCCGCGGGGTCACACGCGATAGAAGTGTTTCCATGCGCCACCGCAACTGAGCCGCGGTCACCGGGATCAACTCCGTGCCGGGAGGAATGCGGCCGTTGCCGCTCACGCAACCGCCTGGGGATCGAGGATCTTGCGCACCGCATCCTGGAACTCATCCACCGGCAACGGCTTGTCGAAGCAGTGCAGCGCCCCGGCCTTGAGGATCCGCTCGCGGTTGCCGTCCCCGGCATAGGCGGACATGGCGAGGATGCGCACATGGGACATATGGCTGTTGGAGCGGATGGTGCGGCAGGCCTCGAAGCCATCCATGCGCGGCATCTTGAGGTCCATGATCAACAGGTCGGGCTTGAAATCCCCCACCTTCACCAGGGCGTCATAGCCGTCCTGCGCAGTCTCCACGTCCACTTCCCCCCCGGTGGCGGAGACCACCAGCTCGCGCACCAGATCCCGGACCACCGGCTCGTCGTCGGCGATGAGCACCCGCGGACGCCGATCGGGGAAGAAGTCCTGGTCCAGGGGCATGCCATGGCGCACGAGGAACTTACGGAACTCCTCCCGGGTCACGCGGAAATGCCCGCCTGGGGTCTGAAACGCGGTCAGATCGCCCTGCCGGATCCACTTCTTCACGGCGTTGGTGGAAACCTCACAGTAGCGCGCCACCGTCCCGGTGGTGAGCAACTCGTTTGCACCATTGCTTTTTTCCCCGCCTCGATGAACGGCCATGTGCTGTTCTCCCCGGATGTTGCGACAATTATTATGATAGTTCTCTTTTTTCTGTTTCAAATATAAAGCTGCAGGAACCGCTGTCAAGGTGCACCCGGGGGCACTTGTGTCGATAATGGACATCGCCGGGAATCGTCTTTTCCCGGCCTCCGGACGTCTATTAGGAGCAGAGTCAAGCGGCGGGGGATTCCTTGAGCGTGCCGACTGACGAGGAACTCATGGTCCGGTTTCAAGCGGGCGACGTGGACAGCTTCGCCGATCTGGCGGGGCGCTACTCCAGCCCTCTGGTGAGGCTCGCCGGGCGCTACCTCAAGGTCCGCGAGGACGCCGAGGAGGTGCGCCAGGAGACCTTGTTACGGGTGTACTCCCGCGCCGGGACGTTCCGTTCCGGCGCCAGCTTCCGCCCCTGGATCTACCGCATTGCGGTGAACCTGTGCCGCGACCGAGCCCGCAGGCGGCGGCGCTTGCAGTGGATCTCCCTGTCCGACGATTCCACAGAGACCCGCTCGCTTCTCGAGGAGAACGCGCCGCAGGGAGATGAAGTGCTGGCCGGCAACGAGCGCGTCCGCCTGGTGCGTCGCTTGCTCGATCAGCTCCCCGAGCCACAGCGCACCGTGATCGTCCTGAAGGAGTTCGAGGAACTGAAGTTTCGCGAGATCGCCGAGATCCTCGACTGTCCGGAGAGCACCATCAAGTCGAGGCTCTACGGTGGTCTCACCACCATGAAGTCGCTGCTGCAGGAAGCAAACAAGGAGGGTGTGACATGAGCCCATCAAACTGTGAGGTGATGAAGGAGTTGCTGGTCGAGTTGCTGTACGAGGAGATCTCGCCGACCCGCCGGCGCGAGCTGGAATCGCACCTCGAGTGGTGCGACGGCTGCCGGCAGGAGCTCCTGGAGCTGCAAGCGGTACGCACCAGGCTGCAGGCCGCTCACCGGCTGGAGCCGGCGGTTGACGCGCCCAAGGTGGTCTTCCTGCAGCGGCCACGGCCGCACGGAATCGCTCGCTATGCGCAGCTGGCCGCGGCGGCCGCCATCCTGCTTGTGGCGTTTCTCGGCCTGTTCAATTCGCGCATCGGATGGACCGAGACCGGTCCCGAGGTCTCCTTCGGCCTGCGGCCTGCGGCGGCGGGCCTGTCCGTGGAGGATCGCTTGCTGGTGGAACGCGCCAGCGCCGTGGCCGAGCAGTTGCGCGAGGAGGCCTCCAGCCAGCGCGAGGTCCTCCTGGCCGCCTTCCGGACGGAGCTGGAGCGCAAGCAGCGCCAGGACGCCGATGATCTGGAGACCGTTCTCACGGCCTTGCTGGACGATCTGGACGGCCGCCGCAACCGCGACCTGCGCTACCTGATGGCGGAGCTGGGCTCCCTGGAAGTCCGCACAGGGCGGGAGATGGCCAGGACCAACCAATTCCTGGAGCAGGTCGCACTGGTGAGCAACCATCCCGAGTTGGGGCGGCAGCGCTGAGCGAAACCAATGCGAAAGTAGATGCGCAGGGCGGGGATTCGCCCCCCCCTGCCAGGCTACCCGCTAAAGTTATTATTAGCAGAGATTTACCAAACGAACCACGAGCCCGTCGGGCGGACGGGAAGACCCCAGCGGTTTACAGAAAAGGGGGGGTATGTTATGGTGCGTCCATCATTTCCATAGAACCGTGGCGCTGTGCATGCGTGGTCGTGAGGAGAGTCGGTGTATATCTGCAGCGAGCCTGTCCGCGGCGCTTTTGTGGACCGCCCGAACCGCTTCACGGCGGCGGTAAAAGTAGGCAAGAAGGAAGTTTACGCCTACATCCCGTCGTCCGGAAACCTCGATGAGCTGCTGGTGAACGGCTCGCGCTGCGTGCTCGAACCGGCGGAACACGAGTCGCGCAAGACCTCCTACGACCTCATCTCGGTGGAACGGGACGGGCGAATCGTCTGCATCGATACGCGCATCCCGCGCCGCTTCATGGAGCAGTCCATCCAGGCGCACCATCTGCCGGATTTCCGCGGTTATCAGGTGGCCGGGCGGGAGGTCCGCTGCGGGGAGTCACGGCTGGACCTGGAGCTACGGCTCAACGGACATCATGCCTACATGGAGACCCGGTCGGTAACGCGGGTGGTGGACCGCGTGGCCCTCTATCCCGACTCCCCCGCACCTTCCGAGACCGCACGCCTCCTGGAACTGGATCGTTTCACGCGCCGGGGCGGCCGCGGGTATGTGGTGTTCATCGTGCAGCGCAACGATGCGGACGCGTTTCGCCCGGATCGCAAGACGGCTCCCGACTTCGCCGACGCGCTGCAGCAGGCGGCACGCCATGGCGTGCGCATCTTCGCCTTCCGTTGCCTGGTAACCGATACGGAGATCGGGCTGGAGGGCGAGATCCCGGTGCTGATGCGCTAGAAGGCGCCTCGCAGTTCCTCCTCCTCCACCGCGAAGCTCCACCCACGCTCCGGGCGTGCCATCTCTCCGGCGCGCCGTGGCAGTACGCAATGCACCCGGCCCGCACGCACCTTCTTGTCGCGGCGGCAGGCGTTCCATAGCGCCGTGGCCGACAGGTCGCCCGGTATCGACGTGGGCAGGCCGAAACCCTCCAGCAGCCGCTGAAGACGCTGCAGGGAATTGCTATCGAGGAGCCCGCGCTGCAGCGCGAGTCTGGCCTCCGACACCATCCCCATGGCCACCGCCTCGCCGTGGGAGATGCGGTAGCCGCTCACCGACTCCACGGCATGTGCGACGGTATGTCCGAAGTTCAGCAGGGCGCGGCGCCCCTCCTCCCTGGCGTCGGCGCTCACCACGTCCACCTTGATGCGGATGGAATCGAGGATGGCCCGCTGGGTGGCCGTGGGCTCCAGGTCCACGAGCTCCGCGGTGTGCGCCTCCAGGAACACCAGGAGCTCCGCGTCCGCGATGAACGCGTGCTTGACCACCTCGGCGTACCCCGTCCTGCGTTGCCCCGCGGGGAGGGTGTCCAGCAGGTTCAGATCGGCGTAGATGGCCGCCGGCTGATGAAACGCCCCCACCAGGTTCTTGCCGCCGGGGACGTCATGGCCGGTCTTACCTCCGATGGACGCATCCACCATGGCCAGGATGCTGCTGGGCAGTTGCAGCACCGGAATGCCGCGCTGGTAGGTGGCCGCGGCAAAGCCCGCCAGGTCCCCCACCACGCCGCCACCCAGGGCCAGCACGGCTCCGTCCCGGCCCAGCTCGAGCTCCACCATCCGGTCGATGATCCGGGCGAGCGTGTCGCGGTTCTTGTGCGCCTCGCCGGCGGGAAACGAGACCGTGTCCACGCGCACTCCCGCGGCACCCAGGATCGCTGCCAGGGGCTCTGCATGCAGCGGACGGAGGGTGTCGTCGGTGATGAGCACATAACGCTCGCCCACCGGCGCGGCGCGCAGATCCCGCGCCAGGGCGCCGGCGAGATCACGACCGACATGGATGGTGTAGGCGCGCTCCGGCGACGGACCGGGTCGCACGGCGATGGATGCCACAACGGGGTTCATCATGCCCTCCGTCGGCGCCGTTGCGGGATGCGGGAGGAAAACAGGGCCCCGCCGATCAGCGGGGCCCCAGGCTGTCCATCTCCTCCAGGTAACGCTCCACCAGCCGGCGCTGGACCGGATCATCCATCCGCTCCTCCACCAGCTTCTCCGCTGCGGCCAGGGCCAGATCCGCGGCAACGCCACGGATCTCGCGGACGGCGGCGCGTTTCTCCCGTTCCATCTCTTCACGGCCCTGCCGGAGGAGTTCCTCGCCCTCCTTGCGGGCCTTCTGCAACAACTCTTCCCGCACCTGTTCGGCGTCCTTCTCGCTGCGCTGGATCACCCCGGCGGCGGTCTTGCGGGCCTCTGCCAGGATCTTGCGGTTCTCCTCCAGGGCGGACTCCGCCTCCTCCTGAGCCCTGCGGGAGGACTCCAGCGAGTCTCGAACAACGCGTTCGCGTTCCTCGATCACCGCCAGCAACGGTTTCCACGCAAACACGCGCAGAAGGATCAGCAGGAGGCCGAACGTGATGAGGGTCCACAACATGAGACCGGGCTCGGGGGTGAGGAGTTTGTCCATGACGGTGCTCTACAGGACCTTCTTGAAGGCCAGGATCAGGCACACGATCTCGCCGAAGAACGCCACCCCCTCGATGAGGGCGGCGGCGATGATCATGCCCGTCCGGATATCGCCCGCTGCCTGCGGCTGCCGCGCAATACCGTCCATGGCCGAACCTGCCAGACGTCCGATGCCGATGCCGGCACCGATGACCCCGAGACCTGCTCCGAGCCCGGCTCCGAGCCAGGCAAGGCTTGTGGCATCCATAGCAACTTCCTCCTTGACAAGATGAAACGAGAACTACGAACCAGAAGAAACAACGTTCAGCGCCCGCGCATCAATGCTCCGGGTGCAAGCTCATACCGATGAACAGCGAAGTCAGCATGGTGAAGATATAGGCCTGTAGCGGGATCACCAGCAGCTCCAGGAGCCCGATGAACAACGCCAGTCCCACCGAGATCGGGATGAAGACCATGCCGATGACGAAGATCAAGCCCAGGAACGACAGGACGATCATGTGGCCGGCAATCATGTTGGCGAACAGCCGCATGCACAGGGCGAACGACTTGAACAGGGTGCCCATCACCTCGATGACGAACAGCAGCGCGGTGATGGGAAACAGCCAGCCCGACAGTCCGGGCGGCAGGTAGTTCTTCCAGTGGCCGATGATGCCGAAGCGGGCGATGCCGGTGCCGTGGATCAGGACCAGGGTCAGGCCCGCCATGGCACCGGTGACCGAGATGTTGCCGGTGGCGCTGCCGCCGAACGGCACCATCCCCAGGACGTTGCAGAACAGGATGAAGAAGAAGGTGGTGAGCAGAAAGGGCGTCCAGCGGCGACCGTCCTCCTCGCCCATGTTCTTGATGGCCACCTCGTCGCGGATGAACAGCACCACGATCTCCACCATGGACTGTGCCTTGCCGGGAACCAGACGGGCCCGCCGGGCGATCCAGCCCAGCGTGAGGAGGGCCAGCAAGGAAGCCACCCACATCATCACCGCATGCTTGGTGACGGGAAGCTCATAGCCGAAGAGGTCCAGGGTCGGAAGGTGGACCGTGCCCCAGGGCAACTCCAGCTCCTGGCTGTTCACCATGTGATGCGTCAGCACCTCGGCCATGTCGAAGTCGCCGGAATGCTCCGCAGCATGCTGCGCTGCTTCAGCCGCCATGATCAACCTTCCTCGTTACCCTGTTGCGCCTTCAGCACACCGCGCTCCCGCGAGGCCTGGCGCTGCAGATGCACGATCTCCGCGGCCTGAAACCCGAGGTAGGCCGGGATCAGGCCGAACAGAAACCCCTTCAAGCTCACGCCCTCGCGCAGCAGCACCACCACCAGCGCAAGGCCGAAGATCCCCAGACGCAACAGCATGCCGCCGAACAGGGCGGCCTGAAAGCGCCGCATGTCCGCGCCACGGTGGGCGGTCAACAGCAGGAACCCGGCCATGCTGCCCGCCGTCCCCACCAGTGCCCCGGCCGCCACGCCGCGCGCCATGAACGGCGTCAGCGGCAGGAGCCCCGGGCTCCACAACACCCCCGCCGCCGCCAGGCCCACCAGGCCGGCGGCCAGCACGAGAGCCTTCAAGAGCCCCCCTTCCGGGGGGGCAGGACCAGCCGGAACAGGTTCACAAAGCCCACCACCATCCCCAGAACCGCCCCCACCAACGTCATCCAGGGCTCGCTATCCCAGCGTCCATCGAGCCAATGACCGAGATACGCCAGACCCCCGATGGCCAGCGCGAAGGTGAGGCCCAGGTTCATCAACGGCGCGATGCTGCGAAGCATCGACGCCCTGTCGTTTTTCTCCGGCACCGGATCAACCCAGCAAGGCCGCCCGGGCAAACTCGATGAGCGGCTGCGGATACAGACCGATGAACAGGGTCAGCACCACGCTGACCGCCAGTGCGCCGACGAGGAAAGGAGATGGATGATAGCGCTCCTCGTCCTCCGGTTCCATGACGTACATGTAGACCACGACACGAATGTAGTAGTAGAGCGAGATGGTGCTGTTGATCACCGCCACCACCGCCAGCCAGGTATAATCAGCCCGGATGGCGGCCGCGAACAGGTACCATTTGCCGATAAACCCCGCGGTGGCCGGGATCCCAGCCAGCGACAGCATCAGGATCAGCATGGAAGCGGCGGCCAGCGGCGCCCGCCGGGACATGCCGGCGAAATCGGCCACGCGGTCTCCAGCCAGATTGCCGCGGCGTAGCATGATGACGAAGCCAAAGGCCCCCATGTTCATCAGGGTGTAGATCAGGAGATACACCACCATGGCCGTGACGCCCAGTCGCGCTGCCGCGCCACCGCTGCCCACGGCTACCAGCGCCATCAGGGCATAGCCCCCATGGGCGATGCTGGAGTAGGCGAGCATGCGCTTCATGTTGTCCTGCATGATGGCGGCGACGTTGCCCACGGTCATGGATGCAGCGGCCATGAATGCCACCAGGCGGGTCCATTCCCCCCCCAGCGAGCCGAACCCCTGCAGGAAGATGCGTAGAAACACGGCGAACGCGGCCGCCTTGGCGGCGGTGGCGATGAACGCGGTGATGGGTGAGGGAGCGCCCTCGTAGGCATCCGGAACCCACATGTGGAAGGGTGCTGCGGCGACCTTGAAACCCAGCGAGACCATCATCAACAGCACACCCAGCATCAGAACCGGGCGAACGCCCCCGACGTGCGATGCGCTGGCGATGGCCAGCAGGTCCACCGAACCGGTGGCGCCGTACACCAGTGAGATCCCGTAGGCGAAGATCCCCGAGGAGAACGCGCCGAGGATGAAGTACTTGAGCGCCGCCTCGTTGGAGCGCCGCTCATGCTGCAAGTAGCCCACCAGCAGATACGTGCACAGGGCCATGGTCTCGAGACTCACCAGGATCATCACCAGGTTGCGGGACGAAGCCATGAACATCATGCCCACGGTGGCCATGAGGAGCAGCGCATAGTACTCGCCGGCGGACTCACGCTCCAGGTCCTTGAAGTGAAGCGACAGCAGGATGGCCATCAGGGTGCCCAGCAGGAATATCAGCTTCAGGAACAGGCCGAAAGGATCCAGGATGAACATGCCGCTGAACGACGTCACACCACCTGCGGGCAGTGCCCACCAGGCACGAACCACCAGCCCCATGGTGACGACGGTGCACAGCAGCGAGAGGTAGCCCACCAGGCGGCCCTGGTCCTTGCGCAGGCTCAGCGTGACCAGGAGCAGCACGAAGGCGTAGCCCGTGAGCAGCAGCTCCGGAAGGATGGTAGCGATCTGTTGGGTCCAGCTCATGGTCATGACGGCTCTCAGTGACTCCCGCCGGGCTCCGGCGTTCTTGCGTCCTGTGGCGGCAGCGCCGACGAGGCCACCGGCGCGCTGTAGTACGTGCCCTCTATCTGCCGCACCAGCTTGTCCACCGGAGCCTGCATGGTGCGGAAGAAGGGTGTCGGGTAAAGCCCGATCCACAGCGCCATGGCCACCAGCGGCAACAGGTAGCCGACCTCACGCGCGTTGCAATCCGCCAGATCCTTGTTCTTGGGGTTGCTCAGCTCGCCGAACATGGTGCGCTGATAGAGCCACAGCATGTAGGCGGCGCCGAGAACGATGCCGCTGGCGGCCAGGATGGGCCACCATAGAGGAGACATGCCGAGGAAGGGCGTCGTGATCTTGATGGCCCCCATCAGGATGGTCACCTCGCCCACGAAGCCATTCAACATGGGCAAACCGATGGAGGACATGGTGATGATCAGGAAGAAGGTGGCGAACACCGGCATCTGCTTCGACAGGCCTCCGTACTCGGAGATGAGCCGGGTGTGTCGGCGCTCGTAGACGATTCCCACCAGGAGGAACAGCGCACCGGTGGAGATGCCGTGGTTGATCATCTGCAGCACGCCGCCACGCAGTCCGTCGAAGTTGAGCGCGAAGATGCCCACCATGGTGAACCCCAGGTGGCTCACGGACGAGTAGGCTACCAGCTTCTTCCAGTCCGGCTGCACCATGGCCACCAGGGCCCCGTAGATCACCCCCACCACCGAGAGGCCCAGCAGCCATGGCAGGAATGCCTTGGTGGCGTCCGGCATCATGGGCAACGAGAAGCGCAGGAAGCCATAGGTGCCCATCTTCAGCAGCACGCCGGCCAGGATCACAGACCCCGCAGTAGGGGCCTCGGTATGGGCGTCCGGCAGCCAGGTGTGGAACGGGAACATGGGAACCTTGATGGCGAAGC
>CBDVAL010000052.1:0-16799 GCA_965371955.1 uncultured bacterium | reverse complement strand
GCGTGGGCTGTAGCGCCCCCGCTTGTTTGACTCATGCGCTAACCACGTCTGGGACTAGAGCAAGATGGGGGCCAACCCGGAAACTATTGTGTTGGTTCACGTAGCCTACACCGAAAACTGCCTGGGGTGCAATCTCTTACATGAGTCGCCACCCGCAATGTCCGGCGCCCGGGGGGCCCTGAGCGGGGGATAATTCCCCGCTCTCCGGAAATCCTTCCCCCGCCCGGAACTCGTGGTCCGACTCACTCCGGGTCGCGCCGGCTGCGCTTCCTGGGCTTCGGAAGGCGGCCGGCCCCCTTCAGGGCGCTCCGCAGCAGGTACTCGATCTGTCCGTTCAGGCTGCGGAGCTCGTCGTCGGCCCATCTCTGGAGGGCGCCGTGCAACTCCGGACTGATGCGGAGAAGGAACGGCTTCCTCGGGGCCATGCTAGTTGTGCAACGTGCCGGTGTTCACCACCGGCTGGGTGTGGCGGTCGCTGCACAGGACCACCAGCAGGTTGCTGACCATGGACGCCTTGCGCTCCTCGTCCAGCTCCAGGATGCCCTGCGCGGAGAGCATGTCCAGGGCCATCTGCACCATACCCACCGCGCCCTCGACGATCTTCTGGCGTGCCGCCACCACGGCGCTGGCCTGCTGGCGCTGCAGCATGGCCGCGGCGATCTCCGGGGAGTACGCCAGATGGCTGATGCGAGCCTCCAGAACCTCCACTCCCGCCTTGGCCAGGCGATCGTGGATCTCCTCCCTGAGCTTGATGGAGATCTCGGCGGCATGGCTGCTGAGGGCGATCTCGCCCTCCTCGTGCGCCACGTACGGATAGCCGGTGGCCAGGTTGCGCACCGCCGACTCACTCTGCACGTGGACATAGTTCTGGAAGTCATCCACGTGAAACAGTGCCTCCGCCGTGTCCACCACCTGCCAGACCACCACCGCGGCGATCTCCACGGGGTTGCCGGTCTTGTCGTTGACCTTCAGCTTGCCGGTCTCGAAGTTGCGCACCCGCAGGGACACGCGCTTCTTGCTGTAGAACGGGTTGGCCCAGCGCAGGCCGGTGGTGCGAACGGATCCCCTGTAGCGGCCGAACAACTGCAGCACCCGCCCCTCGTTGGGGGCGACGGTGAAGTACCCTCCCAGCCCGATGAGCGCCAGCAGCAGGGTTGGGGCTGCGATGAGGGTGCCCGCAACGTTCCGGTTGGCAATGCTGTACAGCAGCAGGACGGCCACCAACGGCAGCCCCACCAGGTGGCCGAACAGAAATCCCAGCCCGGACCAGCCGGTTCTCCTGGTTTCCTGGATCATGGGAACCTCCTCTCGGTGTTATCGAAATGATATCACTATGATATCTGATACGTCCAGGTACGCCGAAAGGTTCCCCGGGCGTGTTCGCCGCGGTTTCGCTATAATCCCGGCATCCAGGAGGTCTTCGCATGCTGCAGCAGTTTCCCCCCATGGGCGTCTACGAGACGCTGTTCCAGTTCGCCGATGCAACCTCCAAGTACATGGGGGAGCCGGGCACGCACCCCTGGGCGCAGGGATTCCCGCTGACATCACAGCTCCCGGGCGGGCCTCCCATGCCGGAAAGCATCTCGCTGGGTGCGTCGGACCTCAAGTACCCCACGGCCACGGGCAACGCCGAGCTGCGCTCCGCCATCGCGCGCTACTACAACGAGTTCTACGATGCCGGCATCACGGAGGAACATGTTGCGGTGTTCGCGGGCGGCCGCCCGGCCATCCTCGCCACCCTGGCGTTCCTGCAGGCGGATGTCAGCATCGCGGTGGAGGAGACGGAGTACACGCCCTACTTCGACATGCTTCGCCTGTTGCGCCGGGTGCACCGGTTGATCCCCAGCAACCCCGACAACCGCTTCCGCCCCGCCCCGGACGACTACGACGTGGCGCCGTGTGACGGCACCACGCGGCTGTTGCTCCTGAAGAGCAACCCCTGCAACCCCACCGGCGTGGCCACCACCGGCGAGGCTCTGAAAGATCTGGTGGATCGTTTCCGCGGCGAGGGTAGCGGCGCGCTGTTCGACGAGGCGTACGAGTTCTACTGCGACCCGGAGCCGGAGAGCGCGCTGCGCTACGTGGGCGACATCGACAAGACGGACATCTTCGTCATCGGCGCCGCCACCAAGGGCCTGCAGGCGCCGGGCGTGCGCGTGGGCTGGGCCATCGCGGCGCGCAGGCACATCGAGCTGTTCCGCAACTATTCCTCCTTCGGCATGGGCGGCGTCTCCCGCGCCTCGCAGCTCTACGTCACGGCGCTGCTGGAGCCGGAGCGCGTGCGCCAGGCGCGCACCGCGGTGTCGAGGTTCTACTCCAGCCAGCGGGCGCGCTACGGCGAGGGCCTCGCCGGCCTGGGCCTCGACCTGTTCACCGGCGAAGGCGGCTTCTACCACTGGGGCCGGCTGCCGGGAGGGTTGACGGCGGATCAGTTCAACCAGCGCCTGTTCCGGCACGATGCAGGCATCCTGCCCGGGCCACTGTGCGACATGGCCCGGCGCAAGGGCGGGGACTGTCCGCTGGATCGTTTCGTGCGCTTCTCCTTCGGTCCGCTTCCACCCGATTCCTTCGAGGGGGACATGGCCATCCTGGCGCAGTGCGTCTGATGGGGGAGGCCCCCTCATGGCGGGTGCAGGTGTTTTTGGTATAATCCGCCGGGCTTTCGCCTGGAAGAACCCGCCTGGTCAGGAACCCCATGGAATCCTTCATCAACCAGTTCAACAGTTGGGTATGGAGTCCGGCACTGATCTACCTGTGTCTGGGTGCCGGGTTGTTCTACTCGATCCTGACTCGCTTCGTGCAGGTCCGGTTGTTCCGCGAGATGGTGCGCTTGTTGTTCTCCAGCAAGAGCTCGGACAAGGGTATTTCCTCGTTTCAGGCCCTCTCCGTGTCGCTGTCCGGACGCGTCGGCACCGGCAACATCGCCGGCGTTGCGGCGGCCATCGGGTTCGGCGGCCCGGGTGCGGTATTCTGGATGTGGGTCGTGGCGTTCCTGGGAGCATCGACAGCCTATGTCGAGTCCGCCCTGGGTCAGATCTACAAGGAGGAGGACGAGGGGCAATATCGCGGCGGGCCAGCCTACTATATCGAGAAGGCCATGGGACAGAAGTGGTATGCATGGATCTTCGCCCTCACCACCATCCTTGCTACAGGCGTGCTCCTCCCCGGCGTTCAGTCCAACAGCATCAGCAGCGCCGTGGAGGAAGCCGTGGGCGCGGGAAGCATCATCCAGACGGATTTCGGTGAGATCAGCGTCACCAAGTTCGTCACTGCCATCGGCGTGGTCATCATCCTGGGTCTGATCATCTTCGGCGGCGTGAAGCGCATCGCGAAGTTCACCCAGGTCATCGTGCCCTTCATGGCGCTGGCATACATCATCATGGCCTGTGGCATCATCGCCTTGAACCTCTCCAGGGTGCCGGAGGTCATCGGCCTGATTCTCGGTGATGCTTTCACGCCCATGGCGGGCATGGGCGCCGCCATCGGCTGGGGCGTGAAGAGGGGGGTGTATTCCAATGAGGCCGGCCAGGGCACCGGGCCCCATGCGGCGGCTGCGTCGGAGGTGGAGCACCCGGCACAGCAAGGCCTGGTCCAGGCCTTCTCCGTCTACATCGATACCCTGTTCGTGTGCTCGGCCACGGCGTTCATGATCCTCATCACCGGCGCGTACAACGTGCACAACAGCACGGGCGGCTTCCATATCCGGAACCTGGCCCCCGAACTGGAGGCAAACAGCCCGGCGTTCACGCAGTTCGCCGTCGAGAGCGTCATGCCCGGCATCGGTAAGCCGTTCGTGGCCGTTGCCCTGTTCTTCTTCGCGTTCACCACCCTGCTGGCCTATTACTACATCGCCGAGACCAACGTGGCCTACCTCCGGCGGACCTTCAAGATCCCCGGCCAGATGTTCATCCTGAAGCTGGTCCTCATGGGCGCCGTATTCTACGGCGCGGTGAAGACCGCCGACCTGGCGTGGGGCATGGGGGATATCGGGGTGGGCCTGATGGCGTGGCTGAACATCATCGCTATCCTGATCCTGTTCTTCATGGGCAAACCGGCGCTCAAGGCGCTGAAGGATTACGAGGCGCAGCGCAAGGCGGGAGTGGCGCACTACACCTTCGATCCGGACGCCCTGGGGATCAAGAACGCGGACTTCTGGAGACAGCCGCCCGGATAGCAGGTAGTCAAGTCAAGGGGCGGTGTCCACCTTGATAACCAGCAGAGGAGGGATCCCCATGGCCACTCCAGCACTCACAGGCAGCCAGTTCAGCCGGGCCCTGCCGGACGCTCAGGTGAGGGCGATCCAGATCATCCACGTTGCTCTCGGTGCCGGCGTCCTGGTGTTCTCCGCGATTGCCGTGGTTCTCCATACCATCACCGAGGTGGCGTCGCCGGAGCCGGGGTCCGACGGGATGTTGCGAAACTTGACCATCGCCTCCATGGTATTCTTCCTGGTGGCGCTCCCCACCTCCAAGTTGATCTACGAGAGATTCTTCCGCAAGAAGCTGGACTCGCAATCCCCATCCGGCGAGATGGACGTGGACGGGGTCATGGGCAAGATCCGGACCGCGTTCATCGTTCGCAGCGCCATCCTGGAGGCGGCAGCCATGCTGGGGCTCGTTGCGTGCGTGGTCGGAATCTTCAACGGCTGGCTGCAGCAGCAGCCTCTGTACTGGGTCAATCTCCTGCCTGCAGCCGCGTTCGTGGCATTCACCGCCGCCACCGTGCCCAACCGGGACCGCCTGGAGCGCATCTTCGTCGACAAGATTCTCGGCCGCGGCTACTGAGCTAGAGGCCCGGGCTTCTAGCGCCCCGTATCCGCCAGCCGGTGGAGATGAATCTCCTCCATCCATTTTTCGCCGCCGCCCTGGTACCAGGTCCATTGGCTGGAGAAGTGGTCCTCGTCGTGGAAGCGGTAGACCACCTTGTCCATGTGGCCCTTGTCGCGGGATGACAGGTTGGTCGCGTCCTGGAACGTGAAGGTTACCTGGCGCCCGCCCTTCTCGATGGACGTCGCGGCGAGCCGCGGTTGATTCCGGGCGATGCAGTAGTGGGTGAGGACGAGGCGCTCACCGTCCATGTGCATCAGCGTGCGCATTTCCTCGCCGGGGTGGGCATCGAACGAGGAGAACTCCAGCACCGACCCACCGGCGATGGACTTGATGGTGACGTCCTCCTCCCAGCCCTTGGTGCTCTTGCCGTTCCACTTGCCCGCCAGTTTCTGGAACTGTTCGAATACCGCAGCCGGCGTCGCCGGTCTCTCCGCCATGAACCGGCTGCCGGCCATGGTGAGAAGAATGAGAGCGGTGAGCATCGCGCGCTTCCTCATGATTCCTCCGTGAACCTGTGGATGCGGCGCACCTCGATAAGGCCGCCGTACTTGAGATGGGGACAGCCGGAGGCCACGGCCACCGCCTGCCGGTAGTCCGGGGCGCGGATGAGGAAGTAACCCTGGATACCCTCCTCTCCGCCGGAGCCCGGCTCCAGCAGGGCCATGGCAGCGCCGGAGAGCAGCCGGCCGTCATCCATGAGCTTCTCGCCGGTGAGAAGCGAACCCTGCTGCCGGGCGGCCCGGGCCCAGGCCGAGTACTCGTTCACCCGCTCCATCATCTCCTCGTCGTCGCGCGGGGCCTCCTCCTGGCCGGCGCGCAGCAGCAGCAGGAACTCCGGTTGCCCGGGGACGGCAACGGCGGGGGCCGCCGCCCAGCGTCCCGCCGCAGCACCTCCGGCCAGCAGCAGGACTGCCGCTGCAGCAGCTGCCAGCATCCTGCCCCAGCCGCCGGTGCCTCGGCGCCGGCGCAGCGTTCCGCGGCCCTTCAGTGCTTGCACGGTGCGGTCCTCCAGCTCCGGGGGAGGGCTGACCTCCCGGCGCAGGGCATCCAGCGCTTGACGCTCCTCCGGGCTCAGTTGCTCGTTCATGACGTGCCTCCTCCGGCCCCCGTCCACGCGCGCAGCGTGCGGCGGGCCCTTGCCAGTTGGCTCTTGGATGTGCCTGCGGAAATGCCCAGGAGTCCGGCCACCTCGCGGTGGGTGTAGCCCTCGATATCGCACAGCACCAGGACCTGGCGATAGCCGTCGGGAAGCCCGCGAATGGCGCGCTCCCAGTCCATGCGGCCACCTGGATGTGAGGCGGGGGCCGCCGGCGGCAGCTCCTGGACGGTCTCCAGTGGCTCCAGTGGTGTGCCGCGCTCGCGCCGCAGCAACTCCCGGGCGCAGTTCACTGCAATGCCGCACAGCCAGGTGCGCAGGCTGGACTGCCAGCGGAACGACCCCAGGCGGCCCGACGCGCGGATCCACGCCTCCTGCAGCAGATCCTGGGCCTCCATCTCACGGCCGCCCAGCAGCCGCAGTAGCAGGCCGTAGAGGGCGGGGGAGTGGCGCCGGTAGAGCTCGCGGAAGGCCGCCTCGTCGCCGTCGGCCATCACCTTCTCCGCCAGCCTGCGCTCCACGCCCTGTTCGATGGGTGCGGCTTCCATGGATCCTCTCCTTCACTCATTGAGTGTCCCGGGCGGGCTGAATGGTTGCACGCCGGCGGGAAACCTTGGCCATCGAGGGACGTTATATAATGACGGCTTCCACAATCCGAGGAGGAGCTTTCATGCGCTGGCACCGTAACGCCCTGATCTGTAGTGTTTTCGTGGGTTTGCTGACTGCCCTGCCGGTGGTGAGCAAGGACCTGGACTACCCCAAGGCCCGACGGGCCGACACGGTCGAAACGTACCACAACACCATCGTCCCGGACCCTTACCAGTGGCTGGAGGATGACCCGCGCAACTCCAAGGAGGTCGCCGCCTGGATCGAAGCGGAGAACGAGGTCACCGAGGCGTTCCTGAGCAAGATCCCCGAGCGCAGCAGCATCCAGGAGCGGCTCACGCAGTTGTGGAACTACGAGCGCTACTCGTCGCCCTTCAAGGTGGCCGGGCGCTACTACTTCTTCAAGAACGACGGCCTGCAGAACCAGTCGGTGCTCTACGCCATCGATTCCCTCGACGGGGAGCCCAGAGTGCTACTGGATCCCAACCAGTGGTCGGAGGACGGCACCGTCGCCCTGCGCGGCCTGAGCATGAGCGAGGACGGCCGCTACATGGCATACGCGAAATCCTCGGCCGGCTCGGACTGGCAGGAGTGGTACATCCGCAACCTGCGGACCAACGAGGATCTGCCCGACAAGCTGCAGTGGACCAAGTTCACCGGCGCCGACTGGACCAAGGACGGTAAGGGTTTCTTCTACAGCCGCTTCCCGCAGCCGGAGGAGGGCCAGAAGTACACGTCGCTCAACAAGAACCAGAAGCTTTACTACCATCGCGCCGGCAGCGAGCAGAAGGACGACATCCTGGTCTACCACCGGCCGGACCAGCCCGACTGGGGCTATTCGGCCGGCGTGAGCGAGGACGGCCGCTACCTGGTGATCCACGTGTGGAAGGGGACCGACCCGAAGTACCGCGTCGCCTACAAGGATCTGCTCGAGCCGTACGGCATGCCGGTGGATCTCATCGACAACTTCGACAACGAGTACTCCTTCGTGGGCAACGACGGGCCGGTGTTCTACTTCAAGACCGATCTGGACGCTCCCCGGGGCCGGGTCATCGCCATCGATACCCGTTCGCCGGGGCGCGACAACTGGAAGGAGATCATCCCGGAGGCAACGGAGCCGCTGGATGGCATCGGCATCACCGGCAATCTGTTCGTGGTCACCTATCTCAAGGATGTCATCAACCGTGTGCGCATGTTCCGCATGGACGGCACCCACGTGCGCGACGTGGAGTTCCCCGGTATCGGGACCGGCTCCGGCTTCGGCGGCAAGCGCAATGACCTGGAGACCTTCTACCTCTACTCTAGCTTCGACACCCCTCCCAGCATCTACCGCTATGACATGATCACCGGTGAGAGCAAGCTGTGGCAGCAGGCCAAGGTGGTCTTCGACCCCGATGAGTACACCGTCAAGCAGGTGTTCTACAGCAGCAAGGACGGCACCAAGGTGCCCATGTTCGTCGCGCACCGCAAGGACATCAAGCTGGACGGCAACCGGCCCACGCTGCTCTACGGCTACGGTGGTTTCGGCATCTCCCTGAAGCCGCGCTACTCGGTGACGCGCATTGCGTGGATGGAGATGGGCGGCGTCTACGCCCAGGCCAACCTGCGCGGCGGCGGCGAGTACGGCGAGGACTGGCACGACGCCGGCAAGCTGCACAACAAGCAGAACGTGTTCGATGACTTCATCGCCGCCGCCGAATGGCTCATCAAGAACGACTACACCCGGCCCAAGAAACTGGCCATCCAGGGCGGCAGCAACGGCGGCTTGCTGGTGGGCGCCGTCATGACCCAGCGGCCGGAATTGTTCGGCGCGGCGCTGCCCGCTGTGGGCGTCATGGACATGCTGCGCTTCCATCACTTCACCGCCGGCCGCTACTGGGTGGATGACTACGGCAGCGCCGACGACCCGGAGATGTTCGAGACGCTGCTGGCGTACTCGTCGTACCACAACCTCAAGCCGGGGACCAAGTACCCGGCAACGATGGTGACCACGGCCGACACCGATGACCGCGTGATCCCCGGCCACAGCTTCAAGTTCGCCAGCGCGCTGCAGCATGCCCACAAGGGTGATGCCCCGGTGCTCATCCGCATCGAGACGTCGGCCGGTCACGGCGGTGGCAAGCCCACCGAGAAACAGATCGCCGAGGTGGCGGACCAGTGGACCTTCCTGCTGGAAACGCTGGAAATGGATGCACGCCGCCGCTGAGCCGCGGCCGACGAAAGGAACCACCATGCGAAGACGTCTCGTGACCGGGTTGATCCTGCTGCTTGCCGTCAGTCTGGCGGCTGCAGCCGATATCGCAGCTCAGCGGAACGACCTCATGAACCGCCTGGAGGAGGTGCGGACCAACAGCAGGGGACGCAGCGAGGTC
The DNA here is from genome assembly GCA_965371955.1 of uncultured bacterium. Taxonomy (GTDB): domain Bacteria; phylum Acidobacteriota; class Polarisedimenticolia; order CBDVAL01; family CBDVAL01; genus CBDVAL01. The sequence continues at coordinate 7,896 of CBDVAL010000052.1, read as the reverse complement.
GAGCGCCTGCAGGACTACATCGATGGAAGCTTCGAATATGCGATGCTCGAGTTCCCGGAATTCGCCACGTACATAGGACACCCCGAGGGCCATGACCGCTGGACGGACCAGTCCTTCGAGGCCATCGCCAGGCGTGAGCAGGACGAGTTGAAAGCACTGGAGGCGCTGCGCTCCATCGATCGTTCCAAGATCGAGGGCGAGGACCGGCTCAACTACGATCTCCTGTTCTCGGATATCGAGGAGAGCGTGGAGGGCCATCGCTTCCACGGCGAGTACATGGCCATCAGCCAGATGGGCGGTGTGCAGCAGAATGTCGCCCAGATGCTGGCCATCATGCCGGCCACCAGCGTGGAGCAGTACGAGAACATCCTGGCGCGCATGGCCGGCGTGAAGACGCTGGTGGACGACACCATCGCGCTGCTGGAGAAGGGTCTGGAGACGGGGATCACGCCGCCCAAGGTGACGCTGCGCGACGTTCCGCAGCAGGTGCTCAACCAGCTGGTGGACGACCCCACGCAGAGTCCGTTGCTGCGCTCGTTCCAGGAGTTTCCGGCTGATATGCCGGCGGAGGAGCAGGAGCGCCTGCGCAACGCGGCGACGGAGATCTATACCGCCCAGGTGGTTCCCGCCTACCGCAAGCTGCACGGCTTCCTGACCGAGAAGTACATTCCCGGTTGCCGCGAGACCATCGGCATGAAGGACCTGCCCGATGGCGAGGCCTGGTATCAGTACAACATCAAGCAGATGACCACCACGGATCTCACGCCACGGCAGATCCACGACATCGGCCTGTCCGAGGTCAAGCGCATCCGCGGCGAGATGGACAAGGTCATCGCAGAGTCGGGTTTCGAGGGCAGCTTCCCGGAGTTCCTGGACTTCCTGCGCACCGACGAGCAGTTCTTCTTCACGGAGCCGGAGGACCTGCTGCGTCAGTACCGTGACATTGCCAAGCGTGCCGATGCGGAGCTGGTGAAGATCTTCAGCCACCTGCCGCGCCTGCCTTACGGCGTGATTCCCGTGCCGGCGTACGCCGAGAAATCGCAGACCACCGCCTACTACCAGGGTGGATCGCTGGAGGCCGGCCGCCCCGGCAACTTCTTCGCCAATACCTACGATCTGGCCTCACGGCCCAAGTGGGAGATGGAGGCGCTGACGTTGCACGAGGCGGTGCCCGGCCACCATTTCCAGATCTCCATCGCGCAGGAGCTGGGGGAGCTGCCCTGGTTCCGGCGCCATGGCGGCTACACGGCGTACGTCGAGGGCTGGGGCCTCTACTCCGAGAGCCTGGGGGCAGAGATGGGCTTCTACAAGGATCCCTACTCCAAGTTCGGCCAGCTCACCTATGAGATGTGGCGCGCCATCCGGCTGGTGGTGGACACCGGCATGCACGCCCTGGGCTGGACCCGTGACCAGTCCATCGCGTTCTTCGAGGAGTACGCCGGCAAGGCCGAGCACGACATCATCGTCGAGGTGGACCGTTACATTGTCTGGCCCGGCCAGGCGCTGGCATACAAGATCGGCGAGCTCAAGATCAAGGAGTTGCGCGCCCACGCCAAGAGCGAGCTGGGCGAGCGCTTCGACCTGCGGGCGTTCCACGATACGCTCCTGGGCAACGGCGCTCTGCCCCTCAACGTCCTGGAGACCCACATGAACGCGTGGGTGAAGGCGCAAAAGTCCAACCCGCCCGAGGAGGCCCGCCGGGCCGCCAAGGAGCGCTAGAGCCCCACCACATCGCAAGAAGAACGGCCCGGCGTGTCTTACCGCCGGGCCGTTTTCTCTTGGCCGGCCTGCCGGGAACCTTCCAGCCCGGGGCACCGTTCCTACGGAGGACTCGACCGATTCGCGCCCTCTTCATGGCGCCCAAGCTCCCCATCAGGAGCACCCATGCGAACCAGCTTGAGCCCGGCCATTCTCGGAGTGCTCGTGGCCATCGGCATTACGACGAGGATGGATGCCACGGGCTACACGAATTTCAGCGCCCTGCCGCTCTTTCCACTGGCGCTCCTCTTCTGGGCCTGGCAGTGATTGTCCCGGGTCGAGATGGGGCTTACCTGGGGGAATCCTCGCGGCTACGGCCTGGCGTTGCTCTATCCCGGCCTTGTCCTCGGGGCAGCCACGCTCATCGCGTTCCTTCTTGGTGCCGTGGATCTCTCCGAAGCGGACTGGCAGAAGGCCGCCATCAACATGCTGCTGGGGAGCACGATGGGGACTCTCATCGTTCTCCTCACCGAGGAGGGGTTCTTTCGCGGATGGCTGTGGGCGTCGCTGAAGCGGGGCGGGCAGAGCGACACGCAGGTCCTGGTCTGGAGCAGCGTCCTCTTCATGCTCTGGCACGTGTCGCCGATCTCGCTGGACACCGGCTTCAATGTGCCCGTTGCGCAGATTCCGGTGTACCTGGCCAATGCGACCCTGCTCGGCGCCATCTGGGGGATGCTGCGGCTGCTGTCGGGCTCGGCCGTCGTGGCCAGCGTCAGCCACGCGGTCTGGAACGGTATCGACTACCCGTTGTTCGGCTTCGGTGAGCGGACCGGCACTCTGGGGATCGAGCGGACCGACCTCTACGGCCCGGAGGTAGGGTATCTTGGATTGATCCTGAACCTTCTCTTTGCCGCGGCGCTGTGGGGTTGGCTCGGACGCCGGGGCAGGACGAAGGCCTGAGCCCGAAGCCACCCAAGAGAAACGTCTCACGTCACGCTCGGCCGATGCATCCGTTCATATCATATTGACAACTAAGGCCTTACCTTCCGAAGAGGATCCGGCATCGAGCTCTCTCTGATTGACAGGGGTAGTGATGCCGCGCTAGCATTTCTCCATTCTACTCAAACCGATCATGCTAGCCACTCGCAAGGGAGCGTCCGGGAAGAGAAGTCCCGACATCCCACCTGGCCCCGTGGATCTCGAGTCTACAGCGTCGCTCCTCGTGCAGGTCACTCGCCTCCGGGCGTTAGATCGAGTAGAGCAGTTCGAATACCGGAAGGCGGGGTGTTCCTGGCCTACTTTCGCAGGATCCTTCAGAACCGTATTCATAACCGCAGAACCAAGGGACACGAGGTGATGAATCGTTCGATTTACAAGTATCGCCCTCTGTTAGCGACGCTGCTCCTTCTCACCGCAGCCGGGGCAGCGTGTTCTCGAGAAGTGATCCCCTATGAAACCGTGAAAGTCGAGGGCGTCGACGACATTCGCGTTCTGCTGGATGCGCGGCAGTACGCCGAGGCGGAGAGCCTTGCTCGAGAGACGCTCGCCAGAGTCGAAGAAGCACAGGGACCCGGCTCCCTTGAAGCCTCGATAGTGGTCGACCTCCTCGTGGAGACACTCATGAGCGGCCACGGTGGTCCGGATGAGTTCGAAATCCGGGAACTCGCAGAGCGAGCCGTGAAGATCAAGCAACGCATTCTTGGCGATGACCACCTTGGTGTTGCCGAGAGCGTGGCCAAACTCGGAGTGTTGAACCTTCTGTATGGACGCGTTGCGGAGGCCAAGGAACCGCTACAGCGCGCTCTGACCATCCGAATTCACCACCTCGGCCAGATGGATCTACTCGTCGCGGAGAGCCAGGACGATCTGGCGACCGCATACGCGGACTTGGGTGACTACGCAGCAGCCGAGCCGCTCTACCTGCAAGCTCTCGAGACGACGCAGGACATCTCCGGCGAGGACCATGCCGACGTGGCGCCACGACTGTACAACCTCGCTCGGATGTATCGTCGGATGGGGGACTACGACGCAGCGCGTCCGCTCTTTCAGGACGCGCTCGACGTGATCAAGAAGGCTCTGGGCTACAAGCACCCCTGGTATTCTATGGGGCTGAACGGCTATGCGATCCTACTCGAAGAAACTGGCGACTACTCCGGTGCGCGCGAACAGTATGAACGAGCCCTCGATATCGCGAGGGATGTTCATGGCGCAGAGCACTTGGTCATCGCAGACTGTCTGAATAATCTGGGTCTGCTTTACCGCAGTATTGGAGACTACGAGCAGGCGAGATCGCTGTACGAACAGGCTCTCACGATGACCAGGAAAACCCAGGGAGCCAAACACCCCTACGCGGCTTCGACCCAGAGAAATCTTGGCGAACTGCATTACCTCATGGGTGAGTACGAGGAGGCGAGAGTCCTTTACGAGGAAGTTCTCGATCTGCGAAGGGAACTGCCATCCGATAGCTATGTAATCGCCGACAGCCTGCTGGATCTCGGGAACTTGCTCCTGGAGGAGAAACAATTTGCCAAAGCGGAGCCTTACTTCAAGGAGGCTCTCGAGATTCTCGACACGGACGTTGGGAGAGGTCACCAAGACTATGCGCGAGTTCTGACAGGTCTCGGGCATGTGAACGACCGGAGGGGAAACCTCGAAGCGGCAAGGGTGCGCTTTCAGGAAGCCGTGGCGATCCGTAAAGAAACCCTCGGCCCGGACCATCCGGATACGGCTGCCAGCCTGCTCGATGTGGGGAGGGTCCTGGCCAAGACCGGCGACGTCGAGTCGGCGTTGGATCGAGTACTGCGCGCGGAAACCATCGCAAGGGACCATCTTCGCCTCACCGCTCACTCGCTCGCGGAGCGGGAAGCCCTGCGCTATTCCGCCGTGCGTACCTCCGGGTTACACCTGGCCCTCTCCCTGGCCGCTCAGGGCCTGGAAGCGCCGTCGCGACGCAGGGTATGGGACGCGGTCATTCGCTCCAGGACCCTCGTGCTGGATGAGATGGCGGCGCGTCACAAGGCGTTCGCCGGAGACGCCGAGCCCGCTCGCCTATCCGACGAATTCGAGGCGGCGAGCAGGCGTCTGGCGAACTTGGTGGTCCACGGTCCCAACCCTGATCGGCCGGACCATTACCGTGTTCTTGTCGATGAGGCCCGCCGGGCGAGGGAGGTTGCAGAGCGGGCGCTGGCACAGCAGAGCATTGCGTTTCGACGGGAGCGGGCGACGCGAAGCACTGGCCTTGCCGACGTCTCGGAAGGTCTACCCCCGGGGAGTGCGCTGATAGCCTTCGTTCAATACGAGCAGGTGGACATCGCCAACGCGATGCCAGGCGAACCGACCGGCTCGTATCTCGCGTTCGTTCTCACGGAAGGAGACGATCCGGCCGTCATCGCGCTCGGCAGCAACCGGGAGATAGATGGACTGGTTTCTCGATGGAGGGATGAAGTCGCCCCCGGCGCCGCGGCCCGCTCTGATCTCGTCGCGGGGGAGATGCTCCGACGTCGGATCTGGGATCCTCTCGCGCCTCTCCTGGAGGATGCGGAGCGTGTCTTTGTCGTACCGGACGGAGCACTGCACCTGCTGAATCTCAACACACTGCCCACTGGAGAGAAGGCCTTCCTCATCGAGCGAGGACCGCTGATTCACTATCTTTCCGCGGAGCGGGATCTCGTCCTATCCGGAGTGGAGCGCTCAAGAGGCTCGGGCCTCCTGGCCATGGGTGGAGTGAGTTTTGACGAGGAGTCTGTACCCACGACGCCGTCCGGTGTGTTCCGCGGGAAGCACTCCGGTTGCCCTGACTTTCGGTCCGTTCGTTTCAAGCCCCTTCCCGCCTCGGCTCGGGAGTCGATGGAAGTCGCGGAGATATGGAGGAAGGCGAGCGTCCAGGAGAAGAGTTCAGGGGCCAACCAGGACCAGGTGGTTCACCTGACGGCGGCGGAGGCGAGCGAGGCGGCGTTCAAGGAGAGCGCACCGGGCAAGCGGGTCCTGCACCTGGCGACTCACGGCTTCTTCATCGGTGGGGAGTGCCGATCCGGGCTGGAGGCCTCTCGTGGTATCGGGGGGCTGGTGCCGGCTCGCGGCGAGAATCCCTTGCTCCTTTCGGGCCTCGCCTTTGCCGGGGCGAACCACCGGGACGCCGCCTCCCCGGATGAGGAGGACGGCATCCTCACCGCGCAGGAGATCGCTGCGATGGACCTCTCCGGTGTGGAATGGGCCGTTCTCTCCGCCTGTGACACCGGGCTCGGGGAGTTGAGGGCAGGTGAGGGAGTGTTCGGCCTGCGGAGGGCCCTCCAGGTTGCCGGCGTACGGACGCTCATCATGAGCCTGGGATCGGTTGAGGACGAGACGGCACGGAAATGGATGCGGATCTTTTACGAAGGCCGTCTACTTCGAGGAATGGGGACCATCGAGGCAGTTCAAGAGGCGAGCCTCGAGCTATTACGGGGGCGTCGGGCGAGGGGCGAGACCGATCACCCCGCTTACTGGTCCCCTTTCGTCGCGGTTGGCCAGTGGAAATGAGCGGTCTGTGATTTCGCGGTGCAGGCCGGCGTCGGCCGTTGATGCCGGCTCCGTCAACGATTGTCTTTTGTCCAGGGAGGAAACGATGATGAAATTCTCAGCATGCGTTTGGCCGAGAGGAGGCCGTTCGAGCCGCAGGGTCATGGCGTTGCTTGTCGTCTGCATCATGACGACGGTTTTCGGGTGCGCCACCCTCGACCTCGAAATGAAGCAGGACGTGACCCAGGCGCCGCCCTGCCAGGCGGGGTGCACCACGGTATGTGACCCCTGCCCGCCAGTGATCTGTCCTGGGGACTGTCGCAACGCTCAAGCATACGCCTCGCTCGTAATCGAGGACCCTGATCTGGCAGCGTGGAGTGTACTCAACGATACATTTACCTATGATGATCCCGGACAAGGGGATGCGTGGTATGGGTTCATGATCCAGCTTGGCAGGTACGAATATCCAGGAGATATCTTCAAATACATCAAGATTGATACGCACGACTTCTGCCTGCCTGGGTCGGGATGGTGCGCGCAGCTCGGCGACCTCCAGGAGGTCAAATGGATCAACATCGTCCCGGCGAGAGTTACTCCCAGGCCGCCGATGGCGCTTGAGGACCTCGATCAGATCCTCCCGCCTCCTGACGACCGTGCGCTTCACGCCACGTTCGAAGCGAAGGCCGTGATCACCTACTGGATGGGGGAACGCGGCTACGACGTCTGGGTCACCGGAAGGCGCTATCACCCGATACAGACCTTCAGCTTCAATGATGAGGTTGACGTTGAAGTGTACCTAATCTCCGGCGAGAAACTAGAGTACCAGAACGTCAAGAGTATCCAAGTCTTCGCCGATCCTGGTGGGAATCACGGAAGCTACCATGATCCACCAATGGGAAAGCGACCATGATCCACCAGTGGGGAATGATAGCGGCCTACTCCGTCCCACAGCCGGTCCAACCGTGCGGGCTTCCCATGTGAGGAGATGCTGGTGAAGATCATTCGAAGAAGGGCCGGCAAGGCCCACAGATGGTTGCCGCTACTTTGCGTCTGCTTCGTGATGGCGATCCTCGGATGCGTCAAGGTTCAACTCGACATGTCGCAGCGGGTCCAGGCGTCCGGTCAGAGCTCCTGCCAGGCGCTCCGCCGAGGGCCGGGGCCGGAAAGGCCGGCGCCCTCATTGCTCGTCGAGTTTGACCGCATCGCTCCCGCGGCAGCGATCACGACAAGGGCCGACGGCCTGACGCTTGAGACCGCTTTCTGTATGGGTAATAACCCCAACGCCTGTGAAGGTCTGACTGTGATCCTCGAAAAGGGGGACGCCGTCGAAAACGCGGAGTTGATCAACCTGTGCATCACGGAGAGTTCCCTCGACCAGCAGATCGGATGCTCGAGGGACATACAGCCGGCGCCGGGGCAGTGGTACGCACACGGTCTCGCCGCACCCTGGAAGCTCTGGGACGACGACTACCATGAGTGCAAGAGCATCAACGGGACGGTGTGGTTGTCTCGAGCTGCTTGCGACCTCCCGGGTAAGGAGGATGACGGACACGAGAAGTCGATTCGCCAGGACTTCGTCGTTTTCCAGCCCAGACAAGAACCGGACAGGGATACGATGATGGCTGTGGCCGTCGAAGAGTTGGCCCATGTCTTGAACCTGCACCATGAGGACTTCGATGCGGAGGGTACTCGCTATACGGG
>CBDVAL010000051.1:0-16915 GCA_965371955.1 uncultured bacterium | reverse complement strand
GAGATGGGTGAGCCGGTGGCCGCAGGGCGTCGGGCCCTCGCCGTGTGGGAACTGGACGCCGGAAGGCCGGAGAGCGCCGAGCCTCTGATTCGAAAGGCCATCGAAGAGGATCTTGCCGGCGGCCCGGACCTGCTGGAAACCCGATCCGTGCTGGCCTGGGCCCTCGCGGAACTGGGGCGCGTCGAGGAGGCCGAATCCGAGATCCAGGCGGCCCTCGACGGGATTCGCGACAGCCAGTACACCTTTGTGCGACTGACCATCGCCCTGAACGCGGCGCAGATGGAGATCTCGCTGGGCCGCACCGCCGAGGCGCGCCGCCGCCTCGAGGCCATCCGGAATGAGGCCTCGGAGATGGGCTGGGTGGAGCGCTCGACCCACGCGCGCCTGCTCCTGGCCCAGCTCGCGCTGGGCTCCGGCGACGCCGCCTCGGGCCTCGCTGCCCTGCGCGCCGTCGAGGACGACGCCCGCGCCCTCGGCCTCAAGCGCTACGCCCGCCTCGCCGCCGAATCCGCCGCCACCGCCGGCTCGTAGGCGACTGGCGTGGTTACAACGTGTTCTTGTAGACCACCCCGTCCTTCATGATGAGGCGCAGGTTGGCCTCGTAGTCCTCCAGGACGCGCACGTCCTCCAGCGGGTTGCCGTCCACTATCAACAGGTCGGCGTAGGCGCCTTTCCGGATCACGCCCAACGGGCCTTTCCTGTACGGGTTGCGGTAGGTGCTCAGGGCCAGCAGCTCGGCCGCGGTGGAGGTCGCCTGGCGCAACACCTCCACCGACGTGAACCACTTCAGGCGCAGGCCGAGGTCCTGGTTCTGCAGCGGGAAGAACTCGTCGCCGAACATGTCGGTGCCGAACACCACCTTGACCCCGATCTTCTTGGCCAGGGTCATCTCCCGATCGAGGCCGTCGGAGACCTGCTTGAGCTTGCGGCGGTTCTCGTCGGTGAACCAGTCGTAGTCCAGGTTGCCGGAGAAGATGTAGACCTGGGGCGAGAGGAAGGCGCCCTTCTCCTTGAGCAGGCGCATGGTGGGTTCCTCGATGAGCATGCCGTGATCGATGCTCATGACGCCGGCCTCCAGCGCCTGGCGTATGGCGGCGTCAGTGTAGGCGTGTACGGCCACGTAGGTGCCGTAGTTCGCCGCGGCGGTCACTGCAGCGCGCAATTCCTCGGGAGTGTACTGAAGAGTCTCGATGGGATCGAAGTTCGATGCCACGCCGCCGCCGGCCATGAGCTTCAACTGCGTGGCGCCTGTGCGCAGCACCTCGCGCACGGCCCGGGTCACCTCAGCGGGCCCGTCGGCGATGTGCACCCAGCCCAACCGATCCATGATGTGCAAGTCACCGGTGATACCGGGGTGCGGGTCATTGTAGTTGCGGAAATCGGCGTGGCCTGAGGTCTGGGTGATGAACGCGCCTGACGAGTAGATCCGAGGACCTGGAATCCGCCCCTCCTCGATGGCCTTTGCCAACCCGAGGGTCGGTCCTCCCAGGTCGCGCACGGTGGTGAACCCCCGTAGCAACATCTTGCTGGCCTCGGAGCCGGCCACGGAGCCGACGTACATCCAGTCGTAATGGTTTCGTATCTCGGCCAGGCCGCTCACCAGCGACAGATGCTGGTGCATGTCGACGAGCCCGGGCATGAGCACGCGGCCGCCGCCGTCGATGACCGTGGTATCGCCGATGGCCCGCCGGGCTGTGCCCTCCGAGAGGCGCGTGATCAGGTTGTCCTCGATGAGGACGTTGGTCTTGCTGCTGAGGCTCTCCGACGTGCCGTCCCAGACGCGCACGTTGGTGATCAGCGTGCGTGTGGCGGCATCTTTCGCGACGGTGATGCCGGGCACGATCAGGAGCGCCAGCAATAGCGCGCCGGAGCGCAGGAACGTCGATGCTCTCATGGTGGGGAGCCTCCCTCGGTGAGTGTGAACGGTCGTGACGGCCCATTGTCGGACAATGTGTCCGTCAAGGCAACCTGGACCGCTTCTACTTCAGGGCGTCGGAGAGCAGCCCCACGGACAGGGCGAAGAAGTCGGAGCGATTCCAGCGCAGCAGCGCGCGGTAGTTGTCGTAGGCCACATAGGTGGGCCCACCGGCGCCATCGGGCTGCACCAGCGAGGCACTGAGGGCGCGGGCGGGGAGGGCGCTCCCGTCGGGACGCCTTACGCCCAGGGCCTGCCACTGCGGCAGCGTCCGGGTCACCTTGCGGCTGATGAGCTGGCTGTCGAAGCCGGAGGGGAGCCGCACCTCACGGCCCCAGATCTGGCCGCCCTCCCATCCCGAGCGCGCCAGGTAGTTGGCCGCCGACGCCAGAGCGTCACTGGTGTTGCCCCACAGATCACTGTGCGCATCGCCGTCGAAGTCCACCGAGTACTCGTGGAACGACGACGGCATGAACTGCACCTGTCCCATGGCCCCGGCCCACGAGCCCAGCATGCGGTCCGGCTCGATGTGGCCTTCCTCCAGGATCTGCAGCGCGTCGAGGAGTTCGCCGCGGAAGAACTTGCTGCGCCGACCGTCATACGCCAGCGTGGCCAGCGCCTCCACCACGCGGTAGTCGCCCATCTGCTCGCCGAAGCGCGACTCGATGCCCCACAGCGCCACCAGGAAGCGCGGCTGCACGCCGTAGCGCACCCGAATGGCCTGCAGCAGGGTGCGGTGCTCGCGCATCATGCGCCTGCCGGTGCGCACGCGCTTGCCGCTCACCACACGCTTGCGGTACTGCGCAAACGTCATGGTGAACTCCGGCTGGGAGCGGTCGAGCTCGATGACCTTCTCCAGGGGCTCGATTCCCTCGAGCGCAGCGTCGAGGATCTCCGGTGAGATCTTCCGGGCCAGCGCCTCGTCGCGCAGGCCGCTGAGCCAGGCGTCGAAGCTCGTGTGCTGTTCCGCCACGGCGAAGCCTGCCAGGGCGCAGGCTGCCGCCGGGACGATGAGCCACCGGCGCACGGATGTTCTGGGTGACGACAACGAGGCTACCTCCAGGGGGACACCGGACGGCCCCCGGCAAGACGGTGCCACAGACTGTAGCATGCATCGCACGGGCAATTCGATGCCGGCGGGACGGGCCCGCAGGAGCCGGGATGCGAGATCCGAGAGACCTGGAGACCGAGCACACGCTGCAGTTCATGCGGCAAGCGCTGCCGGCGCCCGGATCCCGGATCCTCGAGGTGGGATGCGGCGAGGGGGCGCTGGCTGCCCGTCTCATGGAGGAGGGATACGACGTCACCGGCGTGGAGCCGGATGCTGGCTCGGCGGCCCGGGCCCGGGAGCGCGGCGTCCCGATCATCGAGGCCGGTGTTCTCGTGGCGAGCGGCAGGCCATTCGATGCGGTGGCGTTCACCCTCTCCCTCCATCATGCGGGCCCTCTCGACCCGGTGATGGATCACGTCCATGGCCTGCTGGCGCCGGGGGGTCGTCTGGTGTGCGAGGAGTTCGATCTGCACGCCATGGATGAGCCCACCGCGGAGTGGTTCTACCGCCGATTCGACGAGCTGATCCCGGAGCCTTCGCAGCAGCATCTCCACGATCATCACCCTCATCAAGATCGCCCCGAAGGAGGCACGCCGTTGCAGCGCTGGCTGGCGGAGCACGAGCATGACCCGCCGCTGCCGGGAGGCGACGAGATGTTGCAGGCAGCCCGCCGGCGCTTCGCGGTGGGCGGCGTCCAGCGCGTGGCCTACCTGTACGGCTACGTCTGTGACGCGCTGCCGCCGGGGGAGGATTCCTTTGCCGTCGCGGCCCGCCTCTACGAGGACGAGCAGGGGATGCTGCGGCAGGGTTCGTTGAAGCCCGTGGGCCTGCGCTGGACCGGCCTCAAGAAAGGGAGCTAGTCAGCGTTCTTTCCCGCCGGCTCCCTGTCGTGCTGCTTGGAGATCAGGCGGATATCGATGCGGATCTCGTCGCTGACGAATAGTGGGACCGCAGGATGCGTCCAGGCCACCCCGTAATCCTGGCGGTTCAGCGTGATGCCGGCCGACAGCCCGATGAGGACCTTCCCGTCCTCGGGATTCTCGTGCAGGCCCTTGATGGTGAACGGCAACTCGATCTTCTTGCTGGAGCCGCGCCGCCAGGACAGGACTGAGGCCGGCGATGCACAGCACGATGAACAGCGCAATGATCCGACGAGCCATGATCTTCCCTTTCGTCTCCCCGAGAACCGTCATCATATCAGCGCAAGCTCGGCGGGCCTCTAACCCTCTTCCCTCTCCTCCAGGTATGCGTCGATGACCTGTTCCAGGACGCTGAGCGGTATGGAGCCGTTGCGCAGCACCGCGTCGTGGAACTCGCGCACGTCGAAGCGCTCGCCCAGTTGCTTTTCGGCCCTGCGGCGCAGCTCCAGGATCTTGAGCTGGCCGATCTTGTAGGACAGCGCCTGGGCGGGCCAGGAGATGTAGCGATCGGTCTCGGTGGTGATCTCGTGGCGTGACAGGGCGGTGTGCGACGTCAGGTATTCCATCATCTGCTCGCGGGTCCAGCCCATGGCGTGCACGCCGGTGTCCACCACCAGGCGGCAGGCGCGCCACATCTCGTAGGTCAGCCGGCCGAAGTTGCTGTACGGGTCGGTGTAGAAGCCCGCCTCCAGCCCCAGCCACTCGGAGTACAGGCCCCAGCCCTCGCCGAAGGCCGACAGGTACGAATGCCGCCGGAAGCCGGGCAGGTTCTCCAGCTCCTGGTTCAGGGAGATCTGCAGATGATGTCCGGGCACCGCCTCGTGCAGGCTCAGCGCCTCCAGGTTATACAGCGGGCGGGTGTCCAGGGCGTAGGTGTTCACCCAGTAGCGGCCCGGCTGTGTGCTGCCGATGGGCGCGCCCACGTAACGGCCGACGGTATACTTGGGGGCGACGTGCTCCGGAACCGGCTCCACCGTGTACGGCAGGCGTGGCAACCGGCCGAACAGTGCAGGCAGCTTGCCGTCCATCCGCTTGGCGATGAACGACGCCTCCTTCAGCAGCTCCTCGGCGCTGTTGGCGTAGAAACGGGAGTCGGTGCGCAGGAACTCCAGGAACTCGGCGAAGCTGCCGTCGAACTCCACCTCGGCGATGATCTCCATCATCTCGCTGTGGATGCGCTCCACCTCGGCGAGGCCGATCTCGTGGATCTCCTGAGCGCTGAGATCCAGCGTGGTGAAGTGACGGATGCGCTGCGCGTAGTACTCCGGACCGTCCGGAAGCTCCGACGCGCCCAGGGTAGTGCGGGCAGCGGGAATGTACTCGCCGGTCATGAACTCCAGGAAGGCGCGGTACCCCGGTACCACGCCCGTCTCGATGGCGTTCTTCCCTTCCCCTCGCAGGCGGTTGTGCTGCGCGGCCGGAACCGAACCTGGAAACGAGGCGAACGGGTCGTAGAACACACTGTCCTCCGCATCGTCCACCACATGGGTGCCCATGGTGACCTCGATGCCCTGCAGGACCACCTGCGGCAACGTCATGTGGCGCTCCATGCCCATGCGCATCAGGGCGATCTGCTCGCCCACGTAGCGCGGGAAGCTCTTCATGCGCGCGATGTAGTTGTCGTAGTCCTTCGCAGTGCGCAGGGGGACATCGAACGGCAGGCGGGCGAACGAGGTGTGAAACCCGGAGTCCGCGTTCAGCGGCATCTGGTAGGCGCCGAAACGGAAGCCGGCCACCCGGTCCTGCAGCTGGTCCTGCAGGATGCGGTGGCCCATGCGGTCCTGCTCGTCCAGTTGAGAGGCATCGATGGCCTGCAGCTCTGCGAGGAACTTGCGCCATATGGCGTCGCGTCGCTGCAGGTCATCGAAGGTCATGGACGGGAGCCGATCGTTGAACTCGTCCACGCCCACCGAGGTGGCCAGCAGCGGGTCCTCCCGCAGTCTTGCACTCCACTCCCGCCGGACGAGGTCGTCGAACCGGTCGCCGGCGTCCTGCGCGGCCCACGCGCCCGGCATGAGGCCCGCCAGGGCAAGCAGGGTCCAGCAAGAAAGCGCGAATTTCCTCATGAGCCCTCCGTCCCGGGAAGCTGCCACCATCGATCCTCGAGCACCCATGCTACCTCACACGCCGGGAAAGGGGACGCCAAAGGCATCCCGGTGGTTCCCGCGGGTTGCACCAGCCGCCGGCGGGCGCTAATCTTTAGCCATCTCTGCGGAATTGAGGAGGGTTTCATGCCGAGAGTATCGCTGCGTCTCATTCCGGTCCTGGTGGCCGTGCTGGCCGGGTGGTTCCTGGTCCCGCCGGTCGCGGCCGCGGGCGGCACGGTGACCTCCAGTCAGCCCGTGGATGCGGATCTCCTGCGCGACTTCAAGGTCGATTACAACAATGCGGGCGGCAACAAGCGCGCGGTGTTCGACAAGTACATCGAGGCTCTGGGGGCCACCGCCATGCTGGACGCGCTGGAGGAGACGTTTTCCCGCTGCCACCATCAGGCCCACGACCTGGGAGCCGTCCTCTACACCAGCACCCAGGACCTGGGGATCTCCCTCGAGATCTGCGGCCGTCGCTGCACCGGCGCGTGCATGCACGGTGTGATCCGGGAGGCCTTCGGGAGCAAGTCGCTGGCCGAGGTGCGGGGAACATTGCACTCGTTCTGCGAGGGAGGTGTCATGTCCGAACTGCACCGGAAAGGCAACTGTGCCCATGCCCTGGGCCACGCGGTGATGGTGGTCTCCGGCCAGGACGTGGGCAAGTCCCTGGAGGCTTGCTCCGCGTACCCCGACGCGGGCATGGGCTACTACTGCGCCACCGGTGTCTACGTGGAATACTTCACCGACCCGGAGGAGCTGGACCTGGAAGTACTCCTGAACCTCCACTTCCCCTGCGACCAGTACACTCTTTACCCCGCGGCGTGTTACCGCTACAAGTCACCGCTGATGCTGCGGGCGCTCAAGGGCGACGCCGCGGCGTTGACGAAGGAATGTCTGGGGCTCTCCGGAGCGCGCCGCCGCGGCTGCTTCCATGGCCTGGGCCTTGCGCAGCTGGAGGTGGTATTCGACCATCCGGCGAAGCTTGCACAGGTCTGCGGCCGGGGGAGTCGGGACGACCGGATCCTGTGCATCGAAGGTGTGGTGGAAAAGCTGGCGGACTACGATGAGGACGTGGCGCGGCTCTCGTGCAGCTCTCTCGACGGCAAGCTGGCCAAGGTGTGTAACACGGCGGCGGCGGAGAAGATGTACCGCCTGAACAAGCCCAGCCTGCCGTTGTACACGGGGAAGTGAGCGGGCGCCCGGTGCTGACGCAACTCATCAACGGCGAGGTCTACGCTCCCGAATCCCTGGGACACAAGCATGTTCTGGTGGCCGCCGGGACCGTGGTGGCCGTGACCGACGAACCGGTCTCGGTATCCGGCGACGTCCCTGTGGAGACGGTGGATCTGCACGGCCGCCGGCTCATCCCCGGCCTCATCGACTGTCATGTGCATCTCACCGGTGGTGGCGGTGAAGCCGGCTTTCACAGCCAGGTGCCCCGGCTGCAGCTGGGCGCCCTCACCCGGGGCGGCACCACCACCGTGGTGGGCGTCCTGGGCACCGATGACAGCACACGCACCACGTCGTCGCTGCTGGCTGCCACGCGCGGATTGAACGAGGAGGGCATCACCGCCTACTGCCTCACCGGTGGCTATCATCTGCCGCCCACCACCTTCACCGGCAGCGTGCTCGAGGACCTGGTGCATCTGGATCGGGTGCTGGGCGTGGGCGAGCTGGCGCTGAGCGACCACCGATCCAGCCAGCCCACGCTGGATCAGCTGCTCCGTGTGGCAGCCGACGCCCATGTGGGCGGCATGCTGGCGGGCAAGTCAGGGTTCACCCACCTCCATCTGGGCGACGGCGAGCGTGGGTTGTCTCTGGTCCGGCAGGCCCTGGAGGGCTCGGAGTTGCCGCCGCGGGTCTTTCACCCGACGCATGTGAACCGCCGTTGCGAGCTGTTCGATCAGGCCCTGGAGCTGGCGGAGCGAGGCTGCCCGGTGGACGTCACGGCCTTCCCCGTCTTGGAGGGCGACGACGGTTACCCGGCGGCGGATGCCGTGCGGCGCTTCCTGGACTCCGGCGTCCCCCTGGAGCGCCTCACGGTGAGCTCCGACGCCGGCGGTAGCCTGCCCGAGTTCGACGGCGAGGGGCGGGTCTCCGCATGGGACGTGGGTCAGCCGGGGGCCCTGGGCGGGACGCTGGCCGAGCTGCTCGGGGCAGGCATGGATCCGGCCCGGGTGCTACCCTGCTTCACCGCCAATGTGGCCCAGGTCCTGGGCCTGGCGGCCAAGGGACGCATCGCGGTGGGAGCGGACGCCGATCTGGTGGTTCTGGACAAGGACGGCCGCGCCGGCGATGTCATGGCCCGGGGGCGCTGGCATGTGCGCGGCGGACGTCAGGTGATCCACGGAGCATTCGAGAGAGGAGCGGAATGAGTTCCAATGGCAATCACAGGGGATTCATCGTCCCCATCGGAGGCGCCGAGGACAAGACGGGCGAGCGCGCCATTCTGCGCCGCTTCGCGAAGATCTGCGACGGGCGCATTGCGATTCTGCCCACGGCGTCGGAGAGCAGCAAGACCGGGCCGCGCTACGAGCGCCTGTTCGGGGATCTGGGCACCGAGGACGTCCGTGCGCTGCCCATCAAGGAGCGCTCGGATTGCGATAACTCTACCTTCCTGGAATACCTGGAAGGTGCGCGCGGTGTGTTCCTCACCGGCGGCAACCAGCTGCGCCTGTCCACCACGCTGGGCGGGACGCCGGTGGCGGACCTGCTGCGCCGCCGCCATCACCAAGAGGGTCTGCATGTGGCCGGCACGTCGGCCGGCGCGGCGTTCTTGTCCGAGCACATGATCGCCTACGGTGACGAGGGGCCCACGCCACGCTCCGGTATGGTGACACTGGCCGCCGGCGCCGGCCTGCTCCAGCGCGTCATTATTGATCAGCACTTCCGGCAGCGCGATCGCCTGGGTCGTCTGCTGTCGGCCATCGCCTACAATCCCCGCCTGGTGGGCATTGGTGTGGACGAGGACACCGCCGCCTTCATCGATCCGGATCGTGTGTTCCGCGTCATGGGCAGCGGTGCGGTCACCGTGGTGGACGGCTCCGAGGTGCAGCATCTGTCCATGGACTCGGTCCAGGAGGACTCGCCTGTCTCGATCATCGGATTGCGCGTGCACGTGCTGGTGGACGGCGGCAGCTTTGACCTGGAGAGCCGGACTGCCAGCCCGCAGTCGGCGGCGGGCGCCCGAAGGAAGTAGAGCCATGAAGATCCTCGAGACCTCGGTGTATGTGGGTCCCAGCCTCTACGCCCTGTTCCGCGTGATCCGCCTCACCGTGGACCTGGAGGACCTGGAGGAATGGCCCACCGGCCGCCTGGGTCCGAAGTTCGTCGATCCTCTTCTGGAGTCCCTGCCCGGTCTCAGGGAGCACGGCTGTTCCTATCGCGAGCCCGGCGGGTTCGTGCGGCGGCTGCGCGAGGATGACGGCACCTGGCTCGGACATGTGCTGGAGCACTGCGCCATCGAGATCCAGCGCATTGCCGGCGCCCAGGTCACCTTCGGCAAGACGCGTTCCACCGG
The DNA here is from genome assembly GCA_965371955.1 of uncultured bacterium. Classification (GTDB taxonomy): domain Bacteria; phylum Acidobacteriota; class Polarisedimenticolia; order CBDVAL01; family CBDVAL01; genus CBDVAL01. Next base: position 7,419 of record CBDVAL010000051.1, on the reverse strand, counting down.
CGAGCCGCGGCGCTACCACGTGGTGTACCGCTACGAGGAGCCCGAGGTGGGCCTGGAGGCCGGCCGCCTGGCGCTGAAGCTGCTCGAGTCGCTGTTGCCCGAGGAGATCCGCACTCCCCGGGCGGTGCCGGACGACTTCGACTTCGACTTCCAGCGCGATCGCTTCATCCGTTTCGCACAGCGTCGCGCACTGGGGCCCAGCACTGCGGCGCTGGTGCAGGCGGCGCGCCAGCGCGAGATCCCGTTCCTGCGCCTGAACAAGCGCAGCCTGGTGCAGTTCGGTCATGGCCGTTTCCAGAAGCGCATCCAGGCCACGGTGACCAGCGAGACCCGGCACATCGGCGTGGAGATCGCCTCCGACAAGGAGGAGACCAATCGCATCCTCGCCGATCTGGGGCTCCCGGTGGCCAAGCAGCGCCTGGCATACGATGCGGAGGACGCCGTCAAGGTGGCGAAGCGCATCGGCTATCCCGTGGTGGTCAAGCCGCTCAACGCCAATCATGGGCGCGGTGTGTCCATCAAGCTGCACGACCCCGACCACGTGCACGTCGCCTACGAGCAGGCGCGCAAGCACAGCCGCAGTGTCATCGTGGAGAGCTACATAGAGGGCTTCGACCATCGCATGCTGGTGGTGAACGGCGAGCTGGTGGCGGTGGCGCAGCGCTTGCCCGGGCACGTGGTGGGCGACGGCGAGCACACCATCGAGCAGCTGGTGGAGGAGATCAACAAGGACCCGCGTCGCGGCATCGGGCACGAGAAAGTGCTGACGCGCATCGATATCGACCATCAGGCCGAGCGGCTGCTGGAGCAGGTGGGCCACAGCAGCGAGAGCGTCCCCGCCAAGGGCGAGCGTGTCTTCCTGCGCTCCACCGGCAACCTGTCCACCGGCGGCACGGCCATCGACAAGACCGATGTGGTCCACCCGGATAATCGCGAGATGGCTGTGCGCGCCGCCAAGGCCATCGGGCTGGATGTGGCCGGCGTGGACTTCCTCACGGACAACATCGCCGAGTCCTACAAGGAAGTGGGTGGTGCCATCTGCGAGGTCAATGCCGCCCCGGGCTTTCGCATGCACGTGGCGCCCAGCGAGGGCGAGCCGCGGGACGTGGCGGGCAAGGTCATGGACATGCTGTTCCCGCAGGGAGCGCAGAGCCGCATCCCGGTGGCCTCCATCACCGGTACCAACGGCAAGACCACCACGGCGCGCATGCTGGCGCATCTGTTCAAGCTTGCCGGGCATCACACCGGCCTGGCCACCACCGACGGCGTCTACATCGACGGCCACAAGACGGTCAGCGGCGATATGACCGGGCCGTTCGCGGCGCGCATGATCCTGCGCGACCCCTCGGTGGACGTGGCCATCCTGGAGACGGCGCGCGGCGGGCTGCTGCGCCGCGGCATGGGGTACAAGCGCTGCAACGTGGCCGCCGTCCTCAACGTACAGTCGGATCATCTCGGTCTGGGCGGCGTGGATACCGTGGAGGACATGGCGCGGGTCAAGCGCATCGTCATCGAGACGGCCAAGGATACCGCGGTGCTCAACGCCGACGATGCGCTGTGTCTCAAGATGGCCGACTACGCCCAGGCGCAGCACCTGTGTTACGTGACCATGAACCCCGGGCACGCCCTGGTGAAGGAGCACATCCGCTCCGGCGGCCGCGCGGTGGTGCTGGAGGAGGGCATGCGCGGGCAGAACATCACCCTCTACGACGGCGGCGCCCACATGCCGCTGCTGTGGACGCATCAGATCCCGGCGACCCTGGAGGGCCGCGCGCTGCACAACGTCCAGAACGCCATGTTCGCCGCCGGCATGGCATTCAGCATGGAGGTGAGCCTGGAGGATATCCGTCACGGCCTGCAGACGTTCGACACCACCTACTTCCAGGTGCCGGGCCGGATGAACATCTTCGATGAGCATCCGTTCAAGGTGATCCTGGACTACGGGCATAATCCCGCAGCCATCGAGGCCATGTGCCGGCTGGTGCAGCGCCTGGAGGTCAAGGGTCAAAGGATCTGCGTCCTTGCCGCGCCAGGCGACCGACGCGATGAGGACATCCTCGAGGTGGGACGCCTGGCTGCGGGGGTCTTCGACCACTACTTCGTTCGGCGTGATGACGGGCTGCGCGGGCGCGAGTCGGACGAGATCCCCATGCTGCTGCGCCAGGCGCTGGTGGAGCATGGCGTGGACGAGAGCAGCATCGAGGTGATCCCCGAGGAGGAGCGCGCAGTGCAGACTGCCCTGGACCGTGCGGAGCGCGACGATCTGGTGCTCATCTTCGGTGACGCGCTGGAACGCTGCTGGAAGCAGATCACGCGCTTCCAGCCGAAGGTGGGCAAGGCTGCACAGGAGCAACCCGTGCGGCGCCCCTCCGTGGTGGTCACGCAACAGGAGCCGGAACTGGCATCGGAGCTGGAGTCCGACGAGTCCTGGATCCGCGACGAGCGCGGCGTTCGACTGCCCCGGCAAGCCGAGGATTAGTTTTTTTCCCATGGAGATTCGTGATTCCCGCCGCCTCACCGGGCCCAACCTGCTGTGGGACCGTCCTGGGGCCATGCTGGACGTGGCCTGCCCGCAGGACAAGGTCGAGAACCTGGTCGCCGCCTGGCTCGTGCACGCCCAGCGCATGCTCGATGCGCTGGAATGGTCCGGCGAGAAGCGGATCGCCCGCCGCTTTCCGGGCGGTGCCAACCTTGCCCTCAGCGCGCCGGTGGACGTTCTCTATTCCGCCACCGAGGTGAACGAGTGGGCCTTCGCTGCCGCCCGGTCGGAGCTGGAAGGATCGTCCTGCCCGCCGCTGGAGGAGGAGGCCGGCCGCCTGCAGAGGATGATCCAGGAGGAGAGGAACCCGGCGCTGCTGCGCCTGCGTCACGCCGCCCGTGAGAACCGCGTCGCCTTCCTGTCCGATGACGACCAGGTCTCGGTGGGACTCGGAACAGGGTCCCTCACCTTTCCGGTGGATCGGATTCCTGACCCCGACAGCATGGACTGGTCGAAGGTGCACGATATCCCGGTGGCATTGATTACCGGGACCAACGGCAAGTCCACCACGGTCCGCCTGGTGGCGGCGATGATCCGCGCGGCGGGTAAGATGCCGGGGTTCACCTCCACCGACGGTATCCAGGTGGGCGAGGAACTGGTGGAGGGCGGTGATTTCTCCGGTCCCTCCGGAGCCCGTACCCTCCTGCGCCATCGACAGGTGGAGCTGGCCGCGCTGGAGTGCGCCCGCGGCGGCATGTTGCGTCGCGGTCTGGGCGTGCGGCAAGCGCGCACCGCGCTCGTCACCAACGTCGGCCGGGATCATCTGGGGGAGTTCGGCGTCGCGGACCACGCATCGCTGGTGGAGACCAAGCTGGTGGTGCGCCGCGCTCTGGGAACCACGGGCACGCTCGTGTTGAACGCCGAGGACCCGGCGCTACGATCCCGTGGCCGGGAACTGCAGCTACCCATCGCCTGGTTCACCCGGGAGCCTGCGGATGAGATGGTGAGGCGCCACTGGGAGGGTGGCGGCATGGCAGCGCTGCTGGAGGACGGTCGGTTCGTCCTGTGCGAGGAGGGCAAGCGTGAGTCCGTCATCGCGGTGAATGAGGTTCCTGTCACTCTGCAGGGTGCGGCGGAGCACAACGTGGCCAACACCCTGGCGGCCCTCCTGGTGGGCCGCCGGCTCGGTCTGTCGCGTGATGCCATGACCGCGGGCCTGGTCGGCTTCCAGGGCAGTCCGGGGCAGAACCCCGGCCGCGGCAACCTGTTCGAGATGGCCGGCGTGCGCGTGCTGGTGGACTTCGCGCACAACCCGCACGCCTTCCACGCGCTGTTCCGGATGGCACGCCTCATGAAGCCGCGGCGCGTGCTGGTGCTGCTCGGGCAGGCGGGCGATCGGGACGACGATTCCATCCGCGAGCTGGTGCAGGCCACGTGGGAGGGGCGTCCGGATCACGTGATCCTCAAGGAGATGCCGCGCTATCTACGCGGCCGCAAGCCGGGCGAGGTGCTGGAGATCATGGAGGCGGAGTTCGCCAGGCTCGGGGTGCCTGCCGGTCTGCTGCAGCGCGCGTCCTGCGAGATCGACGCCGTGCGGGCCGCCCTGCGCTGGGCGCAGCCGGGCGACTTATTGCTGCTGCCGGCTCACGAGGCCCGGGACGAGGTCCTGGGGCTCCTGACCGCATTATCCAGGCAGGGCTGGCAACCTGGGTGGGATCCGGTGGACACTGGTGGGGACCATCCCTTGGGTTGACCGTCGCTCCGGATCTCTGTATTGTTACTGGAGAGACTTCTTTACAATCAGGAACCAGATGAAGGTCCAGATCAGCGCCATTGCCGGCGTCTCTACCGCCGGATGCGAGTTCGAGCTTTGGTGCCGCACGCTGGAGGTGCACGTTCCGTGCGCGAGGCGCGGAGCGTGAGCCGTCCGCGCGTGCTGGTGGCCGACGACCATCGCATCGTCGCCGAGGGGCTGTGCAGTCTGCTGGAGCCGACCTACGAGCTGGTGGGGATTGTGGCGAACGGCCGCGAGCTGGTGGAGGCAGCAGGCAAGCTTCATCCGGATGTCATCGTGGCCGATATCTCCATGCCCCTGCTCAACGGCATCGAGGCGGCGCGCCAGCTCAAGCGACGGGGCGAGCGCGCCCGGATCGTCTTGCTCACAATGCACTCCGACGTGACGTATGCCACCCGGGCATTCGACGCCGGTGCCTCGGGCTTCGTCCTCAAGAATGCGGCGTCCTCGGAGCTCATCACGGCCATCGAGGAGGTGCTCAAGGGACGCACGTACATCACGCCGATGATCGCCCGCGATCTGGTGCAGGCCTATCGGAACGGCGAGCCCGGGCAGCCGGACCCGGCCCGGAGGTTGACCCCCCGGCAGCTCGAGGTGCTCCAACTGCTGGCCGAAGGTCACTCTGCCAAGGAGATGGCCGCCATCCTCAAGATCTCTCCAAGGACTGCGGAGTTCCACAAGTACCGCATGATGGAGGCTCTGGAGATCCGGACCACAGCCGAACTGGTCCAGTACGCCGTGAAACACGGACTGGTTCCATAGAACCGGTTCCGGCGCCCGGTTCACCCGGAATCGTAGTATCTGTCGCGGATCCCGTAGGTCCGGGTATTTTCGGCCTCCCGGCTACAGAAAAAAAATCCCCGAATCCCCGAAGAACTACGAGTTGGCGCGTTCCACGGACGGGGTTAGTCTCTTACCCAGTTGATTCCTTCATACAGGTTATTCCAATGAAACGCGGGCACGTTCTGCTGGCCGATCGCGATGTGGATTCGCTCGAGGGGATGCGCATCCTGCTGGAGCCCCTGTGCGCCACGGTGGTGATGGTGGCGGACTCCGCCTCGCTGGAACGCGCCCTCAGCCGCCTCCGTCCCGAGCTGGCCATCGTGGGGCTGTCGATGAAGGTCCAGGGCGAGATCAACGTGGCCCGGTATCTGCAACGGCATCATCCGTGGCTGAAGTTCATCCTGCTCAGCGGTCACCGTCATCCGGCGGTGGTCAAGGAGGCCCTGGAGGCCGGGGCGTCCGGCTTCCTGCTGCGGCAAACCGTGGCCTCCGATCTCATCATGGCAGTCCGTGCAGTGCTTCAAAACCGCTTGTTCATCTCACCCATCGCAGAAACCCACCTCTGGGCTCAGAGCAGCTTTCCCTCGAGCATCCATTAGTTCCGTCATTCCCACCGGACTGCCATGATCGGATCGGAGGTCCCCGGGCCTCCCGGGTCTCCGGATACCAGGGAACATTTGCGGACCGCATGTGGTTGGCATGGCCCGGTCGAGGCGTGTAGGATCGGGCGGGCGATAGTCTCCGGTGGCCCCTCATCGGAACTGGTCGTATCTTGAGGGGCGAGCCTACCGAGCTCCGAGGGGAAAGGTCGAACCAATGACTGCAGCGCGCAGGCTGGCTGTCCTGGCCATTTTCTGTCTCGCCACAGCCGCGCTTCCCCAGGGCCGCGGCGCGCTTCCATCCGGCACCGCCGGGCCGCAGCAACAGCAGCGCGTGTATGTCGTTTTCTTCGAGGAGAAGCCTCTGGCGACCTACCGGGGGACCATCCCCGGCCTGGCAGCCACCAATCCGCGTAGCCGCGGGGAGCGCCGGCTCGACCCTGACAGCGCCGCAAGCCGGGCCTACCTGGCCTTCCTGAAGCGCCAGCAGGACAGCCGGCTGACCGGCATGCGTGCCGCCCTGGGACGCCGCCCGCAACTGCTGCAGCGCTACCTGGCCGCCGGCAATGCCGTCGCCCTGCGCCTGAGTCCGGGGGAGGCATCGGTGGTCAGCGGGGTTCCCGGCGTGGTGCGCGTGGTGGAGGATTACGTCCAGCCGCTGGATACCGATCGCGGCCCGCCGTTCATCGGCGCGCCGGGCATCTGGGACGGCAGCGACAGTGGCGGAACGGCAACGCTGGGCGAGGGCGTCATCGTCGGCATCATCGATACCGGCGTCAACATGCTGCACCCCTCCTTCTCCGATACACCCGTCGACGGCCATGTCTTCACCAATCCTCTGGGCTCGGGCAATTTTGTCGGCTGGTGCGATCCCTCCCATCCGAATCATCAGGCTTCGTTCGTCTGCAACGACAAGCTCATCGGCGCCTGGGATTTCGTCGATGCGGTCTCGGTGGACAATGATGGGCCGCAGGACAGCGATGGGCACGGCAGCCACACGGCCAGCACCGCCGCAGGAAACCGCCTGGACTATACCGGGGACGGAGTACCCGACCTGTCCGGTGTCGCGCCTCATGCGAACCTCATCACCTACGACGCCTGCTTTGTCGACGCCGGCACGGGCCAGGGACTGTGTCCGTTCAGCGCCACCTCGGCCGGGGTGAATCAGGCCATCCTGGACGGCGTGCAGGCCATCAACTATTCCATCGGCGGCGGTACGGTTCCCTGGGATGACATCGACGCCTTCTTCCTGGACGCCGTGGCGGCGGGGGTGTTCGTGGCCGCCAGCGCCGGCAACGCGGGCCCCAACCCCGCGACCGTTGCGCACCGGGGCCCCTGGGTCAGCACCGTGGCGGCCAGCACGCACGACCGGGCGCAGAACGAGAATTCACTGATCAACATGAGCGGCGGTGTGTCACCACCGGCGGACATTGACGGGCTCAGCCGCACCGGTGACCACGGGCCGGCCCCCATCGTCTACGCCGGCGACTTCGCCAATGGCTCCGCGAACCCCGAGCAGTGCCTGTTTCCTTTCCCCGCGGGGACATGGAGCGGCGAGATCGTCGTCTGCGATCGCGGCGGCATCGCCCGGGTCATGAAGGGGCAGAACGTGTTCCAGGGCGGCGCCGGTGCGCTGGTGCTGGCGAACCTGCCTGGCGGCAGTACGAATCCTCTCGTCGCGGATGATCCGCATGTGATCCCCGGCATTCACGTCATCCTGGCTGACGGGGACACCTTGCGCACCTGGCTGGCTTCCGGCTCCG
>CBDVAL010000050.1:0-16945 GCA_965371955.1 uncultured bacterium | reverse complement strand
CCCTATGCCGGGGGAGGCCACCCTTTGGTCAGGAGTGAGCGGGTTGCTAGCGTACTTTTTTCTCGAGCTCCTTGCCGGACTTGAAGCGGACTACTTTGCGCGCGGGGATCTTGATCGGCTCACCCGTCTGCGGGTTGCGGCCGATGCGCGCCTTGCGCTTGTTGACGGAGAACGTGCCGAAGCCGACGAGCGTGACGCGCTCGCCCTTCTTCAGCGACTTGGTCACGTTGCTGGTGAGCGAGTCGATCATCTTCGACGCCGCCACCTTCGAGCACTTGCCCTCCTTTGCGATCTTCTCGATCAGGTCCGCCTTGTTCATGCCGATTCTCCTCTGTAAACCCTGGCCCATTCCGGGCGGGAACCACAATGGTGACCGCCGCGCCAAGCATGATGTATCACGGCACAGGTTTTCTGTCAAGCGGAAACGCGCACCGGTAGCCTTTCTCCGGCGATCCGTCCCGCGTAATCCGCACGCGGCGCGCACAACGCGACCGGTCAGATCAGCAGATCGAGAAACGTGACGGTGAAGATCAGCACGCTCACCCAGGCGTTGACCTGGAAGAAGGCGACGTTCAGCCGTCCGAGGTTTGTGGGTGAGACCAGCGAGTGCTCGTAGAACAGGAAGGCGGCGATGAGCCCCATGCCGGTGAGGTAGATCCAACCCAGATCCGCCAGGGGAATCAGGCCGACCAGCGCCAGAACGGTCAACGAATGCAGCAGCGACGATGCCTGCAGCGACGCTCGCACCCCCCAGCGCGCCGGGATGGAATGCAGCCCCACCCGCCGGTCAAAGTCGCGGTCCTGGCAGGCGTACAGGATGTCGAACCCCGCCGTCCACGCCAGAACCGCGAGACTTAGCAGCAGTGGCGGGATTCCAAAGGCCCCCGTGACCGCCAGCCAGCCCCCCATGGGCGCCATGGCCAGCGACAGCCCCAGCACGAAGTGCGACAGTGGCGTGAAGCGCTTGGTGAACGAGTAGCCCAGGGCCACCAGCAGCGCCACCGGCGACAGCGCAAAGCACAGCGGGTTCAGCATGGCCGCCGCCAGGACGAACAGCCCCGCCGAGACAGCAGCGAAGCCCACCGCGAAGGCCAGGGAGATCCTCCCTGCCGGCAGCGCCCGGTCCGCGGTGCGCGGGTTGGCGGCATCGAAGCGCCGGTCGGCGATGCGGTTGAAGGTCATGGCGGCGCTGCGCGCGCCCACCATGGCCACCATCACCCACAGCAGCGTGCGCCACGCCGGCAAGCCCCGCGCCGCCAGGATCATCCCGGTGAAGGCGAACGGCAGGGCGAACAGGGTGTGCTGGAACTTGATCATCTCCAGCGTCACCGTCAGACGCCGCAGGACCGTCATGATTTCCCCGGAAGCCCCTTCCAGCGCGGCATGTCCGCCGGGTCCAGGCCCAGCAGATCGAGCACCCGGCAGACGTACAGGCGGATGATGTCGTCCACGCCGGCCGGCCGCTGGTAGAGCAGCACCGTCACCGGGACGATGACGGCCCCGGCCCGCGCCGCCCGCGCCATGTTCTCCAGGTGCACCAGGTTGTAGGGAGACTCGCGCACGCACAGCAGCAGCTTCCTGCATTGTTTAAGGGTCACGTCGGCGGCGCGGTGGGTCAGCGTGGAGGACGTGCCGTTGGCGATGGCCGCCAGCGACGACATGCTGCACGGCAGCACCACCATGCCATCCGAGCGATGCGAGCCGCTGGAGATGGGCGCCGCCATGTCGCGCGGGCCGTAGACGGTGATCTTCTCGCGCCCCTCGGGCACCGCCAGGAAGCGCTCGCGCAGGGCGTCGACGCTCGCATCGGATTCGCCGCTCTCGGCGCGCAGGTTGTCCCACACGTGGTCGGAGAACACCAGCCGCACCTGACCGACCCGCGGATGCCCCGCCAGCCCGCGCAACGCCGCCGCCGCGAAGCCCGCGCCGCTGCCGCCGGTGACGCCCAGCGTCAGATCGAGCGGCCGTGCCTGCTCAATGGTCATAGGTCCCGAGATAGCGCATCAGATGCGTGCGATGCTCCTCGCTCATGCCCTGGAACCACAGCGCCAGGTGATACGACGGCACGTCCTTGCCCTCGCACGCCGACTCGCGCTCGGCCCGCACCACCACCGCCTGGGTGCGCACCGGCTGCACGCCATTCCCCGCCGGCAACTCCAGCACCACCTCGATCTTCGTCATCGGCTCGATGGCCTTCGGGCTATGGCAGTAGGCCCCACCCAGCGACACATTCGCCAGCTGCATCTCCAGCATCTCACCTCGCTCGTCCAGGTAAAGCCTGAGATCCGCCGCCACCCGCGGACTATCGCGCTTCTCCTTGGCATCCGTTGCGCCCATATCCCCCCCCGTCTCCAATGTCCGGAGCCTATCATTGTAGGGCCCGACAAACTCCTGCAATACCTTGAGCAGCGAAAGTTGAAGTCCTACTTCCACAAGCGCCCCAAAACCCGCGGAAAACTCGATCATCCCGACTCCATGTTCGCCGAATTTCCGCCACCACCGGGGCATCCCGGAGCCTATGCTATAATCCACAGTCGGAGGATATCCTGTTGAAAACAAGCACCCTGCGCCGCCTCCTGGAGGATATCCGGGACGGCAAGGTCGAGATCCAGGAAGGCGTGCGCCGGATGCGCGCGCTGCCGTTCGAGGACCTCGGCTTCGCCAAGGTGGACTCGCACCGCGAGCTGCGCATGGGCTTCCCCGAGGTCATCTACGGCGAGGGCAAGACCGACGAGCAGGTGCTGGCCATCGCCGAGCGCCTGCTGCAAGCCGGCGGCCCGGTGCTGATCACCCGCACCACCGCCGCCTGCCACGAGAAGCTCGCCGCGCGCTGGCCGCGCGCCGAGTACCACGAATCCGCCCGCGCCGTGGTGCTGCGGGCGGACGGCGAGCCCGCGCCGGGCCCCGGCAAACCCGGCATCGCCGTGGTGTGCGCCGGCACCTCCGATATCCCCGTGGCAGACGAGGCCGCCGTCACCGCCGAGGTCCTCGGCAACCAGGTGGTGCGCATCCATGATGTAGGCGTCTCCGGCATCCACCGCCTCCTCGACCATGTCGAGGTACTGCAATCCTCCCGCGCACTGGTGGTGGTCGCCGGCATGGAGGGCGCCCTGCCCAGCGTGGTGGCGGGACTCGCCTCCGCCCCGGTCATCGCCGTCCCCACCAGCGTGGGCTACGGCACCGGCCTCGGCGGCCTCACCGCCCTGGCCGCCATGCTCAACTCCTGCGCCTCCGGCCTGATGGTCGTCAACATCGACAACGGCTTCGGCGCAGGCTTCGCCGCCGCCATGATCAACCGCCAGTCAAAGTAAAACCAAGCGGGGTCGGAGCCAGACCTTATACCTCCGCCGAATGTGCGGAAGCCCGCGGCAGGCGCGGCCCGGCGAGGGAGGTATAAGGTCTGGCTCCGACCCCGTTCTTGTTACCTCGTTGTTGGGAGAAGTGGACGGATTTTCGACTTCAGGTCCGTTGGTTGGTTCAAAAGGGACCAATCCTTACAAAAAGAACAAATATAGTTGTGACATTTCCTTGACAGTGTCCATACGTGACCATATATTCGGGGGAGTGCCATCGACCGCGGGCGGATAAGGCGCTTGCTTTCAACAATTTAAAAAACGCATGTGCGGTATAGAAGATGACAAGTCGCCAACGGGGGTGCGCCATCTGCCCACGTCCGCCGGATCCGACTGTTCTCCTTTCTTGACAACGAGTTAGTGCAAGGGTAGACTGAGGAATTGGGCTCATAAGAGACAATCGGGGCCACACGACCGCCCCCGGGAGAGAATGGATGCCGGCGATCACAGTCTATGGGGATGAGACGCTGGAGAAGGCCATCCGGCGCTTCAAGAGAAAATGTGAACGCTCGGGGGTGCTGCGCGAGGTGCGCATGCGCCGCCACCACGAGAAGCCGAGCGTGAAGAAGAAGCGCAAGGCGGCCGCCGCTCGCAAGCGCGTCCGCAAGGCCGCGGCGCGGGCGGTAAGCGCCAGGGCATAGCAGCAAGCAGCAAAGCAGGTGCAGCGACCAGGGGGCCGCGGCACCGGCTGCACGTCGGGAAGCACGGCACGGGCCCGGAGTCGGCGGAGGGGGGAGCTTCCAGCCGGCAACGTGGGTCGGGGGGGACCGTTCCTTTCCTGAACGCCTGCCAAGGAACGTCGCGGCACAACCGCCGCGTCGCCCACTGACCCGCTGTGGAGGTGCACGTCACCTCCCGGTTTCGTGAGCCGTCTCGCACCAACGTGGGCCGGCTGGTCCACTAGGGGAACGACCTTGGAGGATCGGGACTACAACGCTTTCCTGTCGGAGGTGCGGGCGTCCACCGACATCGTCGCCCTGGTCTCCGAGTACGTGACCCTGCGCAAGGCAGGCCGTCGTCACAAGGGCCTCTGTCCGTTCCACGACGAGAAGACGCCCTCCTTCAGCGTGGACGGCGACAAGGGCCTGTTCTACTGCTTCGGCTGCCAGACCGGCGGCGACTCCTTCAAGTTCCTGATGCTGCGCGAGGGCATGGACTTCCCCGAGACCGCGCGCGTCCTGGGCGAGCGCATCAACCTCAAGCCCCCCGAGCGCAAGGGCCCCGGATCCGACCGCCGCCGCCGCGTCTACGAGGTCAACACTGTCGCCGTGAAGTTCTTCCGCAAGTGCCTCGAGGATCCGCAGCAGGGCAAGCAGGCGCGCGAATACCTCGACCAGCGCGGTGTGACCGAGGAAATACAAAAAGAGTTCGAGATCGGCTTCGCCCCCAAAGGCTGGGACCATCTGCGCGACCATCTCGGCAACCAGGGCTTCAACAGCCGCACCGGCATCGAGGCCGGCCTGCTGGTCGACCGCGACGGCAAGAGCGTCTACGACCGCTTCCGCGAGCGCATCATCTTCCCCATCCGCACCGCCGGCGGCGAGGTGGTGGCGTTCGGCGGCCGCACGCTGGACCCCAAGGAGCCGGCCAAGTACATCAACTCGCCCGAGTCGCCGGTCTACACCAAGGGCGACGTCCTCTACGGCCTGGACCGCTCGCGACAGTCCATCCGCGACCACGGCTTCGTGGTGCTGGTGGAGGGCTATCTGGACGTCATCGGCGTGGCCGCCGGCGGCTTCCGCAACGTGGTGGCCTCGCTGGGCACGGCGCTCACCGCCGCCCAGGCCAAGCTCCTCCGGCGCACCACCGAGCGCGTGGTCATCAACTACGACGCCGACGAGGCCGGCCGCAAGGCCGCCCACCGAGCGCTGGAGATCCTGCTGGGCATGGACTTCCAGGTGTCCGTGTTCGTCCTGGAGGACGGCATGGACCCGGACGATTTCGTGCGCGAGAAGGGCGCCGAGGCCTATCTGGAGGCGCTGCGCGGCTCCAAGCCCGCCATCGAGTTCCTCACCGACGAGGCGGCGGAGCAGTTCGACCTCGAGCACCCGCGGGCCCGGGCGCAGGCGGTGAACCACCTGCTGCCGTTCGTGGCGCGGCTGCAGAGCGTCGTCGAGCGCACCAGCTACCTGAACCTCATCGCCGACCGGCTGCGCGTGGACGAGGACATCCTGCGCGACGAGCTGCGCGAGGCGCTCAAGGCCGGCCGCAAGCAGATGCGCCAGACCGCCCGCAACGCCGCACAGCGGCAGCGCCGGCAGCAGGCAGGCCCCAGCCCCGAGCCGGTGCAGCTCAACCGCGCCGAGGGCCGGCTGGTGGCCATCCTGGCGTCGCACCCGCGCGTCCGCGCCACGCTCCGCCACGAGGTGGCCGACGACGATTTCGCCGGCTCCGGCGCCGAGACCCTCATGAGAACGCTCCTGGAGGACGACTCCGCCGACCCGCAGCCGGCGGCACTGGCCGGAATGCTTCCCGATGAGGCGAGCCGGTCGCTCCTGGCGCGCGTCCTCCTGGAGCGCGACGACGAAGAAGAGCAGGACGAGGACGGATCGGAGCAGGAGGCGCGCAGTTGCCTCGCCGCCATCCGGCGCACCCGCCTCACGCGGGAGCGCGAAGCCGTGCAGAAGCAGCTCGAGAAGAGTCACGACGCAGCAAATCTGGAAGAGTTGATGGCAACAAAGATCGAACTGAGCCGCCGTATCGATGCGCTGTCGTAGGTTTCGAGCAGGCGGCCGAAACATCGAGCAGAACAGGTCGCAACAGCGTTATAACAAATGGATGCACCCATTCAGCTGGAGTTCTTGAAGCCCGGACAGAAGAATCCGGGAGCCAAAGGAGCCAGGGTTTTGGGGATTGAAGAACGCTACAAGGAAGTCCGACAGCTGGTCGCCATCGGCAAGGAGAAGGGTTATCTCGTCTATGACGAGATCAACGATCTTCTTCCCGAGGAAGTGAGTTGCTCGCAGGAGGATCTCGAGGAGATCTTCGCCATTCTATCCAAGCTCGGCATCGAGCTGGTGGACTCGGCAGACGCCGCCAAGAAACGCGAACGCGACCGGACCGTCACCGCCGCGCGCGAACAGGGTGGCAAGTTCGAGCTCCACAGCCGTGAGCTGGACAAGACCAACGACCCGGTGCGCATGTATCTCCGGGAGATGGGCACCGTCCCCCTGCTGACCCGCGAGGGGGAGGTGGAGATCGCCCGCCGCATCGAGCGCGGGCAGAAGAACGTGGTCAAGGCGCTGTCGCGCTGCCGCTACGCCACCCGGCGCATCCTGTTGCTGGGCGACACCATCCGCAGGAGGGAGCGGCGCATCGAGACCGTCATCATGGCCTCCGAGGAGGAGCTGGAGAAGAACCGCGCCGGCGTCCGCCTCAAGACCCTGAGCAAGATCAATAGAATCAAGCACCTGGACGTCGAGGTCCTGGAGAAGAAGAGCTATCTCAAGCGCTGCAAGGAGGGCTCTCCCAAGCACTTCCAGGCCGTGACGGAACTCAACCGCCGCACCGTCAAGATCGCCCAGCTCATCCGCGATCTCAACCTGCGGGAGATCCACATCACCTCCCTGGCCATGGAGATCAAGGAGGGCGCCGAGGCCTTCCGCCGCCTGGAGCAGGTGGCCCGCAACCTCGGCCGGCGCCTCAAGGCCTCGCGCGCCGGCAGGGTCCGCAAGGAGCTGCGCGACAAGCTGGCCGGCAACGCCGCGTCCATCGTGGAGGTCGAGGAGCTCTTCGGCATGGAGGGCGAGGAGCTGCGCCGCAGCGCCTCCCTCATCAACATGGGCGAGCGCGAGACGGCCAAGGCCAAGAGCGAGCTGGTGGAGGCCAACCTCCGCCTGGTGGTCTCCATCGCCAAGAAGTACACCAACCGCGGCCTGCAGTTCCTGGACCTCATCCAGGAGGGCAACATCGGCCTGATGAAGGCCGTGGACAAGTTCGAGTACCAGCGCGGCTACAAGTTCTCCACCTACGCCACCTGGTGGATCCGCCAGGCCATCACCCGCGCCATCGCCGACCAGGCCCGCACCATCCGCATCCCGGTACACATGATCGAGACCATCAACAAGATGGTCCGCACATCCCGCAGCCTGGTGCAAGAGGTAGGCCGCGAGCCCACGCCCGACGAGATCGCCGAGAAGATGGGCATCCCGGTAGGCAAGGTGCGCAAGGTCCTCAAGATCGCCCAGGAACCGATCTCACTCGAAACCCCCATCGGCGAGGAGGAAGACTCCCACCTCGGCGACTTCATCGAAGACCAGGGCGCCCTCAACCCGGTAGACGCCGTGATCAGCCTGAACCTCCAGGAGCAAACAGACCGCGTCCTGAAGACGCTATCCCCACGCGAGGAAAAGGTCCTGAAGATGCGCTTCGGAGTAGGAGAAGGCACCGAACACACCCTGGAAGAGGTAGGCCAATCCTTCGCCGTCACCCGCGAGCGCATCCGCCAGATCGAAAGCAAAGCGTTACGAAAGCTCCGGCATCCATCAAGAAGCCGCCGCCTCCGCGCCTTCACCGACGACGCCATGGTCTAAAAGGGGGTCGGAGCTAAACCTTATTACCCCGCGGTGCCGCCCGGGACGAGCACAAAGCCCCTCGGGGTATAAGGTTTAGCTCCGACCCCCGCTGTTCACCCCCCTACCGCCCCAGCTCCGCAAGCAACAACCCCCGCTCCAGCAACACCCCATCCCGCGCATCCTCCAGAAACGGCTCCACATCCGCCACCACCGCCCGCCAGTCCATCGCTTCCACCCGCTCCACCAGCACCTCCCGCCACGTCCCCGGCTCCACCGCCGGCCCCTCCCACCCACTCTGCGCCAGCGCATTACCCAGCAGCTCGAAGTTCGGCACCGGCCGCTCGGGCCGCGTCAGGAACCAGGCGAGGTCAAAGAGATCCCGTCCCTTCACAACCGGCCGCGAGAGCAGCGCATGGATCTTCCCCGCCATGCACGACCCCAGGTCGTGAACCCGGAAGCTGATGGGAAAGTGCCGCGTGATCAGCCGCGTCTCCATCACCGCGCCGGCAGGCGGACGCGTGTCCACCTCCATCCGGATGTGCAGCGCAGCGCCGCGCTGCGCAGCGAGCCCGGCGTCGCGCAGCAAACCGGGCAGCTTCACCATCGCCGCGTGAACCACCCGTCCGGTGCGCAGCGTCACCTCCACGGAGTACCCCGCCAGCTCGAAGTCGCGCTTCACCACGCGTGCCACAGCCTCCATGCCGCGGTCGTGCTCCGGCCGCTCCACGGCGAAGTCCAGATCCTCGGAGAAGCGGCGCAGCCCGTACAGGAACCGCAGCGCCGTTCCCCCCTGGAACGCCCATGCCGCGAAGGCGCCCGCCTCCTGCGCCGAGCGCAGGATGTGCGCCTGGACGTACTCGCGCACCAGGTTCAGCCGTGCGCGGCGATCCGGCTGTGCGGCGGCCAGGGACAGCAGATGGTCTCTCACAGCACGGTCTCCCCCTGGCGTTCTTCCTCCAGGACCCGGGCCGTCACCACAGCCGCGCGCTTCAGCTTCGGCTTGCCGGCCCGCTCCGCAAACTCCCGCAGACGCCCGCAGTCCAGCACGTCCGGCGCCAGTCGCAGCTCACGCACGAACGCGGCCCGGATGGGCCCGGACGTGAAGTAGAACAGATCCAGCAGGGCCTTCTCCGGCACAGCGACATAGGTGCCCGATCCCCCGCCGACGTCGACCTGCCGGTAGCCCCAGAAGAGGGCAGGCTTCAGATGACGATAGAGGAAGTCGCCCAGGCCGGTCTCCCATCGTCCCGGCCGGCCGGTGGTGACGGAGGTGACGGTGGGCACCGATTCCGGGATCACGCCATGGTAGGCGAGAGCCGACTGCAGGCTGACGTAAGAGGGTCGGCGCATCCGCGCCGCAACGGCCAGCAGGTTCGGCGACGCCCGCGCGTACGGAGCTGCCAGAACGTAGAGTCCCCTCCGGAGCTGGATCACACGCCCCGCCGTGGCCCACCGGCTGAGCTGCCGCCGAACCTCCGCCGGCGAGTCCAACCCGGCCAGAAGCGCCGAAGCATCAAAAAGCGGCCGCCCCTCGGTCAATTCCAACAAATCACGCCATTTCATGGCAATAATATGCCATTATTGGCAAATTAATGCAACAAATAGCACATGCTCACGGGCAGAAAACTCCGAGCCGCTCTATCCCTCCCGTCTTGAACCCCAAGGTCCCGGCGCCACACAGCGTCTGGGCTCGGATCACGTAGGAAAACCCCAAGCCCAGCGCCGGCACAGCCGGATCCCCGCTGACCAGGTCCACATCATCGGAATCGATGCACACGCCAAGCGTCATGAAGTCACTCGGATCGTCGCTCCGGAGCGTGTCGTACAGCAAGACCGCCGGATCGCCGCCTGGAGGCGCCGGCAACGCCCAGGTCAGGGTCATCTTGTCGGCGTCGAACAGCAAGCCCTGGACCTCTCCAGGCTGAGCCCAGAGGTTGCGATCCGTATCGTCACAGTCCGTGCCTCCACAGAGTGAGTCAAGGAACCCATCGAGGTCGTTGTCGCCGCATCTCGTGCACTGTCGATCCGCGGCGTCGATGGCCCCATCGCAGTTATCATCGATGTCGTTGGTACAGTTCTCGAGCATGCCGGGGTTGATGGCCGGATTCGTGTCGTCGCAATCGGTGCCGCCGCAGGCTATGTCCGCGAACTCATCGCCGTCGTCATCCCGGCATACCGTGCACTGCGGGTCCAGGGCGTCGATGAACCCATTGCAGTTGTCATCGATCTCGTTGCCGCAGTTCTCGAGGGCGCCGGGGTTGATGTCCCGATTCGTGTCGTCGCAATCGGTGCCGCCGCAGGCAGCGTCCGCGAACCCATCGCCGTCGTCATCCCGGCACACCGTGCACTGCGGGTCCTGGGCATCGGCCAGCCCACCGGTGTCCCAACACCCCCAGCCCGCCCCCATTGGAGTAAACTCCCAGTGCGCATTTTCCGCCCATCCCAAGGCGACCAAGTTGACCGCATCCGCCCAGCAACCCATCATCGAGGCCCAAGCCCTCACCAAGCGCTACGGCAACCTCACCGCCGTCAACGCCATCGACTTCACCGTCCACAAAGGCGAATGCTTCGGCGTCCTCGGCCCCAACGGAGCCGGCAAGACCACCACCGTCCGCATGATCCAATCCGTCAGCCCCCTGACCTCCGGCACCCTGACCGTCCTCGGCCACAACGCCGCCCACCACGGCCCCCGCATCCGCGCCCGCAGCGGCGCCTGCCACCAGGAAAACAACCTCGACCCCGACTTCTCCGTCCGCGAAAACCTGGTCGTCTACGCCCGCTACTTCAACATCACCGGCACCGTCGCCACCAAACGCGCCGAGGAACTCCTCCGCTTCATGGGCCTCTCCGAACGCGCCGACTCCCGCATCGAAGAACTCTCCGGCGGCATGAAGCGCCGCCTCATGCTGGCCCGCGCCCTGGTCAACAACCCGGAGCTCCTGATCCTCGACGAGCCCACCACAGGCCTGGACCCCCAGGCCCGCCACCAGGTCTGGCGCCGCGTCCGCAGCCTACGCGACGAGGGCGTGACCATCCTGCTCACCACCCACTACATGGACGAAGCCGCCCGCCTCTGCGACCGCCTGATCATCATCGAGCACGGCAAGATCGTCGCCGAGGGCTCCCCCGCCGACCTGGTCCAGCGCCACGTCGGCCGCTCGGTGGTAGAGGTCGTCGGCGGCCAGGGCCTCGATACTCTGGTAGAGGAGAACGAGTGGGACGCCGAGCACGCCGGCGACCGCCTGCTCATCTACGGCGCCGACGGCGAGTGGGTCTACCGCGAGGTGATGAAGGTGGCCAAGCCGGACGAGTGCACGTTGAGAATGGCCAACCTCGAGGACGTCTTCCTGCGCCTCACCGGCCACGAGCTACGCGAATGAGCCGGCCCATCGCGGACCCCACCCGCACGCCCGAGGAGGACATCCCGTTGCTCCCATCCTGGCTCCCCGGCCCCCGCGCTCTGCGCTACTGGCAGCGCAACGCCGACGTCTTCCGCGCCACCTGGAAGACCACGGTCCTGCCGCCGCTGTTCGAGCCGTTGCTCTATCTCGCGGCCTTCGGCGCCGGCGTGGGCATGCTGGTGGGCACGCTCACCTGGGAGGGCCAGGAGCTCAGCTACATCCAGTTCGTGGCGCCGGGCATGATCGCCGTGGGCCTGATGTTCTGGAGCTTCTTCGAGACCACCTACAACGCCTTCATCCGCTACCGCTTCCAGAACACCATGGAGGCGGTGATGACCACGCCGCTCACCGTGGAGGAGATCGTGACGGCGGAGATCCTGTGGGGCGCCAGCAAGGGCCTGGTGGCCGGGACGGTGACCGCCGGCGTGGTGGCGGCGCTGGGCCTGGTGAGCTGGCCGCAGGGGCTGGTGATCCTGGCGGTGCTGCCGCTGGGTGGGCTGGTGTTCGGCTCGCTGGGGATGATCTGCTCCGGGCTGGTGCGGGGGATCGATGCGTTCAACATTCCGATCTTCCTGATGGTGTGGCCGATGTACCTGTTCTCGGGGACGTTCTTCCCGCTGGAGGTGATGCCGCGCTGGGGGCGGATGGTGGCGGAGGTGCTGCCGCTGACGCACTTCGTGGAGCTGCTGCGGTCGGCGGCGCTGGGGCGGCTGGGGATGGGACATCTGTGGGACGTGGTCTGGTTGATGGGGTATGTGGTGGTGCTGCTGCCGCTGGGAGTGGTGCTGATGCGGCGGCGGTTGGTGCGGTGAGGAGTGGTTTACAGGCGCCTTGGTCGTGGCGTACGATGAGTCAAAGTGTAAGGGCCCATAGCTCAGTTGGTTAGAGCAGCTGACTCATAATCAGTTGGTCCCAGGTTCGAGTCCTGGTGGGCCCACTTTCTCCAGCGCGAGCCTGGCCTGTTAACCAGGACGGCAGGCGTTCGAGTCCCTCCTCCGGAGCCATCTTTTTTTTCGCGCATGTCTCTCGCCGTTTACCGGTAAACGCACAGAGACTCCCGCCGTTTCTGCCTCTCGCCTCAATCCGCAGGGTCCGCGCTCAATCCCGACGGTGGAAGTTTGTGCCCCTCCGGAACGCGTTGAGCGTTACGGTTGGGGCGGAGGTGCAACTCGCAGCGGTGGCCGCGGAGGGCTCTCGGAGTCTCTGATCCGAGAAAGTCTCGGTAAACTCACTGTCCCTTCTAGAGTACAATCAGCCCATCGCATTCCGCAGATCTGTCGAGGCAACTAGATGGGAGATCGGTCGATGGGATTGTCTAGCTGGAAACGAGAACGGGCTATCAGGAAAGTCCTGCGCGCACTGGCCCGGCAGCGTGTTGCCGTCGTGCTGCAACCCGGAAACGTGTGGGTCGTGGAAAACGCAGCTACACAAACTGATGAGACGGAGGCTGCGCTACGGACCTGCCACATGAGAGGATGGGTGGAACTCGTCGCTGATGCGATACCTTCCGCTGAACTTGGCCCGGATGGGAGGCTGCCACCTGGTTGGACCAAGGAAGGTCCGATGTATCGCCTCACCGACGGGGGCTGGAACGCGATCAATCGGACGCATGCTTGGATCATGGCGACCTTCACAATTGCAACGGCGTCGCTCTTCGCAACCGTTGTCGGGCTGATAGCTGGTTAGTTGATCGCACGACTTAATGCGGAGGAAGTGAATGTCCCTAGACGAGCATGCGTTTTTCAAAGCCGCGCATGACGCTGTACGTCCCTTGCTCACAGAGGACGCGATTGGCCGCGTATTCCAGGAAAGCAGCAAGTCTCGCAGCGCGACGCTTCGCGACCTCTCCTCCGAGCAGCAGTACGACCTCAGGGTCTTCTTCGGCCTTGTCGCCATTCTGCGAGCTCGGGAGCGCATAGCCCTATCGCGAACTCTTGTGCGGACCTTCCCGATTTCTCCTGCGCGTCGAGGAAAAGGCGTTCATAGGGAGGAGTGGATAGACTACCACTTTTCCTATTTCGTGGTGACCCTTGCGAGCTTTCTAGATCTTGCCCTGGCCCTTGTGAATACGGTGACACGCCTCGGGCTTCCCTCCAGGTACTGCCGTTTTGACCTGATTGTCAATCATGACAGGATCCGCGGGACGAGAATCAGGTCGTTGCTTCGCGGGCTGGACCGCATCCTCCAAGGCACGAAGCGAGAGCGAAATCAACATGTACATCAGGGTGTGATACCTGATCTTGCAGTCAATACTAGCCTTCAAGACCTTGACAGGATTCGCGTTCTAGGCTTCGCGCAGCGGTTTGAGCCGACGGTCTCTGACGCCATACTGACCCGTAGATACAAGATGGAACTGCGCCTCGCTGATGCAGAGCTGGAGAAACAAGCTGACAGGGTGTTCACGGTTCTATCTCAGCTTTTTGACGAACTGGAACCGATGTATGCGAAACAAACGCCCTAAGTGCGAGATTACTTGAATCGAGATTCGGCAAGCGGCTTCAGTGGTACGCTTGTGGTCATGATCGAGTTCAATTCCAATCTCTTCGAGCAGCTTCAAGGTCGGCCTGAGCCCCGCGGTACCATGCACAACACACTCTGCCCGGCATGCGGAGAGCGTGTCCCTATGCACCTGGTCCTATGGTGGTTCCCAAGCGGACACATGGCGAGCTTCTGCCAATGCAACCGCTGCCGAACAACGTGGAATCTAACGGACGAAGAAGTATTCTCAGCGGGTTGGGTTAGCGGGTCGAATGTAGATCCGCAGCCTTTCTGGCAAGAGCAGCGTCGGCAGTACTTGGACCGACCTGAAGCAGCTGACACGAGCGGTGACACGGCTGAGCTGCTAAGGGATCTGCACCGAGAGAGTGTGGTCGAGCCCCACTTGGATCTCGTTCCAAACATGCTCTGGCAAGACCGTCGTGTGCGGGCGGTCTTCAACACGCTCCACTTCCGGCCCACAAAGGAGACGTTCCACGAGTTCCTTGTCGCGGTCTTGCTTTGGACGGTCGGCAAGAAGTGGTGGGATCAGCAACTTGCTCATCCGTTGGGGCAGCGCCATGCTATCGTTCACTGGAAGTTTGCATGGTCGGAGTTGACAACCACTCGATCTACGGAGGAGCACAAGGTTCCTTCCATGGATATGTATGCGTCGCGCCCGACTGGCAGTGCTCTGGCTCTAATGCTCCTTGCCTACGATGTTTTCTGCCTCCAGCAGAAAGACAAGTTCCCGGGTTTTCTCATAGATCGACTGAGATCGACGGGTCAGTTCCAATCGGCACGGTTTGAAATAGCCACGGCTGCGACAATGTGCCGCGCAGGGTTCGACATCAAGTTCTTGAACGAGCCTGAGAAGGAGGAGAAGCAGTGCGAGTTCTTGGCGACCCACAAGGGGACCGGACTTGTGGTGGGTGTCGAGGCGAAGAGCCGGCATCGGCCTGGAGTGCTTCACCGGAAAGGTAGCTTCGAGTACAAGGCTGATGCTCGTGGGCTGGAAAATCTGATCAGAGACGCGAAGCACCAGAAGCCGAAGGACCTGCCCTTCCTTGTGTTCCTCGATATCAACCTCCCACCAACACCGGATGTGCCCATGGCTGAGAAGCCATGGTTGAGAGACGCCATAGGGGCGATGAGGCTTCAGGATATCCATGCAAAGGGGGAGGCCCATCCGTACAATGCACTGTTCTTCCTGAACTTTT
The DNA here is from genome assembly GCA_965371955.1 of uncultured bacterium. Lineage (GTDB taxonomy): Bacteria > Acidobacteriota > Polarisedimenticolia > CBDVAL01 > CBDVAL01 > CBDVAL01. Next base: position 1,982 of record CBDVAL010000050.1, on the reverse strand, counting down.
CGGCGCACTTTGCGGAGCGGGAGGATGCGCCTCCTGGTGAACGCGGCTACTGGATCTCGCCGCGGCCCTTATCTGAGATCCCCGATGGTAACGTGCTTCGTGACGTTGTGGCCGCGTTCGAGCGATACGGAAGAATCCCCGATGAGATCTAGGAGATCAGGGGCGAGGTTCGATTGGGCAATCTCCGGTTGCTCGAACCACATCGCCCTCGCTGCGTGATCCAGATGGAGTCCCTGATGACCTGCCGTAAGGCATGGGTTGTGATCCGGCTGCGCAACGAGGAGTTTGTGTTGAGGATCGTTTCTTGGATGTTCGGAGCCAACAGAACCATGCTACAGACCTGAGCGACGCGTCCCTTCGTCATTCCGATCCGCTTCGCAATCCCCGCGTAGTTCTTCACGTTGCCTTGCCGCACCAGCCCTTCCCACTTGTGGGCGAGGGCCAGGAGGCGGGCGATCCTGGGGACGGAATCCCCACTCTTCGGGGCTTCGCGTTCCGCCAGCACCTTCCACGCCAGCCGGTCCCGCTTGATGTGGACGGGGATCTCGACCCGGAAGCCCTTCTCGCTCACCGTTGCACCTCCCGCGCGGCTCGAACGGTCCTGCAGTGGATCTTAGTCTGAAACGGTCGGTCGTCTTTCTACTACACTCTCAAACTCGCGAACGAAGGCTGGCATCTGGTCGTCTTGCCCAACCCACTTGAATCTAGCTCGGTCACGGAAAACATCCCTATATCGTTCCTTGAGTTCTGGTTGGTCGGCGGGCTTGCACTTGTTAACGACATCGATACTGACGCCCTTGGACTGTTTCGTCATACCGAGGAGTAGTCGCATGGCCAGATCAGCCTTGGGCAAAGAATAGCCAATGCAATAGACGTGCTCTGCCTTCCCAAGTGCTTGCGCTGCGGCTCGCCACATCCACCTTAGGGTTAGGTTGCGGAAATGACTTCCTTTCTCGGCAAGAGGCGGCACGACTAGCAGCTCACGGTCTTTCATTCCCCATTTTGGAAGGCCCACGGCTTCGATAGATTCGCGCATGGGGAGATAGTAGACTTGGTCGCCAGGGGGAGCATCGGGGCCCGAGTAGTACCAGTTAATTGATCCGTGGAGCTTCATCAGATGAAAAGTATCGGCGTCGTAGTCCATCGACCGTTCGAACCGAGATAATATTGGAGCTTGATAGAGCGCGGGAAGACGAACGTTGGTTAATTGGGACGCTATCCTCTCGATGACGGTATCATAGTTGAGCGAGATCACCGGGATTCTATGTTGGTGCAGTAGCTTGACCAACAACTGAGCCCACCGCGATCCGCCTTTCTCGAAAGCCGTGGCCTCCCTTGCCCGGATGATCTTGCCAAGTTCGTGCGCCAGTTCTAGGAACAAGGCGAGGTCTCGATGACGCTGCTGTGCTGTCTTCCACGGTAACTCAAGGGCAAGTTTGGACAGGAGCGCCTCAGGATCCTTCAGAAGAAGCTGAGATTCCGAACCGTCCAATTGCTTCGCCACCGAGGTCTTTCCTAGCAGGTCGCCAAGCTTCCGAACGACAGGAAGGTCAGAGTGAAACGCGTTTGAGAAGCCAGCACCTAACAGCAGACACACCCTTGCTCGTTCCATTGGTCCGGGCCCCCTGTGTCGCGCAATGTTCGCGAACTCTAAGCCACAGTCTACCAACAGAACAAAACCAGTGGCAGAAAGCTTCGAGAACGCTGTCTCTGTCAGGTAAATAGTGCCTCCGCGGCCAACGTCCGTATTCCTATCTGTCGGAACGTGAGCCCCAACCTCCCGTCCTGGTAGTCCACCTTCTCCAGCAGTAGGTTGAGGATCCGGACCCGCTCCCCCGGCAGCAGGGCATCCCAGACCGAGTCGAACAGGCCTAGCGCCTGCCGCAGGTCGTCCTCGTCCACGGAGGCGGCCTCCATCCCACCTAGCTCCGCCAGCACTTCCCGCAGTCGCTGCTCCTGGGCCTCGATGGCTTCCTGGAGGT
>CBDVAL010000049.1:0-17170 GCA_965371955.1 uncultured bacterium | reverse complement strand
AACTCGTGGTGACGTTCGTCGGTGGCCGACGCCACTTGCCCATCGTCTCGCTTCGCCGCGCAGCGTAGTTGTCCCAGATCGACATTGGAGTTCCAGCGCATCGCAGCGTGCCGACCAGCGACTTCCCACACACCCTCGTGCTCTTCGAGGGGCGTGAACTCCTCAGGAGGGTTGGGGTGGCGCAGCAGCAGCGTCTGCTCTCCGTCGTAAATGGCCAGCGGATGTGCCGAGGCATCGAAGCCGGGCCAGAGGCGCATCCCGGCAAAGCGGTCCAGTGTCGCGACCACAGCGAACGGATCCACGATCCCGCCGGCGTTGTTCACTCCCGCGACGACCGCGCTCACCAGTACTCCCAGGACGACGCCGATGACGCTGATGCAATCTTTGCGGGTCAAGGCTTCGTCACCGTGCCCTCCGGTCCGGGTAAAGCGGGCACTCCTCACGCTCACGTTCCTCCACTGGAACGCAAGGGACCGCCCCGGGGAACTCGGTCCGGGTGACCCCGGAGATGGCGGACCGTTTGGTGCTCGCCGGGCCGGGCCTGGGCGGATGGGAATACGAGCCGGCGGAGTGGTAGCGTCGCCAACGCGAAGGCGCTTCGTGTTCCGTGACGGATGAGATAGACTGGCCCGCACGCTCCACCATCCGGTAGGATCTTCTCTTCTCCCCGGCATGTGTGCGGCACCGGCGCGCCCAGGGCGCACCGGGGAGGAAACTGCCATGACCGACCCATCCAGCAGGGCTCTCGGATTGAGGCACCTGGTGGGCAACTCGCCTCTCCTGGTCATCCGCCTGCGCTTCCTTGGCCGGGAGCGCGTGATCTACGCCAAGGCGGAGAACCTCAACATGACCGGCAGCATCAAGGACCGCATGGCGCTGCACATCCTGCAGCGCGGCTACCAGCACGGCCGGTTGCAGGAGGGAGCGGCCATCGTGGAGGCCACCAGCGGCAACACCGGCATCTCCATCGCCGGCATCGGACGTGCCATGGGCCATCCGGTGACTATCTTCATGCCGGACTGGATGAGCCGCGAGCGCATCGATCTGATCCGCAGCATGGGGGCCACCATCCATCTGGTCAGCCCGGAGGAGGGAGGCTTCCTGGGGAGCATCCGGCTGGCCGAGGAATTTGCCGAGCAGCACGAGGACAGCTTCCTGCCGCGCCAGTTCTCCAACGAGGACAACGTGACGGCCCATGAGGAGTCCACGGGACCGGAAATCTTATGGCAACTGCGCCACCACGGCCTGGTGCCGGATGCGTTCGTTGCCGGCGTGGGTACGGGCGGGACCGTCATGGGCGTGGGACGCTTCCTGCGCAGCGTGCATCCGGGCGTGAAGATCCACCCGATGGAGCCGGCCAACTCGCCCACGCTCTCCACCGGCTGCAAGGTGGGCAAGCACCGCATCCAGGGGATCTCCGACGAATTCATCCCGCTCATCGTGGACCTGGAATTCCTGGACGGAGTGGTGCAGGTAGACGACGGCGACGCCATCCTCATGGCGCAGAAGCTGGCCGCCGAGTTGGGCATCGGCGTGGGGATCTCCTCGGGGGCGAACTTTCTGGCTGCCGTCGAGCTGCAGAACGAGTTGGGGGACGACGCCGTCGTGGTGACGGTGTTTCCCGACAGCAACAAGAAGTACCTGAGCACCGACCTGCTGCGCGACGAGCCGGTCCGGTCCGGCTTCCTGGCGCCCGAGGTCCGTCTTCTGGGCTTCGACGCCTACAAGCGGGTCTGCCAGACCTGCTGTGAGCCGGACGATTGCATCCGGCCCCGGCCGCTGGACGTGGACGGCGCCGACGCGCCGGAACTTTGCCCCATGCGCCACCTGGAGCGCGGCTAGGATCGCGGCCCGGATGGTCCTGGTCAGCTACTCGGCGCTCTGCGGAACAGATTGGTCAGCTGTACCCGGTTACGCACCCCCGTCTTGCGGAAGATGTTGTGGTTGTGATCCTTTACAGTGGCCAGGGAGATGAACAGTTTGTCCGCGATCTCTTGATTGGTCTCACCGGCGCAGATGAGCTTGATGATCTCGCGTTCGCGTGGCGTGATGCCATAGCGATCCAGTTCATCAGAACCCTGTCGCGCCTCCCGGGAGTGGAAGCTGTGCACCCACATCAGCGGGAACACGTTGTAGGCCACCATCAGCAGACTGCTGGTGATCGGGACGGCCTGTGCCGCTCCCGGCCGCGTCCAGCTCCATAGCGCGCCATCCGCGCGGCAGGCCTCTGAGAACCTCCTACTGGCCGCAGGTGTTGCTCAAGACCTTGTCCGTGATGCCACACTCGCCCGATGATGCGTTGGCACCGGGGCCGCTCCGTTCGATCAGCCCGCTCTCTCTACCCCACGACCCCTCGCGGCCGGCCCCGTCATTGGCCACGATCACCCACCCGTACGGGTAGAATAGAGGCAGGTTGTCATATTCCAACGTTATCGGACGCGCACCGATACAGGGCGATCTGGCTGGAACGCAGCCTGAATCTCCTATCCGCTGTCGGAATCCTGTGCGACCGCCGCGGAGCAGATCCGGACTTCCTCGTCCGCGACCGCTGCGTCCATCGCGGCAAGTGCGACCAGCATGGCCACCGCAACAAGAAGGAGGCGGCCCCGAACCGGTTTCGTTACTTGAGCGGATTCAGCTAGAGGTGACGTGATCTGTCCTCCGTGAAGATCCCAGACCTTAGCATGCCGGCGGGCCGGGTATGAGGTTGTCGCCGAAGCTCAGATTGGCCGTGCCCTCGTCGCACAGGTTCGGTGCGCCGCATGTCGCGATCCCGGGAGCGGCGCAGGACACGGGGTTGCTCAAGTTCCCGGTGGACGAGTTACGGCCGTAGCGGTTATCGTCGCTCGACGCGTCGAAGAAGATACCGTACAGTCCATTGCCGTTCGTGACGTTCTTCTCGATCACGTTCCGGAACGAGCCCAGCCCGCTGGGAAAGCTGGCCTGCAGGTTGACTCCACTACGCGAGTTGTTGTTGGCTATGTTCCGTTCGATCCGGTTGTCGTTTCCGTCCTCCAGAGAAATCCCGTGCCCGGCATTGTTGATGGACACGTTGTCCACAACGAGGCAGTGGGTCGTGTTGAGCAGCTTGATGCCCGGCTGCAACGCGGTGGTGCCGCTGACGCGATTGTTGCGGACTGTGCAGTTGTCGGAGGAAAGGACCCCCAGGCCGGCCCCGCCTCCCGTGGCCAGAACGTCGTTGTCTTCGATCAGCAGCCCCGTGGCGGTCCCGACGAAGATCCCTGAGAAGTCGGCCTGGATCTTGTTTCCCCGGATCACCAGACCGTTGGTGGACGCGTTCAGCGCCAGGACGGCGGCGGCACCATTGTTCTTGGCGACGTTCCGCAGCACATTGTCCTCGATGATTCCCCCGGAGTCGAGCGCGGAGTTGGCGATGTCAATTCCGTCGTCCTGCGAATCGACGATGAAGTTGCGCCGGATCTGGAAGTTTGCCACGGGACTGAGAAGGATGCCGTCGCTTCCGCCTGCGATCTTCATGTCCTCCACGACAACTCTACCGTCCGGCCCCGCGGCGCTCAGCCTGATCACCGCGCTGGTCGTCGAGGTGCCGGAAATCGTGCCGTTGCGGATCACGATGCTCTTGACGTTGTTGGCGTCGATGACGATGAAGTCGGACCTCAGCGTGAAGCCGTTGAGGTCGATCTCGAAGACTCTCGTCCCTGCGCCGCTCACCTCGATGACCCTCGTGCCGGCCGGAGCCAGGATGTCACGCGTGACGATGTATTTTCCCGAGGCGGTGAGCACCACAGGCTCGAAGATGGGGATCCGCCCCTCGGAAGGACGCAGCGGTGTTGCCGTAAGAAGAAGTACCGCCGAGCAGAAGCAAACAATCCATTTTTTCATGGCGTACCTCCTTGAGTCTAGCAGGGCCCCGGCTCAGGAAACAGAGGGCCGCCGGAACGGGCCGACGCCCCTCGCCGAGTTCTTACCCACCTGATTCCTCGTGGATTCGCCGTCGAGCCCGGCGGACAAGGGTTTCAAGGGATATTAGAATGCCAAGAGATGCAACATGTCAACCTGCAGTTGCTCTCGGCTACAAGGCCAAGCTGTCTTTGAGCCCGTTCGGGGCTAGTAGCCGGCGGCCTGGCCGTCCTTGCGGGATTCAGAGGCTCCATATAGACGGCTTCTTGCTTGTCGCGGAGGATGGCCTGGTAGCCGCCGTAGGGGCCGATGCTGTAGCCGATGCCCACCGGATGTCAAGTGGGATCGATCCGGGAGCGTGCCTGCAGGGCGGTTGCTCACGCCGCCCGCTCCGCAGTCTGCAGCGCGCCGACCTCCACCCAGTGCGCCAGTAGCCGACGGACCCGATACGAGTCGGTGGTGGCTTCCTTCTCGCACTGCTCCGGCGTGGCTCCCGAGGTAGCGCGCTTCCACACCGCCCGCATGAACTCCATGTCCTCCTCGTCCGCCAGCCGACTCGGTTTCGTGCCGGTCTTTTCCAGCCGTGTGCCGTCCGGCACCAGAGCCTGGGCCTGCTTGAACTCATCGTGGCGCCGGACCGCCTCGAGCAGGGTGGGGAGCACATCCAGCATGCCCTCGGCCTCCCAGTTCTTGGGCGCTTCACCCGGCGCGCCGCGGAACGCGAAGGTCCGGGGACCGGGCTTCTCGAACAGCTCGTACACGGCTTCCTTGCCCTGCAACTGCAGGAACTCGCAAGTGCGGATCTTGCCCCCCTGGAACATCAGCGTGCCGCACAGATCGCCCTTCTCGTCTCTCAACGTCAGTGAGCCGGTCAGACGCGAGTCGCCCAGGTTCTGCAGCAGGCTGGGAAGGCCGAAGAGTTCGATATCGCCGGACAGGCTCGGCGGCGGCGCGGTCAGACACCGCTTCGCGTCGGCCAGGCGGCTCAGCGCCCGGGTGGCCTCGTCGCCCAGCTCCTGCTTGGCGAAGCGCGCGGCCAGCTCCTTGAACGTCTCCTCCACCGCCGGCAGGGGGGTGCCGGAAAGCGCTCCCACCAGGCTGTGAATGTGTGCGCTCTTGTGCAGGACGAACCCCAGGATCTTCTTCGGCAGCTTGTCCTTCAACGTATTCAGGATGCGGTCCACCAGGTCCGGATGGGCCGAGAGGTTGCGCAGGCCCAGTTCCTCCAGCCGTGCCGCGGTATTGCCCAGGGCGGGCTCCTCGCGCAGGCCGTGCTCCACCACCATCCGGTACGATCCGGTGGTACCCAGCGAGACCAGGGCGGAAGTCGAGTAGTCCAGCAAGTCGTGCAACTCCTGTGTCTGTTCGGAGTCCTTCTGCGCCAGCGCGGATTGTTCGAACTCGCGCAGCCTCTGGCGCAGCAGCTTCTCCGCCGCCGGATGGCCCAGGTGGCCCAGGGCGCGAACCGTCTCGCGGATGACGATCCAGTGATTCTCGGTCTTCGACAGCCGTGTCAGGTAGTCCAGCTCCTTCTCGCCCGGACCTTCGTCGGCAACCGGGACGCGCCGCAGGAGATAGACGAGATTGCGCACGTGGTATCCGTTGTCCTCGACCATCTCGCCGTTCATATAGGCTTCGAGTTCCGCGAGCACCGCTGAGCGGGTGTCCTGGCCGTGGACCTCAAGCAATGTGAGAAGCTGCTTGCGGCGTTCGCGCTTGTCCTCGCTGCGTAACTCCTCGAGCAGGCTGGCCACCGACAGCGAGGGGAAGAAGCTCATGACGCGCAGCAATTGTGCCTGGCTCTCATGGCTTTCGGTGTAGCGCCGTAGCCGATCATCATTCAGGCTGTCGCGCAGCCGCTTGCGGATAGTGAGTGCCGTTTCGGAGTGCACTCGCTTGTTGCGCACCAGCCTCTCGGCGAGATCCAGCATGGTTGCGGCCCGGGCCAGGTAGCCTTCGTTGAACTGCTCGATGGCCGAGTTGATCAGATCAGTGAAGCGATGGGAGGCCTCCTCCGGGCTATCCGCCAGGGCCACGATCTGGTGCATGGCCTCGGCGGACTTGCTGGGAAAGCGTGATGACTTCTCCATCTCCTGGGCCACCGGCGCCGGGATCTCCCAGGCGGGGAGATTCTGGCTGAGCAACCGGAACATCTGATCCGTGCGGGAGTCGAGGCCAACGTTGCCCAGCTTCTGCAAGTACTGTTGCAGGTCGGCTTCGTCGCGCGAGTGGGTGGCGGCGGTGGTCAGTGCATGGACCTTCAAGTTGTTGGATGCGGCCGGGCTGTCGGCCGCGACGGGGCCGTCCAAGCGCTGGAGAAGCGCACTGAACCGCCGAAGCCCCCTCTGCACGCCGGCGTCCACCTGGACACCCGGGCCACCGGTGGCCGCTGTGCCCTGAGCCTGTCCGGCCTTGGACGGGGAGCCGCCCTGCCGGTAGATCTGCTCCACCGGGCCGGACGCCAGGGTGGCTTCCGATTCACCCAACCGGTTCAGATGGCTCTGCAGCGAGGCGCGATCCTCCTCGGGGCAGCAGGTCAACACGAAGCTCGCCACCTCCCGAAGATAGGCCTGCAGGCGATCCGGCTGGATCAGATCGAACTCCGACAGCAGGTGGATCTTCTTCATGGCGTGATACAGGAAGTCGGAGACCACGAAGTCCGTGCCCTGCCGCGTGGACTGGTTTCCCACCCATCCCTGGATCTCGGTGGCCACAATCTGCGGCGGCTGGCGCAGCAGCACTTGTACCGAATCGGTCACCATCATGGGGGCCAGTTCGTCGGAGAGATACCGATGCAGTTCGTGGATGGCGTCCCGCAGATCGGGGCACTGGCGCGTGTGGCTCATGGTTCCTTCTCTATCTCGGGGGACGCCCTCCGCCTGGGTGTACAGGAAGCGTTCCGGCACGCTTTCGGAGGCACGCGGTGTTCTTCTTCTAATGTGTGGCTGGAGTTCGGGGAGTCAAGGAATCACTCGGGCCATCGACCGTAGCATGCGGCGATTCGTTGCACGATTTGCGACTTCGACTTGCTGAATGAGTCCAGCGAGTTTTTGGTTGACGCGCGAGCGGTCGGGGCTGTGGTCTCGTCGGCTCACGTAGCTTCCTTCGTTCGGCGAACGATCAGGAGCGTCGTCGCCCGGCCCCGAGCAGCTTCAGGGTGGGACGGTGGACCATCGAACCGGCGTCTTTTCCCTCGGCTAGCGCCAATCGGTGCAGTAGCGCCTCAGGAGGACCCAGAAGATCCGGTCCCGAGGCCTGAGCCGGGGTCGCCTGGCGCTCCGCCGGAGGACCGCAAGCTGCTGGCGGAGCGCCAGATTCTCCAAAGCCAAGGAGGCGCTCGGCTACGGAAGAAGCTGCGAAGAATGAGCGTAAGGGCCCGCACAAGGGGCATCGATACCTCCCGCTGAACCTCTCAGGCCTGGTGGAAATCGGGTCGCGGGAGTATGCTGAGCAGGTCGCGGAAACGCAAGCCTGGTGCGGCCGATGGGGTTTTGGGTAGGTACACCACCACAACCAAAACAAGAAGGAATGGCTCGATGCACAAACCATGTATACCCCTCAACTCGTTGCGCCTTGCCAGCCTTGCCGTCCTGCTGTGCACTGCCTGGACTGCTTGTTCACCAGAGCAAGAGACCGCGTCAACGCACGAAGCCGCTTCGAACGAGGAGGCCCCCCAAGAAACACCGATCTATTATCACGAACCCAATTGGTCTCCCGATGGTACCCGGATCGCGTTCTACTCGAACCGGGACGGTAATTTTGAAATCTACACGATCCAGTCTGATGGTGATGATCTAAAGAGGCTCACGCACCTTGGCGGCGGGGAAATGTCCTGGTCCCCCGATGGGACGCGGATCGCCTTTAGCTCAAGCCGAGACGGAGAATCGGCGATCTATATCATGAATGCTGATGGAACGAACCCGATTCGTCTGAGCGACACAGACCGTGCAGGTGGCCCGGTATGGTCGCCCGACGGCGCAAAGATTGCTTACCAAGGCCGCATCGATGGCAACAGAGACCTCTTCGTGATGAACGCCGATGGTTCAGCCGTAACGCGCTTGACGGAGCATGAAGCCAATGACTTCCGTCCCACCTGGTCACCAGACGGGACTCAGATAGCCTTTACATCAAAGCGCGAAGGAAGCTACGATTTATTCGTGATGAATGCTGACGGTTCGAACAAAAACCAACTCACTGACGCAGAGGTAGCCGAAACAGATCCAAAGTGGTCGCCAGATGGCAGAGAACTGCTTTTTACAAAGATCGAGGTGGTTGATGCCGAGGAAAAGGGGCTCGGACTCTATGTTTTGGACTTAGCGACCAAGGAACAGACTCAGCTAACGGCTGATTCGGAACGAGAGGCCCGCTGGTCGCCGGATGGGAGTGAGATAGTATACGTAATAGATGCTGTTGACGGCAAGGACCTTTCCCTCTACACGATGGATGCAGATGGCTCGAACAAGGTGCGTCTGATGCCTCCGCCGCGTCTGCGGCGCTGATTCCGCCGTTAGACGAGAACACCCGGTGAATGGAGCCAGGGCGTTTGCCAAGTACACGCCCGATATCGCCTAACGACTGGCCGTTTCTCCACCTTTGCCGCGGCTCTGCCCTCCAAGAAGCAGAAAGCCCTACCCGCCTCGGTTTCGGCATGAGCAACACCTCCAAGTCCGGTCTGCGACGAATGGTGTTGCATTGACCGGTTGAGCGGTTGCAGGGAATCGCGCCTGCGCGGGACAGCCGCCAGCCGTAGTAGCCGCTTGAAGAACCCCCCTTTCGATGCTGCAAAAACTTGACATTTTTGTCTTCCCATGACAGAATTGCTAGGTTTCCTATCATCTGAACATTCACCAAAACCGCGGCAGAGTCGGGAGCAGCTTTCGTGCCGGATATTGCGCTCAACCTCAAACGAATCCGCAAATCGAACGGTCTGACCCAGGTGGATCTGGCAGCCGCTCTCGACGTCTCGCGCTCGACGGTCGTTCTGATGGAGCAGGGGAAACGGAATGTCCGGGCGCAGGAGATCGAGGCACTTGCCGCGATCTTCGGCTGTAGTACCGCCAGTTTCTTCACCGAGGTCGGACCGGAGTCCCATCCGGGAGACGAGCACGATCTGCTGGCCGAGATCGGGCAGGCTCTCTCGGACACCGGCCAGGCGGCTCTCCTGCAGGGCCAGTTCCAGCGCACACTGAGAATCGCCTCCATCCTGACCGACCTCGAATCCCGGCTGGGGCTCGACGCTGGCTCGCTGGGGCCTCATTCCTATGACATTTCGCCGCCCAAGACAGGCTGGGAAGCGACCCAGCAGGGCATCCTGATAGCTGCCGAGGAACGACGCAGGCTGAACCTGGGCGACGCCCCGATCCGCGATGTCGACGAGACGCTTGCCACCAACAGGATCCGCATGACGAAGACCGAGTTGCCGACCAACATCTCGGGGTTGTTCCTGAACAACCGACGGACAGGCTTCCTTCTGATCGTCAACCGCACCATCCCGGTGGAACGGCGGAGATTCCAGTTCGCCCACGGCTATGCCCATGTTCTGTTCGATCGCAACCACCGATGCCTGACGTGCCGCACGGAGAACCGCAGGGATTTCTGTGAACTCCGTGCTTCCGCGTTTGCCATCAGCTTCCTCCTACCCGAGGCCGGGATCCGTCGCTATCTGCAGACTCTCGGCAAAGAGATGCTAGGCCGCTCCGGCGGGAGTGAGTTGCAGCTCTACTCCGAACCCTACGACCCGAGCCTCGACGACAAGCGCATTCGCGTCCCCGGCAGGGGCCGCCAAGGAGCGGAACCCATCAGCTACTGCGACCTCGTTCAGGCCGCATGGTTCTACGGCGTGACCCCCTCCATGGCCGCGGGAGTCCTCCGCAATCTCCGTTTCGTCACCAAGGATCAGTTCGAGCAGCTGGATGCGACCAATGAGACGGCGTCAGTAATGCCTCTGAAGGATGCACTCGGGCTTCCGGACCACCACGTCGAATCGGGTCGGGATGCCTTTCGCTCGCGACTGTTGGCCCTGACCGTCGAAAGCCTCAATCGAGGTCTGCTCACACACGATGCATTCCACGAGATCGCGTCCTTGGTTGAGCTTGCCGAAGGCCAGCGGCAGGCCCTTCTCTTGCAGGTGACAACCAAGATGCAACATGTGAAAGATGAGTGAAGGTATGAGACTGGGACAACGATGCGAGAACTACAACCACGGGCGATCGAACGCCCCGGTCCGCTGTTGCCCATCCTGCGGTGGGGTGGTCAACCAGAACCTGCCCACCAAGAACTGCACCCAGGATGAACACGCGAAGACTCGACGCGAGAGGAACACATTCTGTGTGCACTGCGGCGAGCAATTGACCACAGGCAACGGATGAGGGCCGACATCATGAACAACTCACAAACCAGCGACCCGGTCAGGACCGCACTTCTACTTGCCGCCGGAACCGGCAGTCGCCTGCAGCCTCTGACCCATGACGCTCCCAAGTGCCTCACGGAGATTAACGGCGTCCCCATCCTGGAACAGCAGATTCGTTGCCTGGAGCAATGGGGCTTCGAGCGCCTGGTGGTCGTTCTCGGCCACATGGAATATAGTATTCGCGAGTTCTTCGAACAACGTCCCTCCCGCCTTCAGATCGAGTACATCACCAGTCCCGTGTATCGAACGACGAACAACATCTACTCCCTGTGGCTTGCGCGGGAAGTCGTAAGGGAGCCGTGCCTGCTGATCGAGTCCGACCTCTTCTTCGACTCGGCCCTGCTCGGCCCGATGCTCCGGGAAGACAGCATCGCGGTTTCGACCATTCGACCATGGATGGCGGGCTCCACCGTCGAACTCGACCAGTACCAGCGAGTTGTATCGATGCATGTCGGCGCCGGTGGGAAGCGCGGCAACTCGTCACTCAAGACCGTCAACATCTACTCCCTTTCAGCCAGCACATGGCGAGAGGTCACCGAACGCCTGGACCGCCATATCACCGCCGGCCATGTCCGCGACTACTACGAGATCGTTTTCTCCGAACTGCTCGCCGAGGGCACCATTTCATTCCAGCCCGTGCTCTTCGACCACAGACGATGGTACGAGATCGATACGCTGGCCAATCTGGAGGAGGCAGAACGCATCTTTCGCCGTCCCACGCATGTCCTGCCTTTGCAGAGTTTGCGATTCGGAGCAGAGCCGAGGCCATGACCAGAGACCGGGCGAATCTCGTTTCCGGCGCGACAGGTCTCGACTATGCCGGCGTGGCGCGCTACTGGCGGATCGCCAGCCCTTCGATCCTCGGTCCATACATGATGGACGGCTTCGGCTTTCCTGCAGGCGCCGGTCAGTTCCGGTTTCGCGGTGAGAAGAGGATCGTCTCACGCCTGATACGCCAATGCAGTCGCGATGGCATCGCCCTCGACCTTGGCAGCGGCATCGGCCACTGGGCAGAGTTCTTCGCGCATCAGTTCGCACAAGTGGTAGCAGTAGAGGCCAGCCCGCAACTGTTCGACGCCCTGGAGGAGCGCTGCAGGCCGCTGCCGAACGTCACCCCCCTCCATCAGAACGCCCTGTCGTTTCAGCCGTGCCGGGACTATGAACTCGTCTTCACCGGCGGCCTGCTGATGTATCTGAACGAATCAGATGCCGTGGGGCTGCTAGGCAAACTACGCCCGTGCCTCGGACCAAGCAGCATCGTTATCTGTCGCGAGAGCACCGTTCGAGGCGGTGTCGTGACACGAAACGGTGAGTACCAGGCGGTCTACCGCTCCGTCCCGATCTATGAGCGCATGTTCCGAAAGGCGGGGTTTGAGATGGTCTCCGTTGAGCCGAACGCTCCGTACATGCTCGCGCAGATGGGGTGCGAACTGATCAAGCGGTGGAAGACACTGGCGCCCCGGCCATGGCAGTTCATTCCTGTTGTCGGCCGACTAACCTACCTCGCACTGCGTCTGGGGGATCCCTGGATTACCCGCGTACCGGCCATCCTGGGGTTTGATTTCCCCGAATTGACGAACCACTTCTTTGTGCTCCGGCCCTCAAGCGGAAACCGACCGGAACGCGCCGGGGGCACGACCCGATCATGACGACGTCGACGATGGGACCGCAGCAGGCGGAGAAGGAGAAAAGGCGACCAGGGATTATCTACAGGAACATTGCCAATGCCGTTTCGATTCTGGGGATCATTCCATTGCCGATCCTGTTGATGAGCGACGGCTACAGCTATGTAATTCTCTTGATGATCTACAACAACATCATGGACGACCTGGACGGCATCCTCGCTGTGAAGCTGCGTATCCAGAGTGAGTTCGGCGCCATCCTAGACAACGTCTGCGACCTGCTGGCACATGCTGTATTCGTGATGGTCATCGGGATGCACCATGGCGTCGTCTGCGGAGCTGTCAGCATCGTGGCCATACTCGCCATCGAGCTCCGTGTAGTCTCACGCCTCCGTCCGGGCGCCGCGCCCGCCTCGGGCTCCCCCACGAACGAACTGGTCCGCCACATGCTGTTCATCCTCTTGCTGACCGAAATCTATACTCTCGACGCCACGCCCTACCTGATCGTGGCATTCATCTTGAATGCAATCTCTATGAGCGCGCCTCTGCCCATGCCGTACCTCCTGCGAAGCATGACCAAGTCCACCCTGGCGGTCGCCATGGTCAATCTCGCGCTTCTCTCGGCCTGGCTGTTCCCCATCAGCACACCTCTCATTGCGGCATGTTTCTTCGCGACCTACGCGCTTTCTCTTGCTACGGCAACGATCCGCTGGTTTGCGCCGCCGAAGCCGCCTTCGGCTTCGAGCGGAAAAGCACCTTCAGTGGGACATGCCTAGAAGTGGCTTCATAAGCTCTCTCGCTGGCCCGAGGCCGAGCGAGGCAGGCGTGGCCGCGGCGACGCGATGCCGCTGCGCTTCGGGGGGAGCGGCAACGACGGCCAGGCCCGCCGTACGGTCGATTTCAGCAGATATCAGGTAGAATAGCCGCGGGTTGACATAGTTGATTCTTATCGGACCCCGGAGATACTCGAGCATTGAGTTGAAAAGCAGCTAAAATCTCCTATCCGCCGCATCGTTGTAGGATGTGCACGAGTAGACCCAGTAGTCGGCCCGCAGTACTTGGCCCAGATCGTCATATGTTAGTTGAGTTCAAGTGGTCAACGCGCCGTTATCACCCGTACCATCACCCTGACGAGCTGGCCGATAGGGTGCGCCGCATCGAGGCGCTGCTGGCCGGCAGGTGCCGCCCGTCCTCCTGGAAGGACGTGCTGCTGGAGGACTGCCGGCCGGGCTGAGCCACCGGGGGCCACGCTGGTGCTGTCCGGTTCCGGGACGCGGCTGTCCCGCCGGCGGGTTCCCCGCCCGCCATCGCCTCCACCGCCGTGGACGCAATTCCTTTCCATCCAGTCACTTACCCCGCTGCGTGGATTGGCCCGGCGTTTGCTTTTTGGTTTCGGGGGCGCTGCGATCGCCCTGCAGGAAGGGAACGGAGACACCGGATGCAAACCTTCCGTCAGGACCTCAAGTACGGGCTGCGCATGCTGCGCAGCAACCCTGGCTTCACGCTGGCGGCGTTGCTGACGCTGGCACTGGGGATCAGCGTCAACACCACCATGTTCAGCCTGGTGAACGGCGTCCTGCTGCAACCGCTGGGCTACGCCGACTCCCACCGCCTGGTGGCGGTGTTCGAGAACGAGTACCTGCTGGGCGAGCCGCGCAATCCCGCCTCGCCGGCCAACTTCCTGGACTGGCAGTCCCAGAACAACGTTCTCGAGGACATGACCGCGGCTCATCCCTGGTCACCGGTGCTCACCGGGCGTGACCGGCCGGATCAGATCTCGGGCCTCAAGTCCTCCGCCGGCCTGTTTGATCTTCTCGGCGTGCCCGCCGCACACGGACGCACCTTCGTGCGCCAGGACGGAGAGCCCGGCCAGCCGCCTGTGGTCGTGCTGGGGCATGCTCTCTGGCAGCAGCGCTTCGGCGGCGACCCGGGTCTGGTGGGACAGTCACTCACGCTGGACGGCGAGGACTTCCAGGTGGTGGGCATCATGCCCGCGGGCTTCGAGTTCCCGCCGTTCTGGGCCACCGGCGCGCAGCTATGGGCCCCGCTGGTCCTGGACGCCGAGCAATGGGAGCGCCGGGGCGCGCGCTTCCTGCGTGTGTTCGCGCGCTTGCGGCCCGGCGTCGACCTGGAGCAGGCACGCTCCGCGATGACCACCATCGCGCAACGGCTGGAGCAGAGCTACCCCGACAAGAACACAGGCGCGGGGATCACTGTGGAGCCGCTGCAGGAGCCCGTGGTCTCCGGCGTCCGCCCCGCCATGCTGGTGCTCATGGGAGCGG
The DNA here is from genome assembly GCA_965371955.1 of uncultured bacterium. Taxonomy (GTDB): domain Bacteria; phylum Acidobacteriota; class Polarisedimenticolia; order CBDVAL01; family CBDVAL01; genus CBDVAL01. The sequence continues at coordinate 2,975 of CBDVAL010000049.1, read as the reverse complement.
TGGGGTTCGTGCTGCTCATCGCCTGCACCAACGTGGCCGGGCTGCTGCTGGCGCGGGCCTCGTCGCGGCGCAACGAGATGGCTGTGCGCATGGCATTGGGCGCCAGCCGCCTGCGGGTGGTGCGCCAGTTGCTCACCGAGAGCGTCCTGCTGGCGCTGGTGGGAGGCACGGCCGGCGTGTTGCTGTCGGTCTGGGGCGTGGAGTTCCTGGTGGCGCTGAGCCCGGAGAACATTCCGCGCATCGGGGAGATTCATGTGGACGGCCGGGTGCTCGGCTTCGGCGTGGCACTGTCCTTGCTCACCGGCATCGGCTTCGGGCTGGTGCCCGCGTGGCAGGCGGCGCGTTCCGAGATCCATGCTTCCCTCCGCCAGGGTAGTCAGTGGTGGGGGACAGCACGTCGCGGCGGTCTGCGCAACTTCCTGGTGGTGGCCGAGGTGGCGCTGTCGCTGGTCTTGCTCCTGGGTGCCGGGCTGATGATCCGCAGCTTCGCGAGCCTGCAGCGTTTCGACCCAGGCTTCGCCACGTCCCGCGTGATCACCGCGTCCATCCCGCTGGCCGGTTCCCGGCACGTGCAACCGCAACAGCAGAACCTGCTGTTCGACCGCGTGCTCGAACGCCTGCGCAGCGCGCCCGGGGTCGAGGCTGCCGGCCTCATCAACCACCTTCCGGTGGCCGGCGATCAGTGGCGCACCCGTTTCGTGGCGGAGGGGCTTCCCGCACCTGCGGAGGTGGACATCCCCCGCGCGGTGTACCGCGTGGTGACGCCCGGCTACTTCGACGCCATGCGCATCCCGGTGCTGCGCGGTCGCGTGTTCTCCAGCCAGGATCGCGCCGACTCGAACCTGGTGATCATTATAAATGACCTCCTGGCCACGCGCTTCTGGCCGGGGCAAGACCCGTTGGGCCGGCGCCTGAAGGTGGGTCGCCCGGACTCGGACGATCCCTGGCGGACCGTGGTCGGTGTGGTGGGCAACACCCGCCAGGAGCATCTCACCGGCGAGGTGCAGCCGGAGTGGTTCTTTCCGTACACGCAGAATCTCTTCCCCGACTACCTGAACACCTCCTTGGTGGTGCGCAGTCAGGCGGCGGCCGGTTCCGGCGCGCAGCTGGTGCGGGATGCCGTCTGGTCGGTGGACCCGTTGCTGCCGGTCTCCGACGTCCGCACCGTGGAGCAGATCCTCGGCGCTGCCGTGTGGCAGCCGCGCTTCAACACCTGGTTGCTTGGCCTGTTCGCGGGGCTGGCCCTGGTGCTGTCGGTGGTGGGCCTGTACGGGGTGGTGTCGTACATGGTCAGCCGCCGGGCCCGGGAGATCGGCGTCCGCCTGGCCCTGGGAGCCCAGCGCCGGGACATCCTGCGCCTGGTCCTCGGGCGAGGCATGTCCCTGGCGCTGGTGGGCATCCTGGTGGGACTGGCGGCCGGCCTGGCACTGATGCGCCTGCTGGCAGGCCTGCTGTTCCAGATCAGCCCTACCGACCCCGCGACGTTCGTCGGCATTCCGCTACTGCTGGCGCTGGTGTCGCTGTTGGCCTGCTACCTCCCCGCTCGCCGCGCCGCCGCTACCGAGCCGCTGGCAGTACTGCGCCAGGATTGACGAGGAGGTGCAAGCCGTGGAGACCCACGCCCGCATCCTGGTAGCTGACGACCAGGCCGATATTCTCGACGCGCTGGAGCTGTTGTTGCGGCCGCAAGGCTATCAGGTGCATACAGCGCGCAGCCCGGACGAGGTGGTGGAGAAGCTGCGCGGCGACTCGTTCGACGTTCTTCTCATGGATCTCAACTACGCTCGCGGCATCACCACCGGCCAGGAGGGGATGGATCTGCTGCGCCGCATCGAGTCCATCGACCGTGCCCTCCCCGTTGTGGTGATGACCGCTTGGAGTAGCGTGCAGGTTGCGGTGGAGTCCATGCGCGGCCGCTTGCGGGACTTCGTGCAGAAGCCGTGGGAGAACAACCAGCTGCTGGCGACCCTGGAGGAGCAGGTGAAGCGCGGCCGCGGCCTGCGCACCCAGGCAAGAGAGCGCGACGAGGCTCGGGAGATCCAGCAGGGCCTGCTGCCCAAGACCTTGCCGGAGATCCCCGGCTACCGGCTTGCCAGCGCCTGGCGACCCGCCCGTAGCGTCGGCGGCGATTACTTCGATGTGGTGCAGCTGGAGGACGGTGGGCTGGCCCTGTGCATCGCAGATGTGGTGGGCAAGGGCCTGCCCGCGGCGTTGCTCATGTCGAACCTGCAGGCCACGCTGCGCGTGTTCGCCCACAGCGGGGCCACGCCGCGCGAATTGTGCGAGAAGACCAACCGGGTCCTGTGCGGCAACCTCGCCGCCAACAAGTTCATCTCTTTCTTCTACGCCGAGCTCGATCCCGCTGCCGGACGGCTCACCTACGTCAACGCCGGCCACAACCCGCCGCTCCACGTCAGTGCGGCTGGTGAGGTGCATCCGCTGCAGGCGGGAGGCCTGCCGCTGGGCGTCGAGGAGGATCAGCCCTACTCCGAGGACCGCATCGAACTGCAGCCGGACGACTCCGTGCTCCTCTACACCGACGGACTCACCGAGGCGGAGAACGAGGCCGGGAAGGAGTTCGGCGCGGAGCGCCTGGCCGGCCTGCTGGGAGCATGCCGGCAGAAGCCGGCCGAGGAGGCTCTCGAGCACATCATCGCCGCCGTCGTGGCCTTCAACAGCGGCCCTCTGCGGGATGATGCCAGCGCCCTGCTGCTGCGAAGAGAGAAGGGAACCTAGCGGAACTGTTACAGTCCACTAGTCGAACAGCCCACCGATGTCCGGGTCCACCGGCTCGATGCAGTCGGGATCGTCGTGGGCCGGAGTGTTCACCCGTCGGGAGGCGGGGTGCGCGATCATCTCCGACGCCTCGTACGGAACCAGCAGGGACTGCAGCTCGGCGGGCTCCTGGATGCTGGGATCCAGCCAGGGCTCGTACGCCTCCGGCGGCAGGATCACCGGCATGCGGTCATGGATCT
>CBDVAL010000048.1:0-17581 GCA_965371955.1 uncultured bacterium | reverse complement strand
TCCTCGGTGAGCATGAAGCGGCAGGTGCGCGACAGCGGGTCGAAGCCGCTCTCGGCCAGCGCCATGAGCTGGTATTTTCCGTCGCGGTCGGTGAACATGGTGAACATGTAGAACGACAGCCAGTCGGAGATGGGCTCGTTGAAGGTCTGCAGGATGCGCGGCCGGTCGGCATCGCCGGAGCGCCGCACCAGCAACGCCTCGCCCTCGTCGCGGCCGTCACGTCCGAAGAAGCCGTGCAGCAAGTAGACCATGGCCCACAGGTGCCGGCCCTCCTCGACGTTCACCTGGAACAGATTGCGCAGGTCGTAGAGGCTGGGGGCCGTGGCGCCCAGACCGCGCTGCTGCTCCACCGACGCGGGCTCGGTGTCGGCCTGCGTGACGATGAGCCGGCGCAGCATGTTGCGATACTCCCCCGGCACCTCCTGCCATGCCGGCCGGCCGGCGTGATCGCCGAAGCCGATCGTACGTTCCCGCTCCTGCTCGGCGAGGAAGATCCCCCAGCGGTAGTCGGGCATCTTGACGTGATCGAAGTGCGCCCAGCCGGCGGAGTCCACCGAGATGGCGGTGCGCAGATAGACGTCCTTGGCCTGGAAGCCCTGCGGGCCCATGTCCTGCCACCACTGCTGGAACGAGGGTTGCCAGCGCTCCAGCGCCCGCTGCAGGCGTTTGTCCCCGGAAAGGTTGACGTTGTTCGGAATCTTCTCGTTCAGATCCATCAGGTCCTCCTCCAGTCGAAGCTGGGACGCTGGGGTTTTCCGTAGAGGGTCAGGGCGCCGGTCTCTCCCACGGCGTTGGGCCGCTGGAAGATCCAGTTCTGCCACGCCGACAGGCGCCCGAAGATCTTGGTCTGCATGGTCTCCGCACCCGGGAACCGCAGCGATGCCTCCATGCCCGTGAGGGCGTCGGGCGACATCGACGCGCGCTCCTCGATGGCCACCCGGACCTCGTCCTCATAGTCGATGTCGTCGGCGGCCACCGTGATCAATCCGGCCTTCTCGGCGCCGGCGGCGTCGAAGCGCGGCAGATCGCCGGCCTTCATCTGCTCCGCCATCTTCTGGTAGGTGTCCGGGTCGGCCAGGTAGCGCAGCTGCAGCCGTGAGACGCCGTGGAACATGGGCAGCCGGCCGAAGCTCATCACCGACGGCGCCACTGCCAGCGGCTGCTCCGGGTCGTCCAGGGCGTAGGCACGGTCACAGGCCAGCAGGATCTCCAGCAGAGAACCGGCGAAGCAAGAGCCGGGCTCCACCAGGGCGAACAGGCTGCGGGCGGTGATGTCCAGCGAGCGCAGGGTGCGCGCCACCAGCAGCATCACCTCTTTCGCGAACCAGTCCTCCCCGGCCGCCATCCACAGCGCGTCGTCGTGAGCCAGGACGGCGTCCGGATCGCCACTGGTCTTGAACAGCAGCAGGCCGATCTCCGGCTCGTTGAACCACAGGCGGCAAAGCACGTCGTCGAGTTCGCGGAACAGGCGCAGGTGGTAGAGGTCGGCGCCTGCCCGGCGCAAGGCCGCAGCGTCCTGCGGCGCTTCGCCCTCCGGTCCCTTCACCGTGATCGTCGCGGTACGTAGCGTGCGGTCGAACTCCAGCGCAACGTGGCGATAGCGAAGGGCGTCGTCGCTGACCTCGGGCTCCAGCGGCGGCAGCTTCACGCCCGGGCCCTCCTTGTGCGGAACCGACGTGGCCAGTTGCGCCAGGCGCTCCTGGATGAGGTCGTTGAACTTGCTGGTGGGGGCGATGGCGTCCACCAGGCGCCAGTCCACGGCGCGCTGCCCCTTCACGCCTTCCGCCAGGGTGCAGAAGATGTCGGCGTGATCGCGGCGCACGCGGCGCTTGTCCACCACCCGGGTCAGGCCGCCGGTGCCGGGCAGCACACCCAGGAGCGGCACTTCCGGCAGGCTCACCGTCGAGGCGCCGTCGTCGACCAGCAGGATCTGATCGCATGCCAGCGCCAGCTCGTAGCCCCCGCCTGCGGTGACGCCGTTACATGCCGCCAGGTACTTCTGGCCCGAGTGCGCAGAGGCGTCCTCGATGGCCAGGCGCGTCTCGTTGGTGAACTTGCAGAAGTTCACCTTGAAGGCGTGCGTGGACGAGCCGAGCATGTGGATGTTGGCCCCGGCGGAGAAGATGCGATCCTTGCCGGAGCAGATGGCCACCGCCTTCACCTCGGGGTGCTCGAAGCGCAGCCGTCGGACCGCATCGGCCAGCTCGATGTCCACGCCCAGGTCATAGGAGTTGAGCTTGAGGGCGTAGCCGGGCCGCAGCGGTTCGCTCTCCTGCACGTCCCAGATCAGCCGGGCCGTCTCTCCGTCCACCTCGAGGCGCCAGTGGCGGTAGTCGTCCGGGTGGGTGTCGAAGTGGATGGGGTCGTTGCTCATGCGTTCTTCCTATTGATGTTGCAGGCAATGTCTCCGGGTTGAAACTCGCATTATACTGCACATTTCCGGCCTTGTCATGGCGCATCAGGTGCATTATAATGCATCTTTCCACGGGAGACCTTCATGGCGGCGAGGAGTGAGCGCGAACCACGGGGGGACGGAGACCGGCTTCTGCAACGTCTGGGCGTGGCGGTGCGCCACTGGCGGCGGGTGCGGGGCCTGTCACGGCGGAAGCTGCAGGCCGCCTCGGGCCTCTCCACTCGCTACCTGGCCCAGCTGGAGGCAGGCGACGCCAACATCTCCCTGCGCCGCCTCGACGAGCTGGCCCGCGCCCTGGACCTGCCGCTGGTGCAGTTGCTGGGCCCGGTGCCCAGCGACGGCAGCCCGCGCCTGGCGCTGGTGGGACTACGCGGCGCCGGCAAGAGCACCATCGGGCCGCGAGTGGCGCAGCGCCTGCGAGTCCGCTTCGTGGAGCTGGACGGTCTCATCGAGCAGGCTGCGGGACTCCCTGTGCCGCAGGTCTTCGAGATCCACGGAGAGCGCTACTTCCGCAGGCTGGAGCGCGAGACACTGCGCCGTTTCCTCTCCGAGGCCGGTCCGTTCGTCCTCGCCACCGGCGGCGGCCTGGTCACCGAGCCCGAGACCTTCGCCTTGCTGCAGGAGAGCTGCACCACGGTCTGGCTCTCCGCCCGTCCCGAGGACCACTACAACCGCGTCCTGGCCCAGGGCGACGAACGCCCCATGGCCGGCAACCCCCACGCCATGTCGGAGCTGCACGCACTGCTGGCGGCGCGGCGCTCGCTCTACGAGCAGGCGGAGCTGTCGGTGGATACATCGTCACTGCCGGTGGAAGCGGCGGTGGAGACCATCACGGCGAAGTTCAGCGACACGGATTGACGTGCGGGCGGAACCCCGATAGCCTATCCATCATGCCACAGTCAGAAATGGCTACGTATGTGCGCCCGCGCCGCGGGTCACCCGGCCGATGCATTGATGGGAGGTTTGCGTGGGACCCTTCGTTTACAAGACGGTGTATGTCAGTATTGGCTTGTTTGGCTCCGTCAAGAACGCTCCGCGCAAGATCCAGGAGAAGATCGATCAACACGTCGCCTCCGGCTGGGAGCTTTTTGAATTCCATCCCATAGTGACTGCGTTTGCGTGGCAGTGGAACATCATCATTTTCCGCAAGCCATCCAGTTGAAGGCGCGTGAACGGAGCCCGGCCAGTCCTCTCTCGAGGTTCCGCAGGCTGGAGCGCGAGACACGCTGATTCGAGGCAAGGTATGGGTATGGAGGAGGCTGCTCCCGTTGGCTCCTACTCGCGGCCCTGCCGGTCGCCGGGGCAAGTGCGGACGCTTGTCCTGATGAGCCTGCTCCTGGCGTCCACGGGGGCGCTCTCCTGCGCCCTGTCAGACGAGGGCGCCTGCGCCCGGGAGCCGGCCGGCGCCATCGAAGTGTCTCTCGATACCACCCAGCCCACGTACTCCGAGAGCTTCGCCGGGACCATCGAGTCAGTGGGCCATGATGAGCGCCTCGACGCACTCCGGATCGTCGTCCGCAGAGACGACCGGGGTGGATCCCGCACCCTCTTCTTCCGTGGACCCGAGGACTCGAATCGATTCCCGGTGGGAGCCCACTTCCGGTTCCAGGTGGACCACATGGCCGGGTTCCCGACGCTGTCGGCGATCCTCCTGTCCGACGACCGAGGGCTCGCGTTCGCCGCGGTCAGCGATCAGGAGCCGGGCCAGAACGTGCTCCGCGGAGGGATCCCCGGCTTCGGGATCGAGTTCCTGCCGGCAACGTGCAACGCTCGCACTGGTGGCGAGTGCTACGACTCGTTGACGAACCTGGCGCTGGAGATCACCCACGGCGAGGCAACGGTCACCCTCATGCACGGCCAGTCCATCGAGCTCGGCGACTACCGGGTGCGCTGCCTCCGTTCCCAGTGGGTCGAGTACAGCGACCAGTGCGCCGATGCTGGTGTCGTCGCCCTCTCCTACGTCATCGTCCGCTCCGACCTGCTGGACTGATCGGGTCGTCCCGGACCCGGCCACGAACAGGTCACCTTGTTCTTTTCTTAGGACCGATTCTCGTACGCAAGCGATTCTCCCCGAGTGGGTTCTTGACAATATCCTCGCACCGAGATACAAGTGGGCCATCTCAGCAAGTGTCCAACTGCCGTCAATGCGTATGACAACCGGGGAAGTTGTACCACGCGACCATCCCCCCGCCGTGAGCCGACGCTGGGCTCGGAGGAAACATCATGATCCAGAAACGTATCCCAAGGAGTCTTCGGTCCATCTTGACTGCAATGACGCTACTTCTCACGCTCGGGGTGCCAGGCGCGGTCCTGTCCTCACCGGCCGAGGAGTGCGCGCCGTCGCAAGCGGCCATGGGCGTGCCCCTGAAGATCGAGTTCTTCGCCGACGAGTCGGACGTGTTGGCCGGGAGCACCACCGAGATCCAGATCGTCGTCCGCGCCGGGGCACCGCTGGAACGCGTCCAGATCCGCACGATGGCGCGGGGGAAGGCGGATCTCGTCAGCTCCGCCGACTTCGATCTGGATTCCCTGGGCGCCGGCGAGACCTTCACCTTCACGGTTCCCGTGAACTACAAGGCCACCGGTGAATCGGGCATCCTCGTTGAAGCGTTCGCCATCCTCTCCGGGGCCGGCATCAGCTTCTCCGAGAGCTCGGAGCTGGGCATCCTCCTGCGGGATGATCGCGCGTTCATCGGTGTCGAGGATATGATCAACCTGAGGCGCCGTGCGCTGGACTACGACATCGCCGCGGGCCAGGTCACCGAGGAGCAGGCCACGGTCCGCAGGCGCGAGCTCGGCACCGCAGATACGGTCCCGACGCCCCTGTCCCTTCCCGAGGCGGCACCCCTCTCACCGCGCCACGCCTCACTCCGCGTCGACGCCGTGCCCGTGGAGGAGTGGGAGAGCGAGGTGGAGGACGCGGGCGCCACCGAGGCGGTGAGCGCCACGAACATCACCGTCTCCGGCACGGTGCGCTACACCGATGAGAACGGGGTCCTTCATCCGGTCTTCGGCTACGACGTCCAGATCCGTGACGACGACTTCATCGGCTCGGATCTTCTGGCCCACGAGATCACGGGCACTGATGGGACCTACAGCGCTACCTTCGACTCCGGCGACCCTGGCGGTCCGGACATCTTCGTGCGCTTCCAGCCGGAGAACACGCTGATCGAGGTGAGACAGCTCGGTGGAGGAGGGTACGAGAACAATACGCCGGTCCAGGACGATGTCGCCTCCAACTCGAACCTCGTGGTCAACATCACCTTCGCCGCCACCGGTAGCGGGCCCGTCGGCTCCGTCCTCAGCGGCATGACGTGGATCGCCGTCTACACCCGGGACGACCTGAACTCGGGAGTCGGCCTGGGCCAGATCCCGGTCGAGTTCCCGGGGGCCACCAACGCGGCGTTCTATAACGGTTCGCTCATCAACATGCGCCCCAACGACCGCTTCGACTGGGACGTGATGCACCACGAGTACGGACACTACGTCATGGACTCGTTCAACTTCGAGAACAACCCGGGCGGGGCTCACAACCTGGGCCAGTGCCTGGCGGTCACACGGCCGTCCAAGAGCGAGGGACTCCGCCTGGCGTTTGGCGAAGCATGGCCCACGTTCTTCGGGACCTCGGGCCAGAGGGAGCTGGGCATCGGCGCCACCCAGGCACCCCGGGTGGGTAATGTCTTGTATGAAGACACGGTGAACGGCTTCGGCGGCTTCTCGTACAGCCTCGAGGGGAACTCGAACGACCTGGGGGCCAACGCCGACACTATCGGCCTGGGCGAGGACAACGAGGTCGCCGTCCAGCGTGGCTTCTGGGACCTCTACGACGCGGCGTCGGACAGCCGGGACGCGCCGGGAGTCAGCAACGGGGATCTTGCCATGGCCAACGTCCTCCGGGGCACCAACGTCACGACCATGTCTGCGGCATGGGCCCTGGTGCGGTCCAGCGGTCTCATCCCGGACAACGAGTCCGACCTGGAGGCGGGCGCCATCACCACGGATCACGGCATCGGCCCGCAGCCGGCGAGCCCCACATCCGGCACCATCGTCAACCAGGGGACGGCCAACTTCTCCTGGAGCCGGGCGGTGGGTTGCAGCACCACGTTCGACGGTGACTCGTTCGACCTGGTGTTCTTCAACGCCAACACCTTTGCGCAGATCCTGACCATCGCGGGCCTGGGCTCGCCCTCGTACTCCCTCACGCCGGGCGAGTTCGCGACGGTCCGCAGCGGGGGCCACGACGTCCTGTGGGCCGTGGAGGGGAGAAACACCGGATCGCCGGCCACCGGCCCATATCTGGGCGACAACATCGACATTATCGTGAACACGCCGCCCGAGGCGGATGCCGGAACCGACATCATCGCCGAGTGCACTTCTCCCACGACCACCCCGGTAAAGCTGGATGGGACCGGTTCCTCCGACGCTGACGGCGACCCGCTGACCTACTCGTGGACCGCTCCCGGCGTCACGTTCGACGATGCGACCCTGTCCCAGCCGACCGGTGGGTTCACCAAGACGACCACCACGGCGACGCTGGAGGTAAGCGACGGCTTCCAGACCGATACCGACACCGTGGACGTGACGGTCCGGGACACGACGCCGCCGGTGATCACATGCCCACAGGACATCATCGTGGAGTGCACGGAATCCGGCGGGACGCCGTCCACCGATCCACAGCTCGACCCGTTCTTCGCCGGCGTCTCGGCCACGGACGTCTGTGATACGAACCCGGTCATCACCGACGACCGACCTGCCTTCTTCAACGTCAACACCACGACCGCAGTGGAGTTCACCGCCACGGACGCCGACGGGAACGCCGTTACGTGCGAAGCCAACGTGACGGTGCTCGACACGACGCCGCCCGAGATCGAGGTGACCAACGACCCCGACCGGTTGTGGCCCCCGAATCACCGGATGGTGGACATCGCGGCCACCGTCACGGTCACCGACATCTGCGACCCGAACCCGACCTTCCGGCTGATCTCCATCACCAGCAATGAGCCGGACAACGGCATCGGCGATGGCGACACCGAGAATGACATCCAGGGGGCCGATTTCGGCACGGCGGATGTGAATTTCCAGCTGCGGGCCGAGCGCACCGGGGGTGGCGATGGCCGGGTCTATACGATCACCTACGAGGCCATGGACATGTCCGGGAACACGGCGATCTCCGAATCCACCGTCGTAGTGCCCCACGACATGAGCGAGCCACTGATCCTGGCGGTGGAGGAACAGTTCGGCACGGTTCTTCATTGGCCGCCGGTTCTGGGCGCCTTCACGTACAACGTCATCCGCGGAAGCGTGGCGAACATCACGGAGACGGCGGACTCCCTGGATCTGGGACCGGTCGTCTGCCTGAAGGCCCACTCTGTCACCCCGAACACTTTCGGCAGTTTCAGCGGGGACCAGCAAGTACCAGCGATGGGTGAGGCTTTCTTCTACTTGTCCGAGTTCAACAACGGTACCTATACCTCGTACGGGACGGAGAGCGCCGCCAAGCCGCGCCTTCCGGCAACTGGTGCATGTGAGTAGACGACCGAACGCCTCCGGCCAGTACGGAGGGACCCGAGGCTCCGCGTCTTGAGGAGACCCTGGAGCGAAGCGAGGCCGTCAAGGCCTCGCTTCCCCGGGGTGTCCGTAGCGTCGCGCTTGCAGATTTTTTCGCGCACAAGAAAGGTCATGTTCGTCGTTGAATCAAGCAGCCCAGGCCTTGCCAGGTGACGGCTACACCGATCCAGTTCTGTTTTTTCACGCTTTTCTTGTCTTTGCGTACGTCGGAAGGCCAACGCGAACTGCGCAGTCCGAGTTTCTTGAGCACTAAGTTTCGCGGGCGGGCTCAGTGGCTCTTGACGGCCGACTCAGGTCGAGGTATAAAGGGGGCACACTTTCGGCTCGCAAGAACACTTAGAGAGGCGCCTTGTACACTCCGGCGGGAGGGACATCCGTCGAGAACTTAACGCTGGGATTGGGTGCCGGGGCAGTTTCCCGAGGCATCGATCCATAAGAGGGAGGAGATGTCATGAGATTTGGTAGCTTGCACTTCGTGCTTCGATTTGCCTGCGTGGCTATCGCAGCTTCCCTGTTGTTGACCTCCGGGGTCTCCGCGGCAGTCGGTGATCTCCTGGCGACCGTCGATGTGCCGATAGTGAGCCCGTTCGGGGTGGCGATCAGTGGCACCTTTGACGGCACCAACTACATGTACACCAACGTGTGTGCGAACTTCCCCAACTGTGCGCCGAACGATGTCATCATTGCCACGCCGCCGGCCGGCAATGGGACTGCGGCGTTGGTCGCCACGAAGCCCTTCTTTGACACCGCGGGAAGCCCTTTGTTCATCACCGCGATCTCCTGGGATGCTTCGCGCGGCAAGCTCTGGGGGGCGACCGCCATCGATAACCCCATCAAGGTCTACCTGTTCGACATCAGCGGGGCGAACGCGGTGGGGACCTTTCAGTTCATCAACACCCAGGGAGGCATCGATCAGGTGGACGGGCTGGCCTGGGATGCAAACGACGACACTCTCTATTTGAGCCCCGATATCGACTGCAACGTCTACCAGTACTCGCTGGGAACCGGTCCGAACCCTGCGCTGGGAACGTTGATGAATACGGTGTCGCCTCAGAACGCCGCGGGAAATGTGGACTGTGCGGTGAGCGGGGTTGCCATCGGAGCGGGCAATTCACTCTACATCGGCCGGAACGGGAATAACGAGATCCGGCGTGTCAACAAGAGCAGCGGCGTGTTCATATCCACCTTTGCTACAACCCAGGGCCGGGTCGAAGATCTGGTGTGCGATCCGGTGACCTACGCGCCCCTGGAGGCGATCCTCGCCAAGGACTCCAACGCCGACCTGTACGAGGCGTTCGAAGTCGAAACGGGCACCTGTCCCCTCGCCGGGGAGGAGTGTGACCCGGATCCGCGTACCCAGGGCTACTGGAACCGCCAGTGCCTGGGCGCGGGCCTCATCACCCCCGGTCGCAACGGCCGCGGACCGCAAGAGCCCCTCGAGCCCGGCTTCGACAAGTTGGAGGGTGACGTGAGCCTTGTGCTCCAGAACCAGGTCTTCGAGTTCGAGGCGTGCGCGGACGGGATCGACGCCGTCCCGCCTAGCGATCCCTGCGAACGGGCCAAGAAGCAGTACACCGCACTTCTGTTCAACCTGGAATCGGGGCGACTCCAGGACGGCTGCGGGGTCGACCTGTCGGCAGCAGGTTGCACCTCGACCAACATCGGCGACCTGGTGGATGAGTTGGCCGGCCTGATCAACAGCGGTGAGTGCAACCAGGCGGCAACTTGTGCCGGCGCCGTAAACGAGGGCGACGCGCTGGAGAGCGTGTCCGTGGCGAGCACCACGGAGCCGTCCACGGCTCCCGTGACCACCACCCTCTCCGGCTCCTCCCTCGGCGGCGCCACCGTGCCTGATGCGGTGGAAATCGCCGAGCCCACAGCCGAAGCCGTCTCGAGTCCCGTTGCCAGCATCCCGATGGTGCTGAGCGTGGGCTCTGACGTCGTGGAGCAGCCGTCCTCCGACCAGGAGGCGGTCGTCGAAGAGGAAGAGGAGGAGGACCCGCTTCAGACCATCGAACGGCACCTGATGATCCTGACCGACGGCTCCTCGCTACAGGAGAATCTCGAGGCCTCGACCGATGCGCTCCTCACCGCTTTGAGCGGCGGCTACGAGCTGGAGACCCGCCTTGCGGTGGCCAAGGCGCTCCTCGGGAGAATCGACGTCTCGCTGCACTCGCTCCTGGCAGCACACCTCGAGGACATCCGCTCCGAGGCGGAGGCCTTCGACAAGCTGGATCTGGCGCTTGAGGCCACACGGCTCCTGAAGGGGCTTGAACCTGGCGAATAACGCCATCTCCTGAAGATCTCTCGGGCGGCAGCCGCAACGCTGCCGCCCTTTTTTTGTGTGCCGTGCCGACACCAGTGCGCCTCCTGCGGCCCTGTTGCGTCCTGCGTACGGCCGAGGGGAGCCGACCGCCTTCCCAACAGGGGCCGTTGGCGATAGGATCAGGCCCGGATGCCCAACCTCACCTACATGCTGGTGAACTTCGACTACCTCGCGGGTATGGCCGTCTGGGTCGGGGTCGCATTGGCGGGCCTGCTGGTCTTCCAGGGGGATATGCGCCACGCGCCGCGGGCAGGCCGCACCCTCGCACGACTCATCCAGGTGCAGACCGTGGCCCTGGTCGCGGCGGGGGCGGCGGCCGCGGTGAAGGCCGTGCTCTGGGAGAGCGCCCGCTGGCCCTTCCTGGTGCGCTACCTCTGCCTGGCGGCCATGGGAGTCGCGGCGCTGTACGCCGTCCGGCGCCTGGCCCCCGCCTTGCGCGACGCCCCCGGCGGGACCGCCATCACCCGAGCCGTGCCGTTTCTGGTCACCGGCCTCGTCCTGGGCCTGCTGGCCCTGCTGTTCTCCTGAAGCCAACCTGACCGGAGCGCTCGCGATCTGCTGCTCTCTCGTGTAGACTCCCCCCTTATGGCTAAGAGATCCCGCATGTCCATGCTCAAGCGCCAACGCGAGTTGGGCAAGGCCGAGAGGGCCGCCCGCAAACGCGCCAAGCGTCACGGGATCCGGGAAACGGGCTTCCAGGAGCCGACCGCCACGTTGGGGATCGCCGAGCTCCTGGCAGGCAAGCCGCGTCCGCAGGAGACCCCGTCCGACGGTGCGCCCAAGGGGGGCACGGAACGGGGAGATACCGCCGGCCCGCCGGATCCGTCCACCCCAGGATCGCGAACCCCCGAGCGCTGAGCCACCAAGCCCGCTGAAGGCCTCGGGTTGGCTCAGGAGCGGCTCAGGATCTCCAGCTTCACCCGGGCCACACCCATCTGCAGCATCTGTATCTGCTTGGCCGCTCCGTAGGAGAGATCGATGATCCTCCCCTTCACGAACGGTCCGCGGTCATTGATCCGGACCACCGTGTGCTTGCCGTTGTCCAGGTTGGTGACGCGGACGCGGGTGCCGAAGGGCAGGCTCTTGTGCGCGGCAGTCGGTGCGTGCATGTCGAAGCGCTCGCCGCTGGCAGTGAGACGGCCGTGGAACGGCTTTCCATACCACGAGGCCTTGCCGCGCTGGACGTTCTGGCCGGGAGAAGCCGTCTGGACCGGCTGGGTATGCGGCGAGCCGCAGCCCACAAGGCTGCCGGCCAGAAGCAGGGTCAGTAACGCAGTGGAGAGCTTCTTCATGGTTCCTCGCAATGGCGGGTTCCTCGGCCGTGGGGCAGAGATACCCGAGGGGCGTTGTGGCCGGAGGGCGGGATGCGGCGGCCACGGTCGGCTGTACCAACATAGACAGGAAGCAGCATCTGCGCAAACACGAGGCTGCCCCGTGTCGCGAAACTGCTCAGCATGGTGCTCCACGATCACCGGAAAGTGAACGATTCTTCACCACTTCTTCACGCCCCACCGGTAGCCTTCGTTCACGCTGGCCGCCGGTCTCCCGCGCGCGGCACGAGCTTCCGAGGAGATGCACCATGACCCATCCATCCCATCGTTTGCCGAACCCCGCACGGAGAGGGCCTGTCGCTGCCCTGGCAGCCATGTTCGTAGCCCTGGCAACCCTCACGGTGGCGCAGTCACCGGATCCGGACTCACCGCGCTGGAAGGGCGTGATGGCCCTGCAGGCGTTCTTCGAGACCAGCAGCGACAAGGAGCTGGACCGCTTTCTCGAGAAGAAGATCGCCCCGGCGCTGCACAAGAAGTACAAGGGCGACGCGTTGCGCGAGGAACTGCGCCGTATGCGCGCGGATCTCTCGGGGATGGAATTCCAGGGCGCCCGGCCGCAGGGCCCGTTCTCCGCCGAGGCGACGTTCCGCTCGAGCGGCAACGAAGCGATCATCCCCTTCACCGTGGAGAGCGATCCGCCGCACCGGTTCCTGCAGATCGCATTCATCGGCGCGGAGCAGGAGGACACGTCGTCCCAGGCTCCCGGTTGCAACGAGCCTTCCGCCTTGACCCAGAAACGGGCCCCCGACGCCGGGCCCATCACCTGGGACAACCTGGAAGCCCGACTGGAGCAGGCGGTGGAGGACGGCTTCACCGGCGCGGTGCTGGTGATGCGCGACGGGCGGCCGGTCCTGGACCGCGCGTACGGCATGGCCAACCGCGACAAGAAGATCGCCAACCGTCCGGACACCATCTTCGCCATCGGCTCCACGCCCATCGATTTCACCCGCGCAGGGATCCTGCTGCTGGAGCAACGGGGCAAGCTATCGCCGTCCGATCCCATCAGCGACTACTTCGACGACGTCCCGCGGGACAAGCGCTCCATCACCATCGAGCAGCTGATGACGGGACGATCCGGCCTGCAGGACTTCCTGGGACGACCGTCCGACCCCAACCCGGACCACTTCTACATCGACCGCGACGAGGCCATGCGGCGCATCTTCGAGGACAAGCTGCGCTTCGAGCCGGGCGAGCGCCGGGAGCACTCGCACGCCGCGTTCGGCGTCCTGGCTGCCATCATCGAGATCGTCAGCGGCCGGACCTACCCGGAGTTCACGCAGGAGCACTTGCTGAAGCCCGCCGGCATGAGCGACACGGGATTCTTCGGCGAGGAGTACCCCGAGGGTCGCATGGCGGTGGGCTACAGCGACCACACCAGCGGCAAGATCAACGCGCCGCCGTACTGGGGGCCTACGTCGTGGCAGGTGATGGGCAGCGGTGGCCAGGTCTCCACCACCGGGGACATGTACCGCTGGCACCGCGCGCTGGCGGACGGGAAGATCCTCACCGGGGAATTCCTGTCGCGATACTGGGGGCCGCGGGGCGCCGTCCTGGCCGGTGGCGACATGTTCGGCTTCGAGATCGTCTACACCCAGGGACCGGAGACCCTGATGATCGTGATCACCAACAACGGTTACGGGCTGCGGACCTTCCAGGAGCTGAGCCGGGGCCTGGCGAGACTGGTCAACCGGGAGTCGGCGCGGCGCTTCTCCCTGGGCATCGAGATGGATGTCCGGGCGGGCGAGGCAATCACCATCGTCCGCGTGGTGGAGGGCAGCGCCGCCGATCGGGACGGATTGTGGCCGGGGGATGTTCTGCTCTCCATCGGAGGCGTGCCGCTCGGTGACGATCCCCTGCGAGTGCTGGATCCGTACCTCGCCGGCGGGGAGCCCATCCCTTTCGAGATCGTGCGGTTCGGCCAGCGACAATCGGTCACCGTGCAGCCTGATCCGAGGTAGCGGTCAAAGCCCGGGAAGGCGACGCGATCTATGGCTTGACCACGTAGTAGGAGACGCCGGGGAACTGATTCGGGTTCGGATCGACGAATCCTCCCATGTTGGTAAAACCGATGGAAATCGAAGCCCGGACCGTCGCGGGATCATCCGTCTTGTGGACGGTATGCACCACCATGCTGGTCCCCAGCGTGACGACCCCAGCTGGAGTGGACACGGTCAGAGCACTGATCGCCACGCCGAAGAAGTTCTCGGCTGCCGGCCCGGTCACGTCGAAGTCGGCTGCAGAGTTGTTCGTGTCGTCACACAACACAAGGTCGCACTCCAGAATGCCGTTGGGCCCGAAGTCTCGTCGTAGCGCAGCCCCCGACGGAATCAATGGAGCCGGTGGACCTGCCTCGGACCCGCCCGCCGTCGTCAATCCAAGGTAGTTTCCGTAAGAAACGCAATCGGGGATGGTAAGAAGAATTTCTGACTTGAAGCAGACGATCCCGCTCTGCGGGAGAAGCGAACCGGTGGCGACCAGATCAGCGCTGATACCCAGAATATCCTGCGCTTTTGCAGTGGCCACGAGGATGGATCTCTGGTTCGTGGGTGGAAAGGCAGGAAGGTCCGAGATGAAGGCGGCGAAGTTCGGTTGCGGGTTCCCGACGGCGTCATGGACGGTCACCACGACGGTGTTGCTGGCGAACAAGGTCTGGAAGTCCAAGAACGGGACGATCACGATGTATTGCGCGTCCGGGTGTGCCGCCGTGCCGGTAAACACCTCGGCAATCCGGGCAAAATGGAACGACGCCTGAATCGGTGACACGAGGACCGCGAAGGCGAGAAAGAACATCGTGGTGAAGTGACGTGGCCATCGGTTCATGGTAGGCACCCCCGCTTTTTTGTCGTTTCGTGGGCCAAATGTGGACCCGTCAAACTCCTTTTTTGCTACGGGTTGCAGAAGGTGGTGTTGAAGCCGGCGCAATCCGGGTTGCAGCCCAGGAATCCGCTGCTGAAGCCGAGATCCTGGCAGGTCAGGCCGCCGCGGTCGAAGCCGTCACAGACCTCGCCGGGGTCGATCTGGTTGTTTCCGCAGCCCAGACACAGCGACAGGTCGAAGCCGCACACCGAGTTGCACGACAGGGTGCCGCTATCCAGCCCCAGGCTGACGCAGTCCTGGCCGTTCAGGTCATTGGTGTCGCAAACCTCCGGGTCCTCGCGGATCCCGTCGCCGCACTCCGTGCACGCGGAGGTGTCGAAATGGCACAAGCCATCACAGGACAGCGTGCCGAAGTCGAGGCCCACCGTGGTGCAGGTGTTCCCACCCAGGTCCGAGCCGTCACAGCTCTCGGCTCCGGCGCGCACACTGTTGCCGCACACGGTGGTGCACGCCGACGTGTTGAAGCTGGAGCAGGTGACGTCACAGCTCAGCGCGCCACCGTCGAGTCCCTGCGTGACACAGGTGTTGTCATCGAAGTCGGCACCATCGCAGACCTCGCCTCCCTCCACGTGGCCGTTGCCGCAACCCACCACGGGACACATCCCGGCGGCGCTCTCGACGCCGATATCGCGATCGCCCACCTGGGCCGCACCGCCGGAGTTGAACGTGCCGGGCCCGGCGCAGCTCTCGCCCCGCACGGCGAACCAGAGTATCTGTCCCGCCGCCGGGGCGGTGGCCTCGGTGACGGAGGTGGCGTCGAGGTACTCGGAAAGGCAGTTGGCATTGGCCAGGCCGCCTGCGGACAGCGAGCCTACATCGCCCTGGAGCACGCGGTACCAGGAGGCGTCGGGCACGGCCGCCCAGGAGAGACCTCCCTGGTCCATGGTCATGCTCACGATCCCGGAAGGCACCGAGGAACTGCACGCCGTCACCTGGATGTCGACGCCGGCCAGCGTGACCTCCGAAGGCACCCCGTTGTCGGCGGCCTGCACGTTCGCCGGGTAGCTGCCCGCCGAGCCCACCGCCGGCCGTAGCTGCAGCCGCCCGGTCCCGCCGCCCAGATCCAGCACCGACGCGAAGGCCGGCAGCCCGACACCGCTCAGGCTGATGCCGTTGTCGTCGGGGTCGGTGGCGAACATCTGCATGTCCACGGCGCCGCCCTCCTCCACCACCACGGTGCCGAGGTTCGGGAAGTCCGGCGGGCGGTTCGGGACGGGTTCGGTGCACACCTTCACGTTGTCCACGTACCAGCCGTCGACGCCGTTGCAGCCGTCAACACCCAGCCCGAAGCGTAGCCGGAAGAAATCGTCCACGCCGAGCAGCCCGCTCAGATCCACCTGGGACTGGCCCCACGAGCCGCCCAGGCTGCCGCCGTCCGTACCATTGAAGGCCTGCTCCCCGGCCAGGGGGTTGTCGTTGCCGGCAGCGGTGGTCTGCAGCGTGCCGTTGTAGGCGTTGAACTGGAATGCACTGCCGGGAACCGATTGGAACGGCGCGTTGTTCACGGTGATCTTGAGATTGCCGCCGTCCCACAGCTCCTCGGTAGCCACGTAGTGGTCGAAGACGAGCAACGCGTTCTGCTGTCCGTTCAGCGTGATCACAGGGGAGAGCAGGTACATCACGCCGGACTGGTCGTTGCTCCCTGGAACGCAGTTGCCCAGGGTGAAGCTGTTCAGGCCATAGAACGCCGAGCCGGTGCCGCCGGTCGGGACGCTGGCCGTCCACTGCCAGTCCCGGGGCTGATACTCCGCATAGACGCCCTGGTTGGTGCGCACCCAAGTGGTGGGGTTGGTCTCGAAGTCATCGAAGAACGCCTGGTTGACGCAGGTCACCGGCGGCGGATCGGGCGCCAGGATGACCTGGAAATTGCACAGCGTCGGCGGGTCGGCCATCTCCACGGCAAGCATGGCCTGATCCACCTCGGCACAATCGGCAGCCGAGATCACCGCGCCGGAAGCGCCCCCATTGATGGGATCCGCCAGCGGCTGCCCGATGAGGTCACTACACGACTGCGCCAGCGCGGCGGCGTGATCGGCGAAGTCGGTGGCCGGCACCTGGTAGACGGTCATGGCACGCCAGTAGAGGTTCACCGCCCTGGTCATGCCCAGCGCCGCGATGGTCTGGCCGTTGTAGACGCCGCCGTCCACGAGCAGGGCAAACGCATGGTTGGGAATACCCGAGTTGGTGTGCACACCGCCGCTGTCGCCGCTGCTGCACCAGTACACCGGATCGGAGACCCGGCCGGGATCGCCGAAGCAGGTCGGGGTCCACAGGTCGCGAAAGGCGCCGCCATCCTCGCCAAGGAGCCAGCGCACGGACGGGTCACCGCTGTTGCTCAGCGCGAGCGTCGCGGTGACGCCGGCGCCGAGCTGACCCTTGATGAGGGTGCCATCGGTCTGACCCAGGAACACCGAGACGATGGTGATGCTGGGGTTGGAGCCTCCCATGGTGAGCAGCCCGTCGCCCTGATCGTTCACCACCACCACGCCGCTGGCGCCGGCCGCTTGCGCGTTGGCCACCTTGTTGACGAACGCGCACGTGCCGCGGTCCACCACGGCAATGTTGCCGGCGGTGAAACCCACCAGAGCCTGGCAGGCATCGTTCACGCTGGCCGCTCCGGCCTCGTCATCGCCGTCATCCGCCAGCTCCAGGGTGCCGGTGACGCTCGCCGGCGGCGGCGGATTGAAGGCGGCGCCGTTGACCGCGTAGGGGCCGGCGATGCCGGCAGGGGTCAGCACGTCCAGGGAGACGACGGTGGCGCCGGCGGCCGAGCAAGCGCCGACGGCGCGGACTGTCTGCGGCGTATCGGTGCCCAGGCCGTTGATCTGATCGATCACCTCGCCGAAGATGTCGGAGTAGGACTCGTTCAGTGCCCCGGACTGGAATTGATAGATGAGACCGTGTGTCCTCTCGGTATAGGCGTGCGCCCACTCGTGCCCCACGATGTCGTCGCTGGCAACGCCATCGCAATAATTGGTGCTCTGACCGTTCCAGCTGGCATTGGGACAGCCCAGGAACGTCGCTTCCCAGACGGTGTGCATCAGCGCATCGGTGCCGTTCCACGAC
>CBDVAL010000047.1:0-18308 GCA_965371955.1 uncultured bacterium | reverse complement strand
GCCCTGTCACGAAGGCGGTGGAACTGGGGCCGGGCGACGTCGTGCGGGTGAGCATCACCTCCGGCCTGTCGGGCGGCGAGAGCGTGCTGCTGGGCGCCACACCGGAGGAGTCCGCCGATGCGGACGGGCCCGACGATGAGGCTTCCGCCGTACGCGCGGGCTTGTAGGCGAATCCATGCGAGTCGGTGAGTACGTACGGGCGACGTTCGTCGTGCTGATCCGCCACAAGATGCGTACCCTGCTCACCATGCTGGGGATCATCTTCGGCGTGGGGGCGGTGATCTCCTTGCTGTCCATCGGCGCCGGCGCCCAGGCCGAGGCAATGCAGATGATCGACTCCATGGGCCTGCGCAACATCATCCTGCGCGACAAGCCGGTGGACGAGCAGGACCTCTACACCCTGCGCGAGAAGAGTCTGGGGCTGTCCCTGCGCGACGTGGACGGCCTGCGTTCCGTCGCCCCCGACATGGTGCAGACCAGCGCCCGCAAGCGCATGCGCTCCAACCAGATTCTCTCCTCGGCGGGGCGCAGCGGCGGCCAGGTGCTGGGGGTCAGCCGGGAGTACTTCGACCTCTACAATCTCAGCCTGGATGACGGGTCGCTGTTCGACGCTCTGGAGGAACTCAGCTTCCGGCGCGTGTGCGTCCTGGGCAGCCGGACGCGCCAGGATCTGTTCGGCTACATGGACCCGTCGGGCCAGCCCATCAAGATCAACGAGATCTGGTTCACCGTCATCGGCTCCCTGGAGCCGCAGAACCTCGGCAAGGACTCCTTCCAGGGCGTGGAGCTGGAGAGCGCTGACAACAGCGTGTTCATCCCCATCACCACCGCTCTCAAGATGTTCGACCGTCCCAAGCTGTCCAGCGAGCTGGACGAGGTGGTGCTGCAGTTGGCCCCCGGCGCCTCCATCGAGACCAACGCCATCCTGGTGAGCAATGTCCTCAAGGATCTCCATGGGGGCGAGACCGACTTCACGCTGGTGGTGCCCGAGGAGCTGCTGGCGCAGAGCACGAAGACCCGCGCCCTGTTCAACGTGGTCATGGGCGGCATCGCCGGCATCTCGCTGCTGGTGGGCGGCATCGGCATCATGAACATCATGCTGGCCAGCGTCCTGGAGCGCACCCGGGAGATCGGCGTGCGCCGCGCCGTGGGCGCCAAGCGCCGCGACATCGTGGTGCAGTTCCTGTCCGAATCGGTGGTGCTCTCCGGTCTGGGCGGGCTCACCGGCGTGGTCCTCGGCTTCAGCATCTCCTGGGGCGTGGCCACCCTCTCCGACTGGAACACGGTGGTCACCGGCTTCTCCGTCATCCTGGCCTTCGGCTTCTCCCTGCTCATCGGCCTGGTGTTCGGCACCTACCCCGCCTACAGCGGCGCCCGCCTCGACCCGGTGGACGCCCTGCGCTACGAGTAGCCCACCACTCCCCTCCTGTTGCCCTCCGGACACAGGTTGTGTCAACGGGGTCCGATCTTGACCTCGCACTCTTCGACGATCCCCCGGGGCGACCATCCAGAAGGTGTTGATAGCCCTCACGAAAGCTCGTGAAGAGGGCAACGTCAAGATTGGATCGCTTGCTGGTACGGGTTATGCAATTCCTCCTCGCGTGGGCCGGAGAGGAGATGCTCATGCTACCGAGACACGCTTGCCATGGATTCTTCTTCTGGATGGTCATCACCTCTTCGGCCCTTTTCCTTGCAGCTCCTGCCCTGGCGGCGCCGGGTTCGTCGCTCGATGAAGTCGGCGCCGCCGAACTGCTGCACATGACCGAGAACGGGCCGGTGCGCCTGCCCATGCTCGATCTTCAGATCTCGCTGGAGGTCACGGGCATGATGGTCCATGGCACCGTGACGCAGACCTTCCGCAACCCCACCGCCGAGGAGATCGAGGCGATCTACGTCTTTCCGCTCCCCGAGGACGCGGCGGTTCACTACATGGAGATGCGCATCGGGGAGCGCCGCATCGTCTCCGCCATCCAGGAACGCGAAGAAGCACGCAGGACGTACGTCCAGGCCCGAGAAGACGGGCACAAGGCAGCCCTGCTGGAACAGAACCGGCCCAACCTGTTCACCGCCTCCGCCGCCAACATCAACCCGGGCGAGTCCATCGACATCACGCTGGAGTACGTGCAGGAGCTGGCGTATGCCGACGGTGAATTCCGGCTGGTCTTTCCGCTGACGTTCACGCCGCGCTATGGCGCACCGCGCCGGCAGCGGGAGCCGGCCTCCCCCATCGCTGCCCGGGTTCCCCGCGCACACCTGGAGGTGCGCCTTCTTCTCGGCTTCCCCTTGGACGAGATGGGCAGCCCCTCGCATGCGGTGCAGACCTGGTGGGAGGGCGAGACGCTGGTGGTGCAGCCTGCGGACGGCAGCATGGTGGCGGATCGCGACTTCGTGCTGCGCTGGCGCCCCCAGCTCGGCCTGGAGCCGCGCTGGGCCGTGCACCACGAGAGCCGTGACGACGGCGACTATGCCCTGCTCATGCTGTTGCCGCCGCTGGAGGACCTCGAGGACAGCAGCGGCCTTGCCACGGAGACGCTGTTCATCGTGGACGTCTCGGGCTCCATGAAGGGGCCGTCCATCCGACAGGCCCGGCACGCGCTGCTGGCCGCCCTGGACCGGCTGCGTCCGGGCGACGCCTTCAACCTGCTGGCCTTCAACGATCAGGTGACGGAGTTCGCCTCCGGGTTCCTGCCGGCCACCGACGAGGCGCTGGCCGAGGCGCGCCGCTGGGTCAACGGCCTCGGCGCCGGCGGCGGCACGAAGATCTTCCCGGCGCTACGCCGCGGTGTGGATCTGACCCGGGCCGGGGAGGCCCGCGGCGTGCGACGGATCCTGTTCCTCACCGACGGCGCCGTGCAGAACGAGGAACAGGTGCTGCGCTCCATCCTCGAGGATCTGGGCGCAGTGCGTCTGCACGCGCTGGGCATCGGCGGCGCCCCCAACCGCTATCTCATGCAGCACATGGCCGACTACGGGCGCGGCCTGTGCGAGTTCATCAGCGACGTCTCCGAGGCGGAAGACCGCATGGACGCATTCTTCGCCCGGCTGCATCGTCCGGTGATGACCGATCTGAAGCTGGAGTGGGAGGGTGCCGAGCCCGGCGCGATCTACCCCTCGCGCCTACCCGACCTGCATGCCGGTGAGCCGTTGTTCGTCTCCGCCCGGCTGCCCCCGGGAGCCGCCGGGAACCGGGTGAGCCTGCACGGCATCGTGCAGGACGGCCCGCAGATCTATCACGGCACGTTGGAAGGCAACGCGCCGGACGAGTCGGGCGTGGCCATCCGCTGGGGACGCGCCCAGGTGGACTCGCTGATGCAGGATCTGCACGCCGGCGGCGATGCCGAGACCATCCGCAAGGAGGTCATCGCCGTGTCACGAACGTTCCAGATCGTCACGCGCTACACCAGCCTGGTGGCGGTGGAGGAGTTCCCCTCCGCGGTGGACCAGGCCCGGCAGGTATCGGTGCCCAACGGCGGCAGGCTGCCCCGCGGCGGCACGGCGGAGCCGTTGATCCTGGCGCTGGCCCTGCTGTTGACCATCGCCGGGGGAACACTGTTCCTGCTGGCCCGGCGCAGGGAGCCGGCATGAGGCGGCAGCAGATGCTTCTTGGCTCGTCACTGCTGCTTCTGGGGACCGGCTGCTTGCTGTTCGGCCGGCACGGCTTCCTGCAGGGCAAGGCCCTGCTGGCCGAGCACCTGGTGGCGCGCGCATTCGAGGCCCACCTGGAGGACGGACAGCTGCACCGTCCGTGGGGATGGGCGGACATGGCACCCATCGCGCGCCTGGAGGTGGACCGGTTGGAACTGGCGCGCTACGTCCTCAGCGGGGCCAGCGGCTCGTCCATGGCCTTCGGCGTCGGGCATATCGACGGAACAGCCGCACCCAACACACCGGGCAATGCCGTGTTCGCCGGCCACCGGGATACCTGGATGGAATTCCTTCGGAAACTCCGCCGCGGTGATCGCCTGCGCGTGGTGACAGCGGAAACGACGCAGGAGTACGTCCTCACCCGCACCCACGTGGTGCACGAGACCGATACGAGGGTGCTGGAACCCACCTCCGACCAGCGCATCACACTGGTCACCTGCTACCCCTTCGACGGCTGGGCCCGCTCCCCCTGGAGGTACATCGCCACCCTGCAGGCCACCGCATTTGACAATTCGGCACTTTCCATACGACAATAGCGCGAAATCCGTCTCCTCCAGCGAAGTCGCACTTTCCAGTAACCGTCTGCTCACGGTCAGCGGGGGGTGTCATGGCGTTTGCGCGGAAGAACACACCTGTCACGGTCCTTGTCCTGTCCCTGGCCCTCACCGCGATCTTCTGGCAGATCGCCTCGGCCCCGGGTCTCGGTCACGCGGCGGACGATCCGGGCCCTCCCGGCCCCGGATATCCTCTGATCGTGATCACCACGCCGGAAGTCGAGATGCGCTCCACCATCGACTTCGACGAGACCGAGGCCACCACGCAACATTTCTTCCCCGCCGCCGATCCCCTTACCACCGGAGGATTCCTGGAGATCACCATCGAGGGCGAATACGGCAGCTCCTACCACACTGCCACTCCGTTCACCGAGGGCACACCGCTGTCCGAGATGGGGAGCACCGGCGAGGACTGCGTCCCGGTCTCGGCGATCTTCGCCCTGTCGCCGGAGGAGATGTCGGCGCTGCTGGAAGATGGCATGGCGGAGATCACGATCCAGAACTCCGCGCTGGTGGCCGCGTCGTGTGAGCGCAACCGTCATAGCGTATCGCTGCGCTACCGCAACCCGCTGGGAGATGTCGTCTTCGGCGACGTGCCCGTGGGCCGGACGCGTGAAATGCCGCTGACCGTGTTCAACCCGGGCAGCTCGCTGCTGCAGGTCTCGTCCATGATCAGCGACGATACCGCCTTCGTTGTCTCTCCGGCATCGCTGGACGTCCCGGCCGGGGAGTCCCGTACGGCGCGAGTCCGCTACAGCGCTACATCCATCGGAACGTCCTCGGCGAGCCTCCTGCTCACGAGCAACGACCTGACACAACCGGTGGTGGAGGTGATGCTGAGCGCCGGGGGCGTGGATCCACCGATCATCCAGGTGACTCCTGCGCAACTGTCGGCGACCCTGTTCGAGAGTGAGCAAGCCGTGCAGGCCATCACCATCCACAACGCCGGAGGTTCGGCTCTGGACTTCCAGATCAATGTCGGTCCGCCTCGCGGCGACGTGGGAGGCGCCTGCACCCCGGTGCAGGCCATGGTGACCGAGTTCTTCCTCGGGCTGACCCGGGTGGATCTGGCGACAGGGGCCACGACACCGGTGAGTACCGACCTGTTCGGTTCTGCCGGCCTGGAGCTGAACGCGGACCGTAGCACGGCGTACGTGGTGGAGAACGGCGTCGGTGCCCTGTCCCGCGTCGAGATCGCCTCGGGAACGACCTCCACCATCGCCACCGGGCTAAGCAACCCCTTCGGGTTGGCTGTCAAGCGGGACGAGAGCTTGGCCTACGTGGGACACGCCGGCATACCCATCATCTCCCAGGTGGACCTGAGCACGGGCCTGATCACGACGGCCGCCGTCGGCCCGCGCGCCGAGGCACTTGCGCTCAACCAGGCCGAGGACACCCTGTACTTCACGGACCCCGCCTTCGCCGCCTCCGGCGGGCTCTTCGCCCTGGATCTGGCGACGGGTCTGGTGAGCACGGTGGCAATCGTGCCCGGGGCGTTTGGACTCGACCTGAGTCCCGACGAGACCACCGCGCTGGTCACCAACCTGGCGACCCGGTCCATTGTCGCCGTAGATCTGGCCTCCGGATCCACCCAGACCCTGGCCACGGGACTCAATCGTCCCCAGCGACTCGCCGTGACGGCGACGGGCAGCAACGCCCTGGTCACCGAGTTCAACTTGAACCAGCTCCTGTCCGTGGATCTGGTAACCGGCTTCTCCACTCTGATCGGGCCGGTGGCGCGGCCGTACGACGTCGCCCTCCTCGAGGGGTCGTGCAACGGCGCGTTCCTCTCGTTGGCACTGGCCTCCGGATCGCTGGCCCCCGGAGCGACCATCGACGTCGACGTCCTGATGGACAGCACCGGGCTTCCGGCAGGGACCTACCTCGGCGGGGTGGATGTCATCAGCAATGATCCGGCCAATGGTCTGGTGAGCTTGCTGGCCACCCTGGACGTCCTGGGGCGGCCACAGCTCAGTCTGCAGGCGGAGGAACAGGCCGAGTCGTCCGCCGTCTTCACGCTCAGCGGTCAGACGACCTTGCACCCGATCGCCGCGAAGCCACAGACGGTGGGCGAAGGGATCCTGGATGTCACTGTGGACGGCGATTTCGGGCTTGCCAGCGAGACCGCCTCGGTCAGCGTCGAGGGCGCCCTGGTGGCAACACTGGGAGGCATCGGCGGCACCTGCGTCTCGGACAGCAGGTCCATCGTGCTCGACGCCGACACTCTGGCGGCGGCGGCGGCCGACGGCGAGGTGCGGGTGGAGATCGGCAACTCGCCGTCTGTGAATCCCAGTTGCAGCCTGAACCGGCATTCCGTCCGCCTCACGTACAACGTCCCGGTGGACGCTCTGGACCTCGGGCCGCTCTTTGTCGGCGACACCGCGACCCGGGAGATTATAGTCGCCAATCCCGGACCGGGATCGGAGGTCCTGGAGATCACTTCCATCCTTTCCGACGTTGCGAGCATCCAGCCCTCCCTCTCCAGCATGACCGTGCTGCCGCGATCGTCAGGGACGTTGACCGTGACGTTCGACCCGACGACCATCGGTGCCGTGGCGGGTCACCTGGCCTTCCTCAGCAACGATCTCTTGACACCGCTACGCCTCCTTCCCATTTCCGGCCAGGCCCTGGTGCCGCCGGCCGTGGGAGTCACCCCCGGCTCGCTGAGCGCAACGCTCGCTGTGGGGGGCGAAGAGACGCAGATTCTCACCCTCTCCAACACGGGTGGGAGCGATCTGGAGTTCTCGCTGGAGGTGATCGACCTGACCGAGGCCAGCGACGTGGGCTTCCTGTCGGTGCAGCCGGCTGCCGCGTCGGTCCCGCCGGGTGAATCGCTGCAGCTCATGGCGCAGTTCGATGCCCGGGACGTTCTGCCTGGTGTATTCCTCGCCGAGATCCGGATCACCAGCAACGACCCGGCGGCAGCGCTGGTCGTGGTGCCCGCGACGCTCACAGCGTTCGGGGCGCCGAACCTCGTGGTGGACGACCGGCTGGAGTTGATCTCCATCCAGGACTACGGACCCGACAACCGGACGGTACATTCCTTCCCGATCAACGGGATGATCGGCACCAGTGGGACTCTGGAGCTCATCGCCGACGGGGACTACGGGTCTGCCAGCGAGACCGCCACGGCAGTGGCCGAGGGGATCGTGCTGGGCTCCGTGGGCGGGATCGGACCGGACTGTGTGCCCGCCTCGGGGAGCTTCCCGCTGGACGAGACGCTCCTCGCGAACCTCCTCGCGGATGACGTCGTGATCGTCGAGGTCGAGAATTCCTCCACCGTGGGCCTCTTCTGCAGCGTGAATCGTCACACGGTGCGGCTGTTGCTGCCGCGCTCCGGTCCGGTGAACCTGGGAGGTGTGTTCCTGGGGGCGAGCGCGAGCCTGACACTCGAGGTTCGCAACACCGGGACGGACGTGCTGGAGGTGCACTCCATCGTCGCGGAGCCCGCCGAGTTCTCCGTCGGCACGAGCTCGCTTACACTGCAGCCTGGGGCCAGCAGCAGCGTCCAGGTGACCTTCTCCCCCGCCGTCGAAGGTGTCCTGAACGGTTCCTTGCGTTTCTTCAGCAACGATCCGGATCAGGCCGAGTTGAGCCTCGATCTGGTCGGTGAAGGCCTGATCCCCCCCGTCATCGTGGTGATACCGACCTCCTTCAGCGAGACCCTGATGACGGGCGAGACGTCGAACCAGCTACTGACCCTGCTGAACCTGGGCGGTTCGGATCTGAGGTGGGAGGCCGAGCTGCGGTCGATTCCCTCGGGCCAGCCCACGTGGCTGGCACTGACCCCTGGGTCGGGCACGGTGGCGGCTACAGGGAGTCAGAACGCGACGCTCACGTTCAACGCAACCGCGCTCGCCGGCGAGTTCGACGCCGAGATCGTCCTGACCAGCAACGATCCGTTGACGCCCGAGCTGACGCTGCCGGTGCATCTCACCGTCATCGGTGCCCCGGACATTGCCGTCCTCGGGGAGGAGATCGTCCTCGAGTCCGTGCAGGATTACGTGGGGACGGGGTCCTTCACCATGCACAGCCTCGCCATCAGCGAGCCGCCCACCGGCGGCGCCAGCGTCGCCCTCGAGGTCGACGGAGACTACGGGTCCTTGTCCGAGTTTGGCCGCCTGTCGGCCGAGGGACTGATCCTGGGTGACGTGGGTGGCGCCGGCGCGGACTGCATCCCGACTTCCGGCACCTTCGAGCTGGACGCGGGCCAGTTCGCGGGCCTGGTGGCGGACGGCATCGCCGGGTTCACGGTATCGAACTCGGCCTCCGTGAACGACTTCTGCGCGGTGAACCGTCATACGGTTCGCGTGAGCTACCGCCAGGCTGCAGACGCGCTGGGCTTCGGCGCGGCCTTCGTCGGCGGCTCCGCGCAGAGGAGCCTGGGGATCACCAATGTGGGGACGGATGTCCTGACGGTGACCCTGAGCACCGACGGGCCGGTTTTTGTCGCCGAGAGCACTGGATTCAGCCTGGAGCCCGGCGCGCTGCACGACCTCCCGGTCACGTTCCTGCCTCCGAGCCTCGGTCCGTTCTCGGGAATCCTCACCATCACCAGCGACGACCCGGACACTCCTTCCATCGAAATTCCTCTCTCCGGAGAGGGGGTCGCGCCCCCGGTGGTGGACGTGCTGCCCGGCTCCCTGTCGTCGGTCCTAGCGGTCGGGGCCGAGGAGACGCAGGCGCTCATCGTGTTCAACCGCGGAGGAAGCCCGCTGGAGTTCGCCATCCGTGTGACGCCGCCCGGCGCGTTGGTGTCGGGTGCCGGGTCCAGTGCCTCCAACAACCCCGAGTCCACCGGCCTGCCGGAGGCGCCCGAGATCAACGGTCCCACGCAAGCGGCGGTGGGGACCTTCGAACCGCTGGCCGTGAGCCCCGTGCCCCTCACCTGTGTCGTGGAGGACCGGTCATCTGGGCTGCTGTACGCGCAGCAGAACAACGGAACCGGGTTCTTCCGCTATTTGGCGGCCACCGATACATGGGAGAGCCTGACATCGTCCCCGCTGAACTCCGGAAACAACGGCAGTGCCGCCCTGCTGAACGGCACGATCTACACCTCGTACAACACGCCGGTGATGGGCGCCTATGACATCGCGACGGACTCCTGGAGCGTGCTGGCCAACCCGCTGGCGGGAGGGAACCTCGCCAGCGACGGTACGCAGTTCCTCTACTCGGTCAGGAACAACGTATTCGTGCGCTTCGATCCGGAGACCGCAGTGACCGAAGTGCTGCCCTCCCCGCCCATCATCTTCTCGGCATGGGGTGGGCTGCGATATCTGGACGGCGTCCTCCACGGGCACACGGGTGACGGGACCACGGGTTTCGCCCGCTACGATGTGGCCACCGGCATCTGGGAACAGCTCGCCTCGCTGCCCGATGGCGCCGTCAAGGGAGCCGCAATCAACCCGTTCCAGCGCACGTATTACACGTACGGCCCGTACGAAGGGAACTCGATCTACGAATACTCCATGGACAGCGGGCTCTGGACCGTCCACACCATCCCGGACTTCGTGGTGAACGACGGCGGCATGGGATGGCTCCCCGGCGCAGCCGCCCTCCACTTTGTCCAGGGTCAGAATGGAACCCGGTTCAGTCGACTGCTCACGCCCGGCAACCTGGCGGTCTCCCCCGTCGCCGGTGTTGTAGAACCCGGCGGCTCGGCGACGCTGCTGGTGACCTTCAGTGCGGCGTCGTTGCTCGGGGGGATCTTCGAGGAGGACATCCATATCGACAGCAACGACCCGTTGACGCCGCGGGTGACCGTGCCGACCATCCTGCAGGTGGTGGGCGTCCCCGGAATCCTCGTGAGCGCAGGAGAGACCCTGCTGGAGTCCGTCCTCAACTACGCAGGAGACGGGAGCACGACCTCTCATGCCTTCGCCATCGGCACGCCTGCCGTAGGCGAGGCAACGGTGGAGCTGGAGGCCGACGGTGACTACGGCTCGTCGTTCGAGACCGCATCGCTGTCCGCGGAAGGCTCTTTCGTCGGGAGTGTGGGGGGATTCGGGGCGGACTGTGTTGCCGGCTCCGACGCGTTCACGCTGACCCCGGCCCGGTTCGCGGACCTGTCTTCGGATGGCATCGTTCAGTTCGACGTCCAGAACAGCAGCAGTGTGGGTGACTTCTGCGCGACGAATCGTCACACGGTCCGGCTGCGCTACAAGGAGGCGGCGGAATTGCTGGACTTCGGCACCCTGTTCGTCGGCGAGAGCCGGGAGCTGAGCCTGGAGATCTCCAACGTGGGCACGGACATTCTCGAGATCCAATCCGTCAGCAGCGACCTACCGGAGTTCTCCACCGTGTCCCCGGTGCAACCCAGCATGCCGCCGCACTCGAGCCAGACGGTGGTCGTGCGTTTCACGCCCTCGGCCGACGGCCTCTTCCAGAGCACGCTCCGCATCCTGAGCAACGATCCGGACGAAGGTGAGATCGCGCTGAGTCTGCGGGGCCAGGCCTTGTTGCCGCCGATCTTCGACTTCTCTCCGGAATCGTTCGATGAGACTCTCCCACCGGGTGGGCAGTCCATGCGCACCCTGACCATCACGAACCCGGGGGGCAGCCCGCTCACCTTCGCCCTGGAGCTCACGGGCGGAACGGAAGTCCTGTTCTTCGATGACATGGAGGCCGGCCCCGGCGACTGGCAGCACAAGTCCACGCACGCCAACGGTGTCGACCTCTGGGAGCAGTCCACGTCCCGCGCCAGCAGCGGCGCGACGAGCTGGCACGTCCAGCAGCACGGCTCCCAGGGGGCTGATGCCTTGCAGACGCCGGCCGTCGACCTGACCGGGGTCAGCAAGGCCAAGCTCAGCTTCCATCACTGGTACAACTTTGACGACTGCGGCGACCTCAGCTTCGATCCCGACGGCGGTGTGGTCGAGGTCTCCATCGACGGAGGCGCCACCTGGGTTCGGATCTTCCCCGACGGGGGCTACCCCTACGTGCTCGACGACATCTGCTTCAACCCCCTCGCATTCCAGGACGCCTACTCTCACGACAGCGATGCCGGCAGCAACTTCGTCGAGGCCCAGTTCGACCTCGACGCCTTCACGGGACATGTGGTGGATATTCGCTTCCATGCCGGCTGGGACTGCGGCAATTGCGCGTTCAACGAGGGCTGGTACATCGCTGATGTCGCGGTGACCAGCGCGGCGCCTGCATGGCTTGCAGCCACCCAGACCTCGGGTACCGTGCAGCCCGGTGGAATCGACAAGCTGGACCTGATCTTCGACGCAGCGACTCTGCCGGTGGGAGTGGTCGAGGGCACGGTACAGCTCACGAGCAACGACCCGCTGCGCACGCAGGTGGACCTCCCGGTAAGGCTCACGGTGAACACACCGCCGCAGGCGATCTTCGAACCTCCGGCGCCTACCGAATGCACTGGTCCGTCCGGGGCCACCGTCCTGCTGGACGGCTCCGGTTCCCAGGATGCCGACTCCACCCCGGGCACCAACGACCACATCGTCCTCAACGAGTGGTTCGAGGACTGGGGCTTGCCGGCGGAGAACCTCCTGGGGAGCGGCGCGCAGATCTCGGTCAATCTGACGCTGGGTGATCACGTCATCACGCTGGTGGTGACGGATGCGCTGATGGGCTCCGATACCGCCACGCACGTGGTGAGGGTCCAGGACACTGCGTCGCCGTCGCTGATCGTCCTCCCGGACCAGTCGGCGCTCTGGCCGGCGAACCACCGGCTGGTGAATGTCTCGTTCGACCTGTCCGCCAGCGACCTGTGCGACCCCTCCCCGGTCATCGAACTGGTATCCGGAATGAGCAGCGAGCCGGACAACGCAATCGGGGACGGGGACGGAGATACCGTGGATGACATGCAGAGCCTGGAGGTCGGCACGGCCGATGTCCTGGTCCGGCTGCGTGCGGAGCGGGCCGGCAGCGGGTTGGGGCGGACGTACGAACTCAGCTACCGTGCTGTCGATGCGTCGGGCAACTTGGTGCCGGTGCTCTCGGTCGTCTCGGTGCCCCATGACCTGAGCGGGAACTCCGAGCCCGTGCTGGTGCGCCTGCGGCCCGACGAACCCACCGGCGGGCTCTGGGTCCTGTGGCCCACCGTGCCGGAGTCGTCAGGGTATGACGTGCTCTCGGGGCGCCTCGAGGAGCTGCAGGTACAGGACCACGTCCTGCTGCTTGGCTCGGTGGAGGTGCTCGCCCGCGGGACCCAGGAGACGGCATACCTGGAGGACGTGTCGCGGGGCGATCCGGCCCTCGGCGAGATTTTCCTCTATGTCGTCCAGGCGCGCACCGACCTGGGCAACACGGGCTACGGCACGGCCACGGCCCCCTATCCGCGCGAGCCGGTGGCCTGCAGCGACGGTTGTCCCTGACGAAGAAAAAGCGGGTGGCGAGGACTTTCCGGCCGGGCCTCTAGCCGTCACCCGGGAGGAAGTCGCCCCATTCGGCCGGGTGCGCGGCGGCCCGCTTCGGCGGGACGGGCAACGGGCAGAAGGCACCGTCGGAGAAGCCCTCGGCCTCCACACCCAGGGCGTGGTCGAAGCGGGCGCGGTAGTTCTCCCAGGCCAGCGCCGAGGTCAGCTCGACGATCTGGCGTTCGTCGTAGAACTTTCTCAGCCCCTCGAACAGGGCGTCGGATACCTCCACCGGTGTCCGCGCCATGGCGTCGGCATAGCGCAGGGCTGCCTTCTCCTCCGGCGTGAACGCCCCGGATGCTTCGAAGTCGGCCAGACCTTGCAGCTTCTCCTCGGTGATCCCGTTGTCTCTGCCCACGGCAGAGCCGATATCGATTCAGAACGGGCAGCCGATGACCATGGCGGTGCGTACCTGGACCAGAGACTTCACCACCGTGGGAACCGTGCGCAGCTTCTCCTGGGCCAGCTCCATCTGTGCCAGACCGTAGAGGAGCCGCCCGTGCAGCGCGTGGATGCGGATGGGGCGGATGACCTTGCCCAGCCTGCGCCGGGTCATGAAGAAGGCGATCCTTGCCAGCAGGGACCCACCGCGAGTCACACCGTCGATGCGTGCCATGTCTGCCTCCCACCTCGGATTATATCGCTCGGAGCCGGGAGCAGCATCAGCCCTCGTCGACTCGGTAGGCCTCCGGCGCCGGCCGCACCGCCCGGGCGAACCACTCCGGGCGCCGCAATCCGCCGGGGCCCGGAGCCGGCCGGGCCCGGGCCATCCACTCACGGTAGACCTTCATGGACTCGCCGGTGTCCACCTCCACGTCGGCATAGTGATCGCCGGGGTGGGCAGGTTCCACGGTGACCCGCTGATGCCAGCAGTGCATGCCGGAGACCGGGTCGGGCTGCACCGGAAAGGTGAAATTCTGGTGCACTCCCCCGTCGGTCCACCAGATGCGTTTGCTGTCCGGGTCCTTGCTGTCGAAGGGCCGGATACCCTCCACCCGCCGGAAGCGGAAGCGGCCCGGAGCCACCTCCTCCTTGCACACCTTGGCGCTGGCCCAGCGGTCGGTGCCGGTATCGTCGAACAGCCGCCAGCGCCCCAGATGATGGGAGCACGCCACCACGCCCGGACGCACACCCTCCGTCACCCAGGCACGGTTGACGAAGTGGCCGATGCGCGTGCTGACCCGCAGCAGATCGCTGGTGGCCACGCCCATGCGCCCTGCATCGTCGGGATGGATCCACACCGGGTTGGTGTTGGAGATCTCGTAGAGCCACTTGGCGTTGGCCGAGCGCGTGTGGATGAGCGTGGGTAGCCGGAACGTGGGAATGAGGGCAAACTCGCCGCGCGCCGGATCCAGGCTGCGGTGGTGGATGTGCGTCTCGATGGACCCCGGCAGCGCGTGCTCCGGCCAGCTCCAGTCCACCATGGTCTGGCTGTGGATCTCCAGCCGGCGGGACGGCGTGTTGAACCCGGTGCGCGCCTTGCCCTCGGCGATGACCCCGACGAGCTTGCCGCCCTTGCACACGTCTCCGGTGGTCTCATCCACCTCGGCGCCGGCCATCTCGTCGGGGCTCAGCTCCCGTGCGTGGCCACGGTAGGTATCCTTCTTCACCTCGAAGGCACCGAACTTGCGCATGTACTCCAGCGGCGTGAGGCCGTGCTTGCGCGCAGCCTCCGGCAGGCCGGGAATACTGTTCTCGAACATCCAGCGGTAGTACTCCTCCACGGTGATGCGCTCGCCCGGGCGGTACGGCGACTCGTAGTACTTGCGGATCCCCAGACTGCCGTCCGGGTCGATGCGCCATGACAGGGCGATCCAGAACTCGTCCTCCTCCCACACTTCACCGGGATTGGCCTCGTAGGTCCACTGGAACGTCTCCCCCCTGCGCTCGCGCGCCACGCGCTGCACCGGCTGGCGGAAGCTGATCCACTGCGCGGCATGGGTCTCCTGGCTCATCAGATCATGGCGCTCGGTGGCAAGGCCCATGGGCAGGACGTAGTCGGCATACTGCGCCGTCTCGCTCCACACCGGTGTGAGCGCTGCATGCAGGCGGATCTTGCTCTCGTCCTGCAGTACCTTCTCCCACAGCATGCCGTCGGGGTTGGTCCACACCGGGTTGTACACCCGGGTGAAGTAGACGTCCACCACACCGCGACCGTCCTCGAGAAAGTGCGGCAGCAGGAATGACATCTCGTGGTGCGCCAGGGGAAATTCCCGCGGGTAGAGCAGTTCGTTCCACACCTTCTGCGGGCCGGGCTTGAGGAACGGCGGCGGGACGAACTTGTCCTGGGTGTTGAGGTTGGTGCCACCGGGGGTGCCCACGGCGCCCACCAGCACCACCAGCAGCTCGAGGCAACGCGCCACCTGCCAGCCGCCCAGGTTCCCGGCGGCGGCATTGCGCCACACATGGGTGGCGAACGCGGAGCCGGCTGCGCCGATCTCCCGGGCCACCGCCTCGATGCTCGCCGCCGGCACGCCGCACTCCGACTCCGCAACCTCCGGCGTAGACGGCGCCAGCCACACCTGCAGCTCGTCGAGGAAGGCGCTGAAGTCCGGCGCCGCCCCCGGCCGCCGCGCCTCGAGGAATCCGCGCCAGTCGGTCCACTCGTGCAGGAACGCGCTGTCGTGCATCTTCTCGCGCACCAGGACGTTGGCCATGGCCAGCAGCAGCGTCGACTCGGTGCCGGGATGCGGGGCCAGCCAGTAGTCGGCCATGGAGGCGGTGTTGGACAGGCGAATGTCCACCGCGCACAGCTTGGCCCCGGACATCTTGGCATTCATGATGCGCTGCGCGTGCGGGACGAAGTAGTGCCCGGTCTCGAGGTGCGAGGACAGCAGCAGCATGAATTTCGCCTTCTCGTGATCCGGCGATGGGCGGTCGGCGCCGGACCACAGCGCATAGCCCAGGCGCGCCGCAGCGGAGCACACGTTGGTGTGGGAGTTGTGCCCGTCCACCCCCCACGATTGCAGCACCCGGTCCATGTAGCCATCCTGGCCGGGACGGCCCACGTGGTACATCACCTCGGTGAGACGCTCCTCCTGGATGGCCGCGCGGATGCGGCCGGCGAAGGTGTCCAGCACTTCGTCCCAGGTGGTACGCTCGAACTTGCCGGAGCCCCGGGCTCCGACGCGCTTGAGCGGATACAGGATGCGCTCGGGGTCGTTCACCTGGTTCAACGTGGCCGGGCCCTTGGCGCAGTTCTTGCCGCGCGAGCCGGGGTGATGCGGGTTGCCCTCGAGCTTGCGGATCTTGCCGCTGTCCTTGTCCACATAGGCGAACAGCCCGCAGCCGGACTCACAGTTGAAGCAGGTGGTGGGCACGAGCTGGAAGCGCCGCTCCACCTTGCGCGGCCACGACGCCGCGTCGTACTCCATCCAGTCGTCCCACTGGTCCACCGGCGGGAACGATTCCAGAGGCGTGGTGGTGAAGAAGTCGTCGCTCATGACAGGGGAGGCATCTGGGCCGCGCGCACGTAGACCCATTCATAGAGAAGCAGTCCGGACAGTGCCGCAGCCAGCGCCGCCACTGGCGAGAACAGCGCCAGCGCCACCGCCAGCACCGTGACCAGAAGCAGCCCGTCGCGCAGCGGCCTCAGGAGTCCCAGGCGCAGGGTGCCCAGGAACGCCGCCGCCTGCCGGGCGTTGGACGTCCCGTGGGAACGGTAGCGCTCCGCCAGGGACAGGACGGCGTGGGTGGCGGCGCTGATCAGAAAAATGGCCAGGAGGGTTGTGTTCCCGCCTGCGAACGGCAGCAGACAGGCGGCGCCGCAGAGCAGCGCCTGGACGATGAGATGCGGCAGTAGCCAGCGGCTCTGCCACAGATCGCGGCCCTCGCACTGGCCGAACAGGAACGCAGTGTAGCCAGCCACCAGGATGCCGGTGGCGGCGTGCGCCCAGCGCAGCATATCGGCCAGCGCTCCCATGCCGGCCCAGCGCGCCGCCAGCGCCCCTCCCAATAGCAGCGTGAATGCCGTCAGCACCCAGGCGCCCCGCACCAGCCAGCTGCGCGTGTTGGGCCGGGTGAGGACCCGCAGGAACAGTTGCGGTCGCGCCAGGTCCCCGGCCAGCAGGCCCGTGGTCAACACGGTGAACACCAGCGCGATGAGCTCCGGAAGAAAGTCGGCGGCGAACCCCGCCAGCCCCAGCGCCGCTACGAACGGCGACAACATGGCCACACCGGCGGCCATGCCCTTGGTCACGAGATACAGCGCCACCGGCCAGCCCCACTCGATATGGTGGCTGGCATCCAGGACGGTGCGCGTCTCGGGCTCCACCGGCAGCTCGGCCGGCCAGGGGACATCGCCCTTGTGCTGCGGGTTTTCACTGGACAGGAACGTCTGCGGGCGCTGCACGCTGCCCGGCTGCAGCATGGAGGGCTCGTGGCCCACGTAGTGAACATTGGGGCCGGTGTTCTGCTCCGGCCGGCGCACCTCGGTGTCCAGGCCGGTGATCATCCGGCTGATCCTGCTGCCGGGATCGTGCACGTCGCCGTGCACGATGGCCTCCTCAGGACAGACAGTAACGCAGGCCGGCTCCAGCTTGCGCTCCACCCGGTGAGCGCAGAAGTGACACTTCTCCACCGTGCCGCGGTCCTCGTTGAGGTAGAGCGCATCATAGGGGCAGGCCTGCATGCACGCACGGCAGCCGATGCATTCATCCCTGTCCAGGTCCACGATGCCGTCGGGCCGTTTCTCCAGCGCGTTTACCGGGCAGATGGTCGCGCACGGTGCCGAGGTGCAGTGGTTGCAACGCAACACGGCGAAGTGGCGGCGCACCTCCGGGAACGTGCCCTTCTCCGCGTACTGCACCCAGGTGCGAAAGCTCCCCACCGGGACTTCGTTCTCCGCCTTGCAAGCCACGGTACAGGCGTGGCAGCCGATGCAACGACGATGATCGATGAGGAAGCCGTATTGCATACGCTCGACTACAGGAAGAACTGCAGGTGGCCAGCTGGAGTTTCGGATCATTAATGATGAGCCGGAACACTACCGTACCGTTCGGTGGATGTAAAACGTACACAATCTGTGGTGAATCTGGACACAGGACAGGCCGGGCAGGCGACCAGCGCCCATAACCTCGACACCGCTTGGCCCGGGAACTAGATTGACACGCTGTGGGGGGAATCTGCGGGCAGCCATCGGCCAGGGAAACGCGTTTGCGGTTCCCTGCCGGGCGCCCGGCTCGGTGAACCTTGAATCACGCATATCAGATCCCCAAACGCAGTGTCCTGGCGGAGATCACTCTCGCCGGACGCGCCCCCCTGCCCCTCCGGTTGTTCCTCTCCGAGCATGCAGCTACCCGCACAGGTGGCGAGCGCCTCAGTGACCTGCTCAATGGACCGGACGGCTTCCTTCCGGCAGCCGACAGCGATGAGCACGTGATGTTCCTGCATCTTTCGGCGGTCCTCTGCCTCTCGGTGGATGCCGACGCGGAGTTCGGAGGCGAGCATGCGGGTGCCGAGGACCTGGCCCCGGAGTTTGCCGTCAACATTCAGGTGGAAATCCTGATGGACAACGGAGATTGCGTTACCGGCAAGCTGCGTTACCTCATGCCCGAGGGGAGCCGCCGTCTGCAGGACATCCTCAACCAGCCCCAGCAGTTCTTGACTCTGCGTGACGGCGAGCGAGCCCGCCTCATCAACAACGGCCACATCCTGCGCGTTGCGCAGGTCTAGTCGGAGCACCAAGAGGACCCATGGAATGAATCGACCAGCTCATCCAGGCCCTGCAACA
>CBDVAL010000046.1:0-18434 GCA_965371955.1 uncultured bacterium | reverse complement strand
ACCTACCAGAGGGGCGAGAATGTGAACGGTATGCGCGGCCAGGACGGCGAGACCCTGTTCGCCCAGATGCAGCTCGTGTTCTAGAGGCCGGATTCGCGAATCTAGGCACCTGACGTACCCCAACGCGAGAGCGCGGCGTCAAGGCGCTCCGGAAGACCCCTATGTTCCGGATTCTCATGGCCGACCGGCTGGGGCAAATTGTGAACGCCGCGAAGCTGGTCGAGTTCGAGAGGGCCAGCCGCTGGTGGAGCAGGGGCGGGAGCATGACCCAACAACTCTCTACTGCGGCGGATAATCCTTGAACATCTTGCCCGCAATCTTGGCGATCTTCTTCTCCACCTTCTCGGGCTTGGGCATCTTGGAAGGCAGCGTCTTGGTGGCGATGGAGCGCCACAGCAGGCGGTTGGTCCTGCCGTCCAGCAGGTCCACGACGAGCGTCCCCACCTCGAAGTTCGTCACGTGCACCGTGCTCATCTGATAGCCCCGCCAGTAGCCGCCGTAACCGAAGTTGTCCACGTCCACGCGCGTCTTGCCCTCGATGGAAACGTGAGTGACGATGTACAGGTCGGCCTCGCCCTTGGACTGGGTCAGGCCCTTGGAATCCAGCTCCATCTGGATGGCGTTCTCGATGCGTCTCTGCGACAGATCGTTCCGTGCCGGTGTTCCTGGCTTCC
Organism: uncultured bacterium; assembly: GCA_965371955.1. Taxonomy (GTDB): domain Bacteria; phylum Acidobacteriota; class Polarisedimenticolia; order CBDVAL01; family CBDVAL01; genus CBDVAL01. The sequence continues at coordinate 17,760 of CBDVAL010000046.1, read as the reverse complement.
AGCCGAACGTCTTGTAATGGGAGAAATCCTTCTCATGGTCGTAGTCCACAGACACGCCGGCCATGGTCGCGGGAATCACGAGGAGCAGCAGCAATGCGGGAAACCATCTTCTTGTCCTCACGGCAGTTTCCTTTCTGTCCGTCCGGTGTCACTTCGAAACGCCCTTAGCACTTCGTGCTAGTAGCGATAGATCCAGGCGAACTGGATCTGTTTCGCCTCTCCGGTTTGACCGTCCTTGTTCTCCTTTCTTCCCCACAGGAGTTCCAGGCCCAAGTCGGCCCTCGGAACGGGCGAGAACAGCAGGTTCCCGGTGACTCGATCCGTGGTCTTGTACGCATCGTCCCGCTGAATGTCAAGGTTGTCCACGTACACCTTGCTGTAGACGAACGTGGACCGGAAGCGCTCACTCCACCAGTGGTTGTAGGCTGCGTACATACCCAAGGCCTGGAGGGTCTCCATGGCCCCGGTATCCGGGTCGATCACCGCGTCCTGCCCGCCCTCGGCGCCCAGATCGTTGATGTAGCGGCCGATCCCGTCGCCCAGGTTCAACTGGAACAGGAAGTGATCCCGGTCATTGCGCTTGGATACCTTGATCTTCCCGCTCCAGGACAATCCCCAGCCGAACTCGCTCTGGGAATCACCGGGATCGTCCGCCGGCTGCGCGCGGATCTGGCGCAGCAGGAGGGCACCCTGCACATGGCGGCTGCCCCGGTGCCAACGGATGCTGCCGATGAAGTCCGGCACCTGGCTCACGCCGTCTCCGTTGGTGACGTCCGGATCCGGGTCCTCCAGCGCCAGTGCCAGGCTCAACCTCTCGCCCAGGGCCGGCATCCAGCGAATCTGCGCCTGCCGCAGCCGGATGCGGCCGCTCAGCCCCTCAAAATCGAGCTCCTCGGGCAGCGCCTGGCGATCCACCAGCGTGGACCAGGTCTGGCCAGCCAGAATGGTACGAAACTGTCCGAAGGCGTGGCGCAGGCGGGCGCTCTCGTTCTCTCCGGCGAAGTCGCCCTCCATGAACGCCCGCAGATTGCCATTGCCGGTGGACTGCCTCAGGTCAAGGTTGATGCGCGACTGCTGCGCGGACAGGCTGGTCCGGGCATCTTCTCCTGAAGACTCGGCATCCACCGGAATGGTCGCCACGACGAAACGGTCGTCGGACCCTAGGGCGTCGAAGCTGCCCACCACGGACATCTTGACGAAGCCGCCGAACTTGATGGCCGCGTTGGTGCCGGGAACGCGGAAGGAGCCGGGGAACTCGTCGTCGGTTACCGGATCCTCCGGCGCTTCCTCGAGCTGCCCTTCGAGTTTCTCCAGCCTCTCCCTGAACGCAATGCTCTGAACGGAAGGCGCCTCCTCGGGTTGCTGGGAGATCTGATCGATCTGCGTCTGCATGGCCACGAGCAGTTCCCGCTGCTCGTCGATGGCCTGGCCTTGTTCTTCAATGAGCTTGCGCTGGCTCTCGAGCTGCTGGCTCTGCGTATCCAGCCTGCGGAGTTGTTCCTGGAGCCGGCGTTGCAGCTCCTTCACGGTGGTAGGCTTGTCCTCGTCCGTGGACTCCTTCTGCTTTGGCTTGTCTTCCGCGGCGTCCTTCTTCGGCTTCTCATCACCTTCGGACCCGCCCTCCTGGGCCGTGGCAAGGGCCGGCAGCACCAGCACCATCAGAAGAATGAGCCATCCCGACACGGCTCCCCGGAAACGCCTTCTATTGCGCATCAGTCCTTCCCCCGTCGCTTTTTCTTGACCTAAGCCTGGCAATCCTAGCATCTTCCTCGGTCGCTCCGGCCAGCGCCACCGCAAGAATCGTCAAGTCGCAGACGTTTCGCGATGGTAGATTGGGGGCATGAAGAGACGCCGCTGGCTTCTCACCCTTCCACTTCCACCGTCTCTTCCGGCAGGCGGTGAACGAGACGCCGGCTGCATTCGTCGAGCGCTTGCGCGTCGAGCGCGCGGCGCTCCTGCTGCTGGCCAGCGACGCCCCCATCACCGAGTTGGCCTGGCAGGTGGACTTCCGCAATCCGAAAACCCTCGCCCGCCGGTTTCGTGCGCGATTCAGAGTCTCCGCAAGCGACTATCGACGGGACCAGATAGCGCTCTGGTCCGATCTGGGCCTCACTGCCGGCTACGATCCCGCCGCACCGAGCCGAGAGTCCGCCGCTTCTAGAGCGGCGCCCAAGCGTCTCTCCAGGTCCTTCTTGTCCACCGCGTCGGCCAGGGCCTCCTCGCGCTGCACGGTGCCGGCCCTCCCTTCCCATGAACACGAAACCGGTCATCTTGATTAGTATGTTCATAAGTTTCTGCGTCCAGACTTGACATATTAATCGATTCCATCTACGGTATCGGCGACCCGAGGAAAAAAGGAGGGCCCACCATGAGAACACGGTCAAGGCTTGTGCTGGCAGTCGTGACACTTCTTACGGTTTCAGCTATCACCGTAACGGGCATTGAGGCGCAGACACAGAAGAAGCCCAACATCGTCGTTATCTGGGGCGACGACATCGGGCAAAGCAACATCAGTGCGTACACGAAGGGACTGATGGGTTACAGGACTCCCAACATCGACAGCATTGCCAACGAGGGGATGATTTTTACCGACTACTACGCCGAGCAGAGTTGCACCGCGGGCCGTGCGGCTTTCCTCATGGGCCAGAGCGTTTTCCGCACCGGCCTCAGCAAGGTGGGAATGCCTGGCGCCGACGTCGGCATGCAGAAGGAAGACCCCACGATTGCGCGGCTACTGAAGCAGTTGGGCTATGCCACGGCCCAGTTCGGGAAGAACCACCTGGGCGACAAGGACGAACACCTGCCCACTCTCCACGGCTTCGACGAGTTCTACGGCCCTCTCTATCACCTGAACGCTTCCGAGGAGCCGGAACTACCTGATTACCCGAAGGACCCCGCATTCGTGAAGCGGTACGCACCTCGAGGCGTGATCCACAGCTTCGCCTTGCCAAATGGGGAACAGAAGATCGAAGACACAGGCCCATTGACCAAGAAGCGTATGGAAACAATCGATGACGACTTTGCCGCCCGTTCGGTAGAGTTTATCGAAGAGCAGCACAAGGCCGGTAAGCCATTTTTCGTCTGGGTGAATTTCACGCACATGCACTTCCGAACCCATGTCAAACCGGAGAGCATGGGCCAGTCGGGACGCTGGCAGTCGCCCTACCACGACGCCATGATCGACCATGACAAGAACGTCGGTACGGTATTACAGAAGATCGATGAGCTGGGTATTGCCGACAACACGATTGTCTTGTATAGCACGGACAACGGCCCCCATATGAACACATGGCCCGACGGCGGCATGACGCCCTTCCGCGGCGAGAAGAACTCCAACTGGGAAGGGGCCTACCGCGTACCCGCCATGGTGCGCTGGCCGGGCAAGATCAAGGCCGGCACCGTTTCCAACGACATCATCTCGCACATGGATTGGCTGCCCACACTGATGGCGGCCGCTGGGGATTCCGGCATCAAGGAAAGACTGAAGAAGGGTCACAAGGTCAACGACACGACGTACAAAGTGCATCTCGACGGCTACAACTTCCTACCCTACCTGACGGACAAGGAGAAGAAGAGCCCACGTGAGGAGTTCTTCTACTTCTCCGACGATGGCGACTTGCAGGCGCTCCGGTACGATAACTGGAAGGTCATCTTCGCTCAGCAACGGGCACAGGGCACCATGTTGGTCTGGGGTGAACCCCTGGTGAATACGCGGATACCCTGGCTGTTCAATCTGCGTATGGATCCATATGAGCGGGCCTCGATCACCTCGAACACGTACTGGGATTGGTGGATGGACCATGCGTTCCTGTTGATACCGGCGCAAGGATATGTTGGGGATTTCCTGAAGACGTTCGAAGAGTTCCCGCCGCGCCAGAAAGCGGCCAGCTTCACCGTTGACCAGGTCATGGAGCAATTAGAGACCGTGCCGTCCGGCAGGTAGTTCTGAAGAGATCATCGACCCGAGATGAACCGCGCCCATCCGCTTGGATGGACGCGGTTGAGCGTAGGCGAGGGCGCAGAGAATCATGTGATGCTGCCAACCGGGATACGTGCGACCTTCGAAGTGGTCTAGTCCGAGTTCGTCTTTGCGTCCCCGAATACTGCCGTGCCACCCCAACCGACTTTCGACCTTGTTTGGGAAACCCCGTATCGTCGAAGATCAGCACGCCTTTGCGTTCTGGCAGAACGGTCAGCAATCGACGCCATACCGCCGCAGCACTCCAGGGAGCATGCGTGACGAAGTGCTGGAAGGCTTGGTAGGGAACCGGATCCGTCAACCGGGCGTGCATCGCCTGCATCGATTTGCGTGCGCTGTCGTTGAGCAGTCCTTCGACGTAATACCGCAAACTCAGTTCTTGCGCGCGATGGCCAAAACAGACCTTGAATTGATCGACCCAACGGGTCAGTCGGCGAAGAACGCTCCATGACTTCTTCTCCAGCATCAAGGCGAAGCACAGGCGAAACCGTAGCGAAGTACAAGACCCCGAAACAGCGCCCGGGGCAAGGAAGATCAGGGAGCTGACAAAGTAGTACTAGAGGCCAGGCCAGGCGCGCCCGGCATGGCGCGCCTCGGCCGTGCATTGCGCATTAAGAATCCGGCAGGTTCTCCGCGGGATCCCGGTCCATCTCCCGGCGCAGCCAGGCCCGGGCCGCCGTCCACATGCGGTTCACGGTCCTCGGGGAGAGGTCCAGTGCTTCGGCGGTCTCCGGGACCGTCATGCCGGCGAAGTAGCGTAGCTTCACCACGCCGGCCATGGATGCGTCCCGGGCCTCCAGCCGGCTCAGGGCAGCATCCAGCGAGAGAAGCTCCTCGGAGCGCGGCTGCTCGCCGGCGACGTTCTCGTGCAGCTCGACGCGCCGCAGGTCGCCGCCGCGCTTGAGGCTGGCGCGCCGCCGGGCTTTCTCGACGAGGATGCGGCGCATGGCCTCACCGGCGGCAGCGAAGAAGTGGGCCCGGCCCTCCCATTGCGGGTCGCGGTCCCCCACGAGACGGAGATACACTTCATGAACCAGAGATGTGGGCTGCAAGGAGTGGGCGTGCTTCTCCCGGGCCACCCGGGAGCGCGCCAGCGCGCGCAGTTCGGCATAGACCAGCGGCAGGAGTTCGTCCGACGCCTGCGTCTTGCCGGCCTGGAGCTGCTGGAGGATCCGGGTCACGTCGCTGCGGGGAGTCCCATCGGGCATACTCCGTGTATACCACAGGTCGGACCAGGTAACGGTCTTCAGGGGATCCTATGAGCGAAGCTGGATGGGAACGGATGTGGGAGATCTTCCACGATGCGTCCGAGCTGGCACCGGAGGACCGACCTGTGTTCCTCGACGGTGCCTGCGGGGACGACGACGCCATGCGCCAGGAGGTGGAGTCCCTGCTGGAGTCCCAGGGTAGCTCCCTCTCCCTGCCCACGCCGGAGGCCATCCTCGGAATGTCGCTGCCGGACGACGAGCTAGAGGTCGCTGCGCCGGGCGATCTCATCGGCCCCTACCGGATCCTGCGCGAGGTGGGCCAGGGTGGGATGGGCGTGGTCTACGAGGCCGAGCAGCAGGAGCCGGTCCGCCGCCGGGTTGCGCTGAAGCTCATCCGGCTGGGGATGGATACCGCCCAGGTGGTGGCCCGCTTCGAGGCCGAGCGGCAGGCGCTGGCGATGATGAACCATCCCTGCATCGCCCGGGTACTGGATGCCGGCGCCACCGCGAGTGGCCGCCCTTACTTCGTCATGGAGTTCGTGGACGGCGAGCCCCTGACGAGCTATTGCGACGCGCGCCGTCTGAGGACAGGAGATCGGCTGGAGCTGTTCCTCGCGGTGTGCTCGGGGGTCCAGCATGCTCACCAGAAGGGGATCATCCACCGTGACCTGAAGCCGGGCAACGTCCTGGTCGCGGAGCAGGACGGCAAGCCGGTTCCCAAGATCATCGACTTCGGCATCGCCAAGGCGGTGGAGCAGCGGCTCACCGAGAAGACCCTGTTCACCCACGCGGGCGTCCTCATGGGAACGCCGGAGTACATGAGCCCGGAGCAGGCCGGTCAATCGGGCATGGACGTGGACACGAGAACCGACGTGTACTCCCTGGGCGTCCTGCTCTACGAGCTACTGGTGGGAGCGCTGCCATTCGACCCGCAGGAACTGCGAAGGGCGGGCTATGACGAGATCCGGCGGCGCATCCGGGAGGACGAGCCGCCCCGTCCCAGCACCCGCCTGAGCACGCTCACCGGGACGGACCCCGGGATCGCGGAGAGGCGGCGCACCGACGCTGTTTCCCTGGCGCGACGACTGCGCGGCGACCTGGACTGGATCACCATGAAGGCGTTGGAGAAATCGCCGGACCAGCGCTACCCCTCCCCCTCCGAGCTGGCCGCCGACGTCCGGCGGCACCTCCAGGAGGAGCCGGTCCTCGCCGGGCCGCCGACGGCCTCGTACCGGCTGCGAAAGTTCGTGCGGCGCCACAAGGTGGCGGTGGCCGCAGGCTCGGCGGTGGCTATCGCTCTGGTGGTGGGCATGGCCGCTGCCTCGTTCGGCCTGGTGCGCGCCCGCGCCGCGGAGCGCCAGGCACGCGAGGAGGCGCGCACCGCGCAGGAGATCTCCGGCTTCCTGGCCGGCCTGTTCCGGGGCTCGGAGCCCAGCGCCCGGGACGTCGACAGTGTCACCGCCCGGGAGATCCTGGATCGCGGGGTGAAGCGCATCGAGTCGGATCTCGAGACCGAGCCCGAACTCCGCAGCCGCCTCATGGCGGAGATGGGCTCGGTCTACGCGCAGCTTGGACTGAACCCCGAGGCAGAGGGGCTGTTCGAGAGCGCGCTGGAGATCCGCCGAGGGCTTCCCGGGGCCACGGACGCCCAGCTCGCCGGCCTCCTGGACCACCTGGGTTCCGTCCGGCACCAGATGGGGCGCCACCAGGAAGCGCTCCCTCTCCTCGAGGAGGCGGCGACGCTCTGGGAGCGTTCCCACGGTCCCCGGGATTTACGGGTGGGCCAGACACTGCGCAATCTCTCGGGAGTCCATCAAAGCCTGGGCGACTACGGCAAGGCTCTGGAGGTCGCCCGGAGAGCGCATGGCATCCTGGTCGAGACCCTGGGCCCCCGCGATCCTGAGGTGGGCCGCATCCTCCGGAACATGGGCATCGCCTACTGGAGCCTCAACGACTACGAGAAAGCGCTGCCGCTCTACGAGGAGGCCCTCGCCCTCTTCGAGGACTCGCTGGGGCCGGATCATCCCGACGCGTCGTACGTGGTCAACAGCCTGGCCATCCTGTACTGGAACCTGGAGCGCTACGACGAGGCCCGGCCGATGTTCCAGCGCACGCTGGACAATCTGAGGCGCACACTGGGACCGGAGCATCCGAACACGGCAAGCGCCATGAACAACCTGGGGCGCCTCCTCCTGGACATGGGGCTGCCGGCCGAGGCCCGCCCTCATCTCACCGAGTCCCTGCGGATCCGGGAGGAGAAGCTGGGGGGCCGGCACCCCGAGGTGGCCACCAGCCTGGTGAACCTGGGTCGCCTGCAGATGGCCGAGGGCGACCTCGAGGCGGCGCGTGGCAGCTTCCGGCTCTGCCTGGAGATCCGCGAGGAGGCCCTGGGCCCGGACCATCCCCACGTGGCCAGCACACTGGAGGTCTACGCCGAGCTCCTCAGGAGGCTGCAGGAGCCGGACCGGGCGGCCGAGCTGGAGGCCCGGGCCCGGGCCATCCGGGAGGCCCGGCAGGACTAAGAGTCCAATCTTGGCGCGATTCCCTGCCGTTTTTCGCATGAAGATCCGAACGGGAACCTCCATCCCGGCGGAGACACCATGCGCCGAGCCACCACGAGCACCTGGATCCGACTGATAACACTGGCCTTTTCTGGATGGTGCCTGGCAGCACCTGCGTTGGCGCAGACGCCGTCCTTCACCGTGTTCGACCCCTTGGCCGCCGAGCCCGGCGAGAGCGTCACCCTCCACGGCACCGGCTTCGACCTGCTGGTGACCTACACGGTCCGGGTGAGCAACGTGGTCGCCGTCGTCGAGGAGGTCCAGACGGACTTCCTGCGCTTCACCGTCCCGGTGGGAGCCGTCACGGCCCCGGTGGAGGTCGAGGTAGGAGCGGCGGGACCGGTGCTCTCCACGGCCCGTGCGTTGAAAGTGCTGCGGTCGCTGGTCGCCGATATGGACCCGGCGCTGGCCGCGGCCACCTCCGGGTACCTGTTCGGCACAATCTACGGCGATGCCCCACCGGGCGGCCCGTCGTTTCCGGTGCGCGTGGTCCAGGGAGAGCCGACGCTGGTGGCCGCGGTGCGCAACCCCGAGGACTCGAACCTGCTGGCCATCGCCATCGACACCACCGCCGGCGTGACGGTGAGCGCTGCCAGCACGGCCGCGGCACTGGTGTTCCTGACGCCCCAGGGCTTCGACGGCGACCCCGCGCAGGACGATCTGATCCTGACCACCATCGCCGGGCTGGTGGAGACGCAGGCGCTGGCTTCGCTCATCGAGACCGCCGTCCTGGCCGGCGAGGATTACGGCGAGAGCCCGGGGTTCGACGCGACGTATCTCAGCGCCGTTCTTGCCTATGTGGCGGCAGCCCCGCCGCCTCCGGCGGCGGTGCCGGGGGGCGCCACCGAAGCCGTGATCCTGAACGACTACGTCGGCGAGCTGGTGGGCTTCTCGAACAACTCGCCCCGGGACCTGTTCAAGAACACCGACCTGGATCTTCCCGACCTGGACCGGATGGGCCACACCGCCACCACGGAAACCGAGAACGACGAGCACGGCGTGCCAGCCCATGGGTTGAGTTTCCCGGCACGGTCGAACGGCAATCCCCTCGACTGGATCATCCACCTCTACGAGGTCATCCCGGACAGGTTCGCTGGGCGACCACAGTTCGAGAACCTTCTCAATGACAACACGGTCTACTCGGATGAACGCCGGGGCAAGATCTCCACCCTGCACGTGTCGGCAACGCTCAACTCCAAGAAGATCGACCTCATCGGCCAGTTGAAGGGCTGGCTCACCACGCAGGTCTTCCCGCCTGCGAAGCTCCGGATCCCGGCCGAACGCTCGGCACTCTTCCTGGCGCGGGGGTTCAGCGGCGCGGACTTCGACTCACAGGATGCCCTGATCAACGCGATCCCCAACAGGCAATCCGAGGCCAACATCGCGGCCGCGCTGAACATCTCCCTGGCGGTGATCGATGGTCTCGGGATCTTCATCAACGCCGCCGATTTCGTCGGTGACAACGAGATAGCCGGCATCATCCTCTCGGTGCAGTTCGGCATCGCGAAGGCGCTGGATTCCCAGGCCGCCGCCGGGAACCTGGACGCATCGCTGCTACGCGCTGTTTACGAGGAGGCGGTCAAGGTGGGGATCTCGATGATCGTGGATGCCATCAAGAAGAAGGGCATCCTTTCGGTCTTCAGCGCCCTGGGCAAGACGGCGCTCAAGGTGGTCGACATCCCGGGCAAGGTCGCCGCCGTGGGGGCGGTCATCGAGCGCGTGACGGCGCTGACCAACGTCTTCGGCTCGCCGACGCTGAACGTGGCTCAGGCGGTGGAGACCACCACGATCTCCATGGGAGATCCATGGTCGCCGGTGATCACCAGCTTCCTTCCACGCCAGGGCTACATCGGCACCACCGTCACCATTCATGGACGCGGCTTCTCGCGGATCCCCGGCGAGAACATCGTCGAGTTCAACATCCCCCTGGGAACCGACCCGGCGAACCAACCGGCGGTCGCCAAGGCCATCGTTCTCAAGGACTCTGCCACCTCGTTGGTGGTGGAGATCCCCGGAGGTTCGCCCACCGGGGTGGGGTTCATCACCGTCCGCCGTGCCGGACGCGGCGGCTCGTCTACAGTCGGTCTTCCGCCACCCAACTCCACGTTCCGGGTGATCCCGGATCCCGTGATCCTGTCGCTGAGTCCCGACCCTCCAGTGGCGGGGACCATCTTCACCATCGTCGGGGAGAACTTCTCCCGGGAACGCGCCCGCAACCAGGTCTGGGTCGACGACATATTCAGAACCCCGATCTCGGCCACCGAGACCAAGATCCGCTACCGGTCCATCAACACCACCGCCCCGGTCAACCTCAAGGTGGAGATCAAGCACGATACCGACGCCGCCAAGTCACGGTTCAGCAACGTGGTCCAGGTGACCGCAGCAGCACCCGTGGGTGGAAACCCGGGAACGGTCTTCAACGTGTTGACGCTCGCCGAGGGAGACGTGATGGACGGCCAGGTCACCCTCCGGGAGGCCATGGGCTGGGCCAACGGAACCCTGGCCCGTGCCCCTACGCTGCGCCCCCAGGGGACCACCACCGGGTCCTTTGAGTCCGACTTCATCAACCCGAGCAACTTCGTCGCCGGCGCGCACAACGAATTCAGCAAGGACACCATCGCGGCCGACGGTCTTCCCCCGGGTAGCGTACTGTTCCTCTCCGGAGGGCAGTTGCCGGACGTGAAGAACTTCGACCAGTTCTTCTTCGGCAACCTGACCCTGGACGGCACCAGTGCCACCGGCGACGGACTGACTCTGTCCGGCGAGAAGGCCCTGGTCCGCGACCTGTTACTGCGCAATATCGCCGGCCACGGCGTCCGCTTCGTGAATGCGAAGGCCAACCAGCTCAAGTTCGTCCAGGTCGACGGCTGCGGCGGCAGCGGCCTGAGGATGGAGGGAACCTCCAGCGCCAACAACTTCGACACGCTCAGCGCAGAGAACTGCACCGAGCATGGAGTGCACCTCCTGGGGCCCGGCGTGTCGGCGAACGAATTCTTCTTCCGGGTGAACCCCGCAGGCAGCCTGGCGGGGTCCATCAGTGACAACGACATGTACGGCGTTCTGGTGGAGGGCGGGGCCCAGGCGAACCTGCTGCATGTCGGAGACATCCGCCGCAACACGATGGGAGGCGTGCGCATCCAGGGCTCCGCGTCCACCGACAACTATCTGGGATCTCCGGATCTCAGCGCGCCCCCGTTTCCCTGGATGGAGGTCAGCGGCAGCATCGGCGACGGCATCTGGTCGGAGGCCAGCCGCACCTCGGTTCGGTTCGTGCGGGTCACCGGCAGCCAGGGCGACGGCATCGTCCTGACCGGGACCGGCCACACGGACTCACAGCTGGCCAGTAACAGCATCGGCATCGACGGCAACGGCGCAGCAGCCAAGAACACCGGCTCGGGGATCCACATCATCGGGGATGTCTCCGACGTCCTCGTGGGGAGCGAACCCTCCGTGGGCTTCAACCAGGGCCCGCCCAACGAGATCGCAGCCAACGACGTTCACGGCATCTGGCTGGATGGCCCCGCTGTGCACAACATCCGTATCAAGGATACCCGGATCGGCGCGCCCTTCGAGAACACCACCTTCCCCATCCCGGCCATCCTCCCCAACGGCATGCACGGTATCGCCATCACGGGCGGTGCTCACGACAACGAGATTGGCGAGTCGGACACCAAGTTCAGCGTGGAAGTGGTGGGGCATGCCGGTGGCTCGGGCATCCACATGTCCGGCAGCGGCACCCGGGGCAACATCGTCCTGGGCTCGTACATCGGCAACCTGTACCGGCAGGAGCTCTGGGACTGGACTACCGGCCTTGCCCTGGGCAACCTCCACGGGATCCGCATCACCGGAGGCGCCCACAGCAACCTCATCGGGCGGCCAGGGACCTGGGTTACGGTGTTCGACGAGTTTGACCTGCTGGTGTACGAGAAGGACCCGGTGAACTACATCGTGACCAACCTGGAGGCAGGCTTGCTGCTGGAATCGGGAGGCGACTCCGGCAGCATTCTGCCGGGTCAGACGCCCTCAGGAGGTAACGTCCTGGAGAACAACTACGTGGACGGCAACGGCACCGGCCTGATTCTCCGAACCGGGGCCCGTGCCAACCGCATCGGCAGCCCTATCTCCGGCGAGGGAAACACATTTTTCGGCAACACCAAGGCAGGGATCCACATCGACGCCGTGAACATCACCGAACCCAACCTGTCCAACCGGATCGTGGGCAACCGCGTCCAGGGCCACCAGGGCACGTTCGTACCCAATGACATCCTGACCCAGCCGCCCGATGGCGTGGGCATCCTGGTGACCAACTCCAGCGGTCACCGGATTGGCGGCGAGACCCAGATCAACAACCTGGTTTTCGGGAACCGGGTCGGTGTCTACATCCAGAACTCCACGGATATCGTGTTGACCAGCAACCGCCTTGGACATCAATCGCTGGGGTCCAACGATCTCGCCGGGCTGATACTGTCCAGCTCCACCAACTGCGTCGTGGGCCCGAACAACCAGGTGTTGGGCAATGGGCGTTCCGTGGCGGGGGCCGTCGGTGGAATCGCGGTGTACGGAAACGGCGGGCACCGGATCTTCGGGAACTTCATCGGGACGAGGCCCGACGGCTCGGCAATACTGGGCAACGGACCCTACGGGATCTACCTGAAGGACTCCTCGGGCAACCACATCGGCAGCCGGGAGACTTCCGGGGCCAACATCATCGTGGACAGCCAGGGGGACGGCGTGCGCATCGAAGGCGCCTCCACCGGCAACCAGGTCGCGGCCAACGCCATCGGACAGGTGACTCCGACGCTGGCGATTTCTCCGAACCTGGGAGCCGGCGTGCGCCTGCTGGCAGGCGCCACAGGAAACGTGGTGGGCGGGGAGCTGAAGATAGACGTCGGCGGAACGGAAGTCCTCCTGCCGGCGGGTAACACCATCATCGGCAACCTCCAGCCCGGCGTCATCGTGGATGGAGCCACAACCCTCAAGAACGAGATCCGCAATAACTCCATCACCGCCCACCCGGGACTGGGTATCGACACCAGCAACGGCGGCAACGGCGAGCCCATCCCGCCGGTTCTCACGTCGGTTGCCGGAGGAAAGGTGCTGGGCACGGTGGACCCGACCATCCCGGACGGGAGCCGCGTGCAGATCTTCAGCGACTCAGGAGACGAGGGGGAGATCCTCATGAGCCGGGCGGTGGTGATCGGCGGTTCGTTCAGCGCGCCGCTGGGGCTGGTGGGAGGAAACCAGCTTCACGCCACCGTGACCCACACCGCCACCGGTGCTACCTCGGAGTTCGGCGGCGTCCTGAACCTGTCGAGCGTGCTCGACATCGCCAAGCGGACCGACATCACCGTCCCGTCTCAGGCGCCGGCCGGCCTCAAGGATCAGGTGGTCCTGCCGCTGGTGCTCGAGGCCGTGGGTCTGCCGGCCCGGGTCCTGAGCATGCGTGTCGACACCTCCGGAACGTTGCTGGACGACAGCGGCGTTCTGGGCGTGCGCATCTACGAGGATGTCGACGGGGACGGCACGGTAACCCAGCGCGACACGCTGCTGGGAGGGCCGGTTCCGTTTCCGGCGGACGATGGCTTCGTGGATCTTCCTCTGACCAACGCGACGGTTTCGACCTTCGTTCGCCGCAACTGGCTGGTGACCTACGATCTATCCGCCAACGCGGCACAGGGTGCGACATTCCAGGCTGCGGTGGTGGCCACCACGTCGGTGGCCGCCGATCTGGCGCTGGTGCCGGGCTCGCCGGTCATCGCGTCGGGGTTGTTCCCCATCCTGTCCGACCAGGTGACCGTCGCGGCTGCCCCGATGACCCCCAGCGTTCTCACCGTCTCGGCCGATCCCCTGGACTGGGCGGACTACACCACCATCCAGGCCGCGGTGGACGCGGTGAACCAGGCCGGCGTGGAGATCCAGATCCTGCCCGGTCCCCTGGGTGTCTACCACGAGAACGTGGTGCTGGACGGCGTCCTGGACCTGACCCTGAAGGGCAGCGGAGGCACCATCATCGACGGCGACCTGGGGGCGGCCGTCACGATCCTGTCCACCCTGCTGGGCAGCCCGGCGACCCTCGAGGACCTGACCCTGCGGGGCGCCAACGGCGTGCACGCCCTGGCACCCACGGTGCTCCGAAACGTCGACTTCGAGATGATCGCCGGAACCGCCCTGGATCTGGATGCGGGCCACCACGAGGTCCTGGGTTCGACCATGGACTCCACGGTGGTGAACGGCATCAACCTGGCCCCAGGCGTGAGGCTCACCGCGCGACAGGTGCAGCTCCTGGGCCTGAGCGGAACCGCCGCCGTGCTGGGAGGTGACGCCGTCCTGGTCAACGCGCTGGTGGTAGGCACTGGCAACGGCCTGGTCCTGGGCGCCGGAGGCTCACTGGACCTGCGGCACTCCACACTGGCAGACGGCCTCGGCCTGGGCGTGGACAATCTCGCCGGACGGCCGGTGAGCATCCACAGCAGCATCGTCTGGAATCATGGTGGCGGCGATCTCGCCGGGATGATCTGCACGGATGTGACCTGGTCGGACGTGGGCAGCCCGGACTGTTCCTCGGTGGGCGACAACCTCGCGGTGGTGCCGGGCTTCCTGGTGCCGGGGACGGACTACCACCTCATGCCGGGATCGCCTCTCCTCGATCACGGAGACGACCTCGCCGCGTTCACCGGCGATCCTTGCATTGACCTCGACGGCAACCTGCGCGCCCGGGATCACGATGGTGACGGCCTGACACGGATCGATCCAGGGGCCTACGAGTGGGAGGATCTCTTGCGGACGCCGGGTGAGGTGACGGGCCTGACGTGGACGGACACCACCACGTTGACCTGGGTGGCCGCGCCCGGCGCGCTATCGTACCACCTCTACATCGGTGACGCAGCATCGCTGGGATACGGCAGCATGGGGATCTGTGAGGACCTCCTGGATCCCGACCTCACGGACACCCTCTGGGTCGATCCGGGGCCCCCTCCCGGGCCGGCTCAGTTGCAGTTCTTCCTGGTCACCGGGGACGACGGCATCCTGGAGGGAACCGGCGGCCCCGGCACCTGCGCGGAGCGCAGCAACCCGGCGCAGTGCCCGTGAGGGAGCGTCCCGCAGGCGGCGGGTAGTGGCCGGCGGCGGCGCGTGGTCCCGTACGGAGCCCGGGGCCGCCGCCCCTTGATGGTCTAGAATGACCGATGATGGCCGTCACACCGATCATTCTGGCGGCGGGGCGCTCCCGCCGCATGGGGCGGACCAAGGCCCTGCTGGACCTGCACGGCGAACTGTGCATCGCGCGGACGCTGCGCGCCTGTGCCGAAGGAGGCGCCGGTGCGCCGGTGGTGGTGCTGGGCCACGAAGCCGAGAGCATCCGCAAGGCCTTGCCACCGCAGGCCCGTAGCTGCGTCAACCTCGAGTTCGCCGCCACGGGCCCGGCGGCTTCCCTGCAGTGCGGGCTGGACCTCCTCCCGGAGGACAGCGACGCTTTCCTGCTCTACCCGGTGGACTTCCCCCTGGTGACGGGCTGCGAGGTCGAAGCACTCCTGACGCGATGGGAAACCGTGCGCGGACGGCGGCGGATCATCGTACCCTCACACGGCATGCGCCGCGGCCATCCCGCCCTGTTCCATCGATCGCTGCTGCCCGAGTTCCGCGAACTGGACGGCAACGCCCCGCTCCATCAGGTCCTGCGAGCGCACCAGGACGAGGTGGAGTATGTGATCATGGAACACCCCTGGGTGCTGGAGAACATGGATACTCCCGAGGACTACCAGCGCTTCCTGCGCCTCCTGGCCGAGGGGGCGCCATGAACCCCGAGATCATCCACCGCATGGCGGAGCTGCTACGCCGGCGCACGCCGTTCGCCGTGGCCACGGTGGTGGATGCCCGGGGATCGGTGCCGGGCAAGCTCGGCGCCCGCATGATCGTGTTCGCGGACGGCTCCCAGGAGGGCACCGTGGGCGGCGCCGGTCTGGAGCAGAAGATCAAGGCCCTGGCCCTGGAGGCCATCCGGACCCACCGGAGCGGGACCCACCGTTTCGAGCTGGCGCGACAGAAGCCCGGCGCACTGGATAGCATCTGCGGCGGCGGCGTGGAGGTATTCGTGGAATACATGGCACCCGGACCTCATCTATTGATCTACGGCTGCGGCCACGTGGGCGAGGCCACCGCCCGGCTGTGTGCGCAGCTCGACTACTCCCACTCCGTGGCCGACGTTCGCCCGGATTTCGCCACCGAGGAACGATTCCCCCGGGCGCGCAAACACTTCACGCTCTCCCCCGAAGAGTTCTTCAAACAAGCAACTCTCTCCGACTACTCCCACATCCTCATCCTCGGCCACGACCACCACGCCGATGGAGACATCCTCCTCGCCGCCCTGAAGGCAAATTTCGAAGGCCACATCGGCATCATCGGCTCCAGGACCAAACGAAACGAGTTCCAGTCCCGCTGCAAGGAACAAGGCGTCTCCGAAGAAGCGTTCGAGCACAAAGTGATCTGCCCCATCGGCCTCCCCATCCAGGCCGAAACCCCATCCGAGATCGCCGTAGCCATCCTCGCCCAGGTAATCGAACAATACCGCGCCACTACCCCAAAACCCCAAGAGGAGTAGGTACAACACGCAAGGATCCAACCGCGACCTCAAGGCTTCGCGGGGAACCAGCGCTTGACCACGCAAGCAACAGACCCGCATAATGAGCATCCAAGTCTCGTTTTTCCCGTCGTTTGCAGGAGAACCGGCATGCCCCGAACGCTGATCCGCCTGCGGATCAACGGCGTAGAACAGGAAGTCGCCGTGCGTCCCTACGACGTCCTGCTGGACGTCCTGCGCGAGGACCTCAACCTGGTCGGCACCAAGCGCGGCTGTGACATGGGCACCTGCGGCTGCTGTGCCGTGCTGCGCGACGGCCGCCCCGTCCTGTCCTGCCTGACCCTGGCCATGGAGTGCACCGGCGCCGAGATCGAGACGGTGGAGTCGCTGTCCGCACCCGGCGAACTCGATCCCATCCAGCGGCACTGGGCCACCGAAGGCGGATCGCAGTGCGGCTTCTGTACGCCGGGCTTCCTGATGACCACCAAGGCGCTGCTCGAGGAAAACCCCGACCCGTCCGACGACGAGATCCGCCAGGCCATCTCCGGCAACGTCTGCCGCTGCACCGGCTATATCAAGATCCTCGACGCCATCCGCGAGGCCGCCGCCGAGATACGCGGTTCCGGGCCGCGCAGGCCCACCACCGCCCTGGAGTCCGGCCGTGAGTGATAGGAAGCACAACATCATCGGCCAGCGCGTCCCCATGGTGGACTCGTGGCGCAAGGTCACCGGCCAGGGACCGTACACCGATGACCTGAAGCTGCCCGGAATGCTGGTGGGCAAGATCCTGCGCAGCCCGCATCCCCACGCCCGTATCCGCGGCATCGACATTTCCCGGGCCTCGGAGCTTGCGGGGGTTCATGCCGTGGTCACCGGCAAGGAAACCGCCGTGCGCTTCGGCGTCCTGCCGATCAGCAAGGACGAGACCGCCATGGCGGTGGAGAAGGTGCGCTACGTCGGCGACTGCGTGGCGGGCGTGGCAGCCGAGGACGAGGAGATCGCCCTCGAGGCATTGCAGCTCATCGATGTGGACTACCAGGTCCTGCCACCCATCCTCACCATGGACGAGGCGGCGCAGCAGAGCGACGATCCCATCCACCCGCACGGCAAGAACGGCACCAACATCCACAAGCAGGTCTCGCAGGAGTTCGGTGACGTCCCGGCCGCCCTGGAGACGTCGACCCATGTGGCCAGCGACAGCTTCCGCTTCATCGGCGTCACCCATGCGTTCACGGAGCCTCACGCGGTGATCTCGCACTACACCGCCGATGGCCGGCTCACCATCTGGTCGGCCACGCAGGTGCCTCATTACCTGCACCGGGAGCTGGCGCGCATCCTCGACCTGGACGTTGCGACCGTACGTGTCATCCAACCGCCCGTCGGCGGCGCCTTCGGCGGCAAGTCAGAGCCGTTCGATCTCGAGTTCTGCGTCGCAAA